>DKER01000214.1 GCA_002452555.1 Fidelibacterota bacterium UBA6817 | reverse complement strand
CATTGGGAACAGAAAAAGCCACACCGGCCCGTTTCAGGATAGGTTCATCAATAAAATCATCGCCTACATAAGCCACTTCTTCATCGGTAACATTGAACTTTTTCAACAGTTTTTCATAGGGAATCGTTTTATTCATATATCCTTCGAACACCAGGTCTTCTGGTATTTGCAGGTCTTTTAGTCTCTGCTGAGTAGCGTGGGATGCTCTTCCCGATATAATTGCTATGGGCAATTCTGCGTGACGGGCCAGCACCACGGCAGCACCGTCAGATGCGTGAAAGCGTTTAAATTCTCCCATCCCGCTCACATAAAAAGATCCATCGGTGTGAACACCATCCAGATCAGTGATCAGCAGTTTTATTTTTTTTATCCGTTCAACAAGTTCATTCGTCATGATTGTTTATTCTCTGACAATAGCAGCGATTATTTTAAGATCTGCTATCAGTTTATAAGCTTTATCAAGAGGCCACTGGGTAGCAGAATCACTCAGAGCCCTGTCCGGATCGTGATGAACTTCCATAAAAATTCCGTCCGCACCGGCAGCGACGGCTGCTCTTGCCACATGCGGAATATAGGATCTCATCCCGCCCGTTTCTGAACCCCTGCCGCCGGGGAGCTGGGCTGAATGGGTTGCATCAAAAATGACAGGAACATCCAATTCCTGCATCATCGGTATAGCTCGCATATCAGAAATCAGATTGTGATAACCAAAACTTACGCCCCGTTCTGTAAGCATAACATTTTCATTACCAGAATCCACACATTTTTTTACGGCTTCTTTCATATCTCCGGGGGCAAGGAACTGTCCTTTTTTAATATTCACGATCTTACCGGTTTTTGCTGCAGCAGCAATCAAATCAGTCTGGCGGGACAGAAAAGCCGGGATCTGAAGAATATCCACAACCTCTGCAACGGTGTCGACATGCGAAACCTCATGAACATCGGTAAGAACCGGCATATGAAATGTTTCCCGGACTTCTTTCAGAATTTTCAAGCCTTCTTCCAGGCCGGGACCACGATACGATTGAATGGACGTTCTGTTCGCCTTATCCCAGGATGCCTTAAAAACAAATGGAATTTGGAGTTCATTGGCAATTTTTGTCAGCATTTCCGCCATATAGAGTGTATGGCTGCGACTTTCAATCACGCAGGGACCCATAATAAAGAAAAGCGGTTTGCCTTTCCCTGCATGAAACGGTGGTATGAAAAGCGGATTCATAATTTAAATATTTTCTCTTTTTTTATACTGATATGAAGCTTTTATAAATTCACGAAAAAGAGGATGTGCTTTTGTCGCTCTGGATTTTAATTCAGGATGAAATTGGACGGCAACAAACCATGGATGATCCTTGATTTCGAGCGTTTCAACAAGATTCAGTGTCGGATTGATGCCGGAAAACACCATTCCGTGTTTTTCCAGTTCACTGATATATTCATTATTAACTTCGTAACGGTGGCGATGACGTTCAGCAATCATTTCGTTTTCATAAGCTCTATGAACTAACGTATCGGGTTTTAACCGGCAATCATATGTACCCAGTCTCATTGTCCCGCCTTTTTTATGAACATCTTTCTGTTCTTTCATCAGATTGATGACAGGATACGATGTTTGGGGATCAAATTCGGTACTGTTTGCATTGTGGAGATTTGCCACATTCCGCGCAAATTCTATAACTGAAACCTGAAGTCCGAGACAAATCCCTAATAACGGAATTTTGTTCTCGCGGGCAAACTTAACTGCTGAAATTTTTCCTTCTATTCCCCGGTCTCCAAAACCGCCCGGCACCAATATACCGTGAGCATCTTTCAACAGATTGATCACATGCTCCGGCGATGATGATTCAAGATTTTCTGCTTCTACCCAAAGAATATTCACTTTCACATCATTTTCTGCACCGGCATGAACAAAGGATTCACAGATACTTTTATAAGCATCTGCCAGACCTGTATATTTTCCAACAACTGCAATATTGACATAATCGGAAGGATTTTTTATCCGGTAAACAATATCCCGGAGAATTTCAGTATTAACCTCAGACGGCAAAGAAATTTTCAAATACTTTTGAATAACATTAAGAAATTGCTGACGGTGTAAAACAAGAGGGACTTCATAAATGGTGGGGGCATCATACAATTCAAGGACACTTTCCCGGCGCACATTGCAGAAAAGAGCGATTTTTTCACGCGTAGGCGTATCCATCATGGGACTCTCCGTTCGGCACAAAATTATATCCGGATAAATACCGATTTCACGAAGTTTATTCACGGAATGCTGGGTGGGCTTTGTTTTGATCTCACCGGATGTTTTTATGAAAGGCATATATGTCACATGAATATTCACATACTGTCCCGGTTCAAGACTTAATTCAAACTGACGAATCGCTTCAAGAAAAGGCAATCCTTCAATATCACCGACCGTTCCACCCACTTCAGTTATCACAACATCGTAATTGTTATTCTCCAGAATACGTGTGATTTTTTCCTGTATAGCATTGGTAATATGGGGAATAACCTGAACCGTAGCACCGAGATAATCCCCTTTCCGTTCTTTTTCAATGACGGAATTATATATCTGTCCCGATGTACACGTATTATGTCTGGACATATTTTGATCCAGGAATCGCTCATAATGGCCTAAATCCAGGTCTGTTTCCGTTCCATCCTCTGTAACATAGACTTCTCCGTGCTGGAACGGACTCATGGTTCCGGGATCAACGTTCAGATAGGGATCAAATTTCTGGATGGTAACACGCAGTCCGCTTTCTTTCAGAAGATAGGCAACCGATGCCGCAGAAATGCCTTTTCCCAAGCCTGAAATAACGCCTCCGGTAACGAATATGAATTTTGTATTTTCTGAGATTCCCATGTTCATCCTAAAATTTATTGAATATGTTTTTTATTCATCCACTGTTTTATCCGATCCAGATCTTCGGGAACATCAACGGACAGAAATTCATGTCCGGACAGAATAACGCCATACCTGAAACCGGTCATCAGCAATCTGAGTTGTTCCAAAGATTCCTCAATCTCTACAGGATGGGGTGATAGCATTTTAAACGTGTTCAATGCTTTTTCTCTGTAAGCATATAAACCTTGATGGCAATAGACGTTGGGGGGAATCTGTTTTGCTTTCGTATATGGAACGGGTTGCCGGGAAAAATACAAAGCATCCATCAAATCTGAGCATAAGACTTTAACCCGGTTGGGATTGAGCCAATCCTCCAAAGTCATAAACCGTGAAGCAGTTGTTACAACATCCCATTGAGGATTTTCATTCAATCCGGACACAACCGCATCTATCAGTCCGGGTTCTATAAAGGGTTCATCGCCTTGAATATTAACGTAAATATCTGCACGTATTCTTTCAGAAACTTCACCAAGCCTGTCTGTCCCGGTTGCATGTTTAGAGGATGTTAACATGGTTTCGATACCGGCAGAACGGACATGTTCTGCAATTTTTTCATCATCCGTTGCCACCAGAACGCGATCCAGTTTTTTTGATTTGAGGGCTTGAGAAGCAACTCTCACGATCATGGATTTTTGGCCAATCATCACAAGAGGTTTTCCCGGAAAGCGGGTTGAAGCCATTCGTGCAGGAATAATTCCTATTACATCCATAGATTATGCTCTACTCCCCTTTCAGTACCCTGGGAACTTTAAAGAACTCCCCGTCATGTTCCGGGGCATTGTTTAAAACATCCTCCCGGGAAAGGGAAGTAAGGTTTTTATCCTCACGCATAACATTTACCATATTCAGCACGTGTTTCATCGGTTCCACATTATCAACATTTAATTCTCCCAATTTCTGAACATAATTCAGAATATCGCTTAGCTGTCCTGAATAGGTCTTGATTTCCTTTTCACTCAGGTTAAGGCGAGCCAGTTTGGCAATGTGAAGGACATCTTCACGGGATATTGTCATGATTCCTCCGAATGGGAAATTAATCAAGATTAAATTTAGAGGTTTTAATCTTGAGTTGGTAGTTGAAAGTCAATAATTGGAAATCAGGGGGAAGTGGACAGTCCAGTAGCCAGTAGCCGGTAGTCAGTAGCCGGTAGTCAGGTGGGTGCGTTGATTTTGTTTCAGTTGATATGATTGTGTTCCGGTTGACTGCGTTTGTTGCATTTAGATGGTTTCATGGTCGTTAAGGGTTTTTTCTGGTTCGAGTGAATAACTCGATGTTCAAGATGTTGAACGCTGTGAAGCAGCGATTGAGCACCGAACAACGTGAGGTGATTGAACCCCACGTAGTGGGGATTGAATATCAACGGACGATTGACTGGATTGATTTGATTGGTTGGATTCGATTGAGGAATTGTTTATGATCTGATTGATATGTAATAATGAAAGTCAGATATAGGATTTTGGTAAGATAACCTCCCCCGCCCCGGGGGATAAAATACTCCGGTTTTCTACATTGTGCAAATTAATATTATAATTTCTATATTTTATAAACGCCATACCTGCCCCCACCTGGCTACCGGCTACTAACCACTGACCACCCCCAATCAGTAGCCGGTAGTCAGTAGGGTGNNTGATTTTGTTTCAGTTGATATGATTGTGTTCCGGTTGACTGCGTTTGTTGCATTTAGATGGTTTCATGGTCGTTAAGGGTTTTTTCTGGTTCGAGTGAATAACCAATTATGCTTTTAATTCACGCTTATGGTTCGGTCAGTCGTCAGTTGTCAGGCAATTAGCCTTCAAAGTGGTTCTTGAACCCATGAACTCTTGAGCTCATGAACCCATGAACCCTTGAACCCATGAACTCATGAACCCTTGAACTCTTGAACAGCGAGCGCAGCGAGCTCAAGCTCAGCTCTCTTTTTCATCCTTTTAACATTAAAATAATGGTTGACCAGTTCAGGAAATTTAATCATGGATTCTATAGGTCCGGCTTTGACAATATGCAGACCTTTAAACCAGATTATGGAATCGCATAGAGCTAAAATGTCATTGATGCGATGGGATATTATAAAAATTCTGGAATTGTGCGATATTTCTTTGACAATGGTATAAAACCGCTGCCGGTATTTATTATTCAATGCCGTTGTCGGTTCATCGAAGACTACTGTCCCTGCAGATGAAGCAGCCGTAAGAGCAATGGCTAACCTCTGCCTTTCCCCTTCAGAAAAATCCGTCAGATATTCATTATATCTGTCCTTTCCGGGGAAATCCAATAATTGCATATAGCGTTCGAAATTATCAATTTGAAAATAACGTCCCACTTCAAAGCGGTCATCCTGATATAATGCGATGAGACTATTAACGGTATTGCCGGTGAATAAACGCGTTAAATCCTGCGACAAATATGCACTGAATCCGTATGAACTGAAAATCTTCAGGTCCCTGTACGTATAATCCACAAGGAGTCTGATAAACGTAGACTTCCCGCTACCAATGGGTCCACAGAGTCCTGTAATTCTGTACGGACTTAAATCAATTTGATTTTCATTAATCAGAGTTTTGACATCATTTATTTTAAAATTGAAAGGGTATACAATCATGTTTCGATTCCATACTAATATTGAAGCGTTTCATGGCTGTTAAACCGTGATTCAGATTCTTTCAATCCGGGATAATCACCGGCAGGAACATCCTGTATCAAAGACAGATTTTCAAAGATTAAAACCCGGTCTGCATAACAATATTCATCAGGGTATTGAGATGCAATAACCCATGAACAAATTTTGTTTTTTCCCTCCATGCGAATCCACTGAAACATTCTATCCGACATCATAGGATCCAGATGGCTGGTCGGTTCATCCAGCAGATACAAATCAGCAGGTATCAGTAAGGTCGTTGCCAACATGACGGTTTGAAGTTCACCAAACGACAGGTTACAAAGCTTTTCATCCAAAAGCGGCATAATATGAAAAAACTCAGCTATAGCATTTACCTTATTATTGATCCTTTGTAATGAAATTCCCTGCTGAATCAAAGGAAATTGGAGTTCGCTTTTTACAGTGGATGTTATCATTTGATGATTTGGATTCTGAAGAAGCAACGCTGATTTGGGTAATGAAAAAGATCCCTGAATTTTATTAGACGGTAAATACCCGCCGAGAAACTTTAAAAACGTTGTTTTACCGGAACCGGAATGGCCGGTCAGCAGGTACAGAGTATTCTTTTGCAGAGTAAAGTTAGTGATTCGGATCGTTTGTTGACGGGACAGGTTGATCCGGATATCAGATAATCTGATCATTTTTCAGGATCGTGATAATTTTATCGGAAGCACCCAGAGAACGGGTGATGTAATTCCGGGCTGTTTGAGCAATTTTATTATACTGGTCTTTATCATCAATTATGGCAGAAGCAATTCCGTATAGTTCTTCGGAATTTCTGACTATAAAAGCACCGCCCTCACGGATAAGAGCCTGAGCTTCCAATGAATTCTGACATTTGGGTCCGATAAAAACAGGCAAACCCGCGACGGCAGGTTCCATAACATTATGGAGGCCGTTTCTTCCGAAGCCTCCCCCAACATATGCTAAAGTTGAAGAAAAATACAGAGATGCCAAGTCACCAATTGTATCGACGAATATATTTTTGGGATTTGTTTTTGGCATTAACTGGCTGTATAAAACTGTGTCGGGGAAATAATTACAGGTTTCCTCATAATTCCCGTTCATGGGTTCATGCGGGACAATCACAACATGAAGGTCCGGAAACCGGTTCTCAAGCTTTTGCATTGCAGGAAATACAACCTGCAAATCTTCCCGGTGAATGGAACCCAGAATAAAGACAGGTTTATGTTTCCATGAAACAGGCAATAAATGCTTGTTGTTTAAGGTTTTATATCGTTCTTCAACTCTGTCGTATCGCGTATCTCCGGTTATTATAACATTTTCCATATTGGATAACAGAAGGCGAAGATTGTTGTAATCCTCCATGGAAACAGCAAAAATACGCTTGTAGATTTTATACAGCTTCTTGTAAAAACGAATGGTCAGGATTTTGATTTTACTGCTGGTGGAACGCACCCGTGCAGAAATCAAATACTGGGGAATATTCCGTTTATTGGCCATGACCATCAGATTACCCCACATGTCATAACTGGTATTGATTATTGCATTGGGTCTAAGAATGTTCAGAAATTTTCGGATAGTCCAGGGAAGGTCATAGGGCAGATAAAAAACGATATCCACAAGAGATTTTTCTTTAAAATTCATATATCCGCTGGGTGAAATAAACGAAAGGGCAATTCGTGCTTTTGCACTCTTTTTGCGAATTCCTTCGATCACCGGCTTGGCCTGTTCATATTCTCCCAGCGATGCACAGTTGATTAAAATAACAGCATGTTTATCTGTAATAGTCTCACGCCATTTCTCAATGTTTTTCAAAACATTTTTTCTGCCGACGATTCCCTGCCAGATTTTAGGTGAGAAAAGACCGGCTATATAAATAACAGGCGCGGCAATTAGCAAAAGCAAGTTATATATAATTTGCATGATTTGAGAATATTCCCGTGTTTCAGTTCATAAGAAAATATAAAAAACAAGCGTGATTAATACACCAGATTTTATGTTGTTTTTTCAATATTAGAAATTCGTTGAATACCATGTTTGATTTCATTTGTTATCGTTTCGCTGTCAATGCTCCGCATACAATCATGATGACCAAGGGGACACGATTTATATCCAAGATGTCCACAAGGCCTGCATATCAGATGGACAGGAGGCTCGACAGGCGTTGAATTATTCAAAGGTTTAAAACCGTAATCCGGGCTGGTTTGTCCAAATATGACAAGTGTCGGTTTATGAAGCATGGCTGCAATATGAGCCGGACCCGAGTCATTTCCGGCAAAATATTCCCCCAATGAGATAAATAACATAAGTTCAGCTAATTCGAGACGGCTGGTAAGATTGATCATATTCCCCAAATCGTTTCTTTTGGATACATCGTCAGCCCAGCGGGACTCGGCATGTCCATTCCCAATAACGACAATGTAATCAAATAAATCGCCTACACTTGCCAAAACATGCTCCCATGTCTCCATAGGCAGCATTTTTGTCGGTTTACTGGCTCCGGGAGCAAGAATCAGAGCCCGTTTACTCCTCTTCAAAGTATTATAAAATTCTCGATTTTCTTCTCTGACTGCCGATTCATCCGGTAAGTACAAAAAAGATTGAGGAATATTCGGCGACTTAAAAAGTGTATTTATATACTTCTGGCTCACATGAAGAAATGGAGGCTGATAGATCTTTAACCGGGAAAGAAGTTCTCTCTTCATGATCTCTTTTTTATAACGTTTTACATTTTTTAGCCCTGCAGTTAAATATAAACTTCTCAGATTCTTATGGAGGTCAAGAATGACGGAATATGTCTCCTTGCGTATACTTTGCCGAAGGTTTTTCAACGACAGGGATTTTCCGGGACAAAGAAGTCGATTTACAGCCGGATGATTTTCTATCAGGGGTGAAAAATGTGATTTTGTAACATAATCGACACATCCTCTTCCATATTTATCGTACAGGATATCCAGAACAGGATTCGTGAGAGCAATATCTCCCATGGAAGAAAACCGGATGATAAGGAATCGATTTTTTAATTCTGACATGGCAAGAATTTATGAAACACGGCCGCTAAGTGCCAAATAATTGTCCACAGTTCTCGAAATCAAAGATAATTTGTCTTATATTTCAGGGTAGAAATAGCAGGATGACAATGGAAAAATATTTTGAATTCCTTTCAGCTTCATTGGCAGAAGAGATCGCTTCCAAAATCGAGACTCCGGTTTATGTTTATGATGAACAAACATTAAGACATTCAATCGAAAGAATTCTATCATTTCCCCATGCCTACGGTTTCCTTGCACGATACGCCATGAAAGCCAATTCCAATCAATTCATACTGAAATTGTTTGATTCAATGGGTCTTCACTTTGATGCCAGTTCCGGGTATGAAGCTCAACGTGCCATTTCAGCCGGTATTTCACCGGATAAAATTCAAATTACAGCCCAGGAATATCCTCACAATATTAAAGAGCTCTTTAAATCCGGCGTGCTGTTTAATGCCACATCTTGTCACCAGCTGGAACAATTCGGCCGGGATTTCCCGGGCAGTGAAATAAGTGTGCGAATCAATCCCGGTATTGGTTCAGGTCATAACAACAGAACCAATGTAGGAGGCTTATCCAGCAGTTTTGGAATCTGGTATGAATGGATCAAAGATGTTCAGAAAATTGCTGAAACGCATAAGCTCAGGATCACAAAAATCCATACTCATATCGGTTCGGGCGGTGATGTGGGAGTGTGGGAACGTGTTGCCGGTCTGAGTCTTGAAGCGGTAAAACACTTTCCGTTGGTTCATACGCTTAATCTGGGCGGCGGTTTTAAAGTTGCACGAACACCCGGAGAACAAACAACGGATATTCAACGTGTTGGTGAATCCGTTAAAAAAGCATTTCTGTCATTTGCGGAAAAAGATGGAAGAAAACTGAATCTGGAGATTGAACCCGGGACCTATCTTGTGGCCGAATCCGGCATATTACTGGCATCGGTCATGGATAAAGTATCCACGGGAAAAGGCGGATATACCTTTTTAAAACTGGATACAGGAATGAATGATTTAACCCGCACAACGCTGTACGGATCACTTCATCCTATAAAATTATATCCCAAAAACAGAAAAACCAGCCATGAAGAATCTGTTGTGATCGTGGGACACTGTTGTGAAAGCGGTGATATTTTCACGCCGCTGCCGGGAGATCCCGAAGGGATAGAACCCATCAAACTTCCGGAAGCGCAAATCGGTGATCTTCTGGCGTTTGGTGCCGCCGGTGCGTATTGCTCTTCCATGTCCCTGGCAAATTACAATTCATTTCCCCGAATCCCGGAAGTTCTCATCCGTTCAAACGGAAAACTTACTCTTGTGAGAAAACGAGAAACCATTGACTCGATGATCTCTCTCGAATGTGACGAGAATTTGTAACCAGCAGAGCAGGTCTGTTTCAAATAAAAAGATAAATAAAATACAGGATTCAAGGGTAAAGGTGTTCCAAACCATAAAACAATTCAAAAGCTGGGGAATCAAATAACATGAGTGAAGACATCAGAAAAGTGATCATCATAGGATCCGGTCCTGCCGGACTTACAGCGGCTATTTATGCTGCCAGAGGAGGACTGAAACCGGTGGTTTTAGAAGGGATGGAACCGGGCGGCCAGTTAATGACAACAACAAAAGTGGAAAATTTTCCCGGCTTTCCGGAAGGAACCGACGGTCCGGAAATGATGGATCTGTTTAGAAAACAGGCAGTCAAATTTGGTGCAGAAACGTTTTTTAAAGTAGTTAATAAGGTAAATCTATCCGAACGCCCTTTTAAAGTATGGACCGATGATGATATGCTATATAAGGCAGAAGCTGTGATCATTGCAACCGGTGCCAGTGCAAGATATCTCGGACTCGAATCAGAACAGAAACTCAGGGGTTACGGTGTCAGTGCATGTGCGACTTGCGACGGATTTTTCTACAAAGATAAAGATATTGTCGTCGTGGGCGGCGGTGATACGGCTATGGAAGAAGCACTTTTTCTGACACGGTTTGGGAAAAAAGTGACAGTAATCCATCGCAGGGATGAATTCCGCGCTTCAAAAATCATGGCAAAACGGGTCATTGAACATTCAAAAATTGATATAAAATGGGACAGTACTGTAGAAGAGGTCCTTGGAGAACAGAACCAGATTGGTGTAACCGGAGTTCGAATAAAAAACGTTAAAACAGGCAATACAGAGGTTATCCCCTGTGCCGGTTATTTTGTGGCAATCGGCCATAAACCTAACTCCGAACCCTTTAAGGGGCAATTGGAAATGGATGAAACCAGTTATATAATCACAAAACCCGATTCCACTTACACCAGCGTGGAAGGAGTTTTTGCATGTGGGGATGTTCAGGATAAGGTGTATCGTCAGGCTGTCACTGCTGCAGGATCCGGTTGTGCAGCTGCATTGGATGCGGAAAGGTGGCTGGAAAGGACCGAAAATGGATGACTCGGAAAACATCAGGGCAAGAACGCTTCGCGATAAGCTGAGAACAGGTCGGGTAAAACCCCATTACTTTTTTACGCTTGCAAATATTATTAGTCTCAGTCGCGCATTTATGGCACTGCCAATTGTGCATGCCATGTCATCAGATAATTTCCGTGCATCAATTATCTGGTTATCTCTTGCAGTCATCTCAGACTGGCTTGACGGTTACGCTGCGCGAAAAAAAAACGACATTACAAGTTATGGCAAAGTATTGGATCCGCTGGCAGATAAAATCGTGGGATTTACTGTTCTGTTGATTATGGTCGATAAACTGGGATACCCTATATGGTTTCTATACCTTCTGGCTATACGGGATTTTACAATATCGCTTTTAGCCCTCCATCTGCATAATTCCCGCGGTGTAACAACCGGCGCCAATGTCCCGGGGAAAATTTTTATTACGGTAGCTTCACTCAGCCTGTTTTTATGGTTTAAACCGGAATGGCGTGACATTGGTATGGGAGTCATTTATATTGCAACCGGACTTATGCTTTACAGTTGGGCAATCTATATTTATGATTTGGTCAACCTGATAAAATCAACACCGGAAGAAAAAATTGATACCGGAGACATCAAGTAACAATGATATTTTTCAGAAAAAAAAAGGATGATTCATTTCATTCAGAAAAAAATGAGAGCAAAGAACAAAAATTCAACTATGGTTTTCAACGATCGCGAAACCGGCTTCGAGAAGGTTTTTTATCAATTATTGGCAAGGAAATCAAGATTAATGAGAATTTTTTAGGCGATATTGAAGCTATTTTATACCAATCAGATTTTGGACCCCATATTACTGAAAATCTTTTACGGAAAATTGAAGCAACGTCCAGAAAACAAAGTATTAAAAGCTATGACCAGATTCGGGATATTATAAAAGAAGAATTTCGAGACCGATTTTCTCAAAATGATATAACCATTCAACCGGAAAAATATAAACCATTTGTACTTCTTGTAAGCGGTGTGAACGGATCCGGAAAAACGACAACCCTGGGAAAATTAGCCAAATACTTTGCAGACCAGGGCAAGAAATCTCTTATTATTGCCGGGGATACATACCGTGCCGCGGCTATTGAACAACTGGAAACATGGGCAAAACGGGCTGGCGCCGATTTTATTAAGAATCCGGATGCTACAAATCCGTCCGGAATCATTTATGACGGGATCCAAAAAGGGATCCGTAATGAAACTGATATCATTCTCATTGACACCGCCGGAAGACTTCACAATAAATCCCATTTAATGGATGAGCTGAGCAAAATCCTGAGAGTTATTAAAAAACTGATCCCGGAAGCTCCTCATGAATCCCTGCTGGTAATAGACGGAACTGTCGGACAAAACGGACTTATTCAGGCACGGGAATTTGGGAAAATCCTACCCGTAACCGGTTTAGTCATCACAAAACTTGACGGGACAGCAAAGGGTGGAATATTGGTAAGTATTCATGAAGAACTTGGATATCCCGTGAAATTTGTGGGACTGGGAGAAAAAATTGATGATCTTCTGCCTTTTGATCCCGACCTTTATACAGACTCTTTATTTGGAAATGACTAAATAAACAAAGCTCAGTTCCGGTTTTCTCCTTATGATAATACATAAAATTTTTAAAGAATTAATAGGATCCAAATGAAAATACATATCATATCTCTGGGATGTTCAAAGAATCTGGTTGACAGTGAAGTGATGAAAGGCGCTATAGGCAAAACAAATTTACAGTGGACTGACAATCCCTATGAAGCCGAAGTAATTATAATCAATACGTGTGGATTTATTGAATCCGCACGGGAAGAAAACATCGATTTAATAGTTGGTGTGACAGAGCTCAAAAAAGAAGGCGTATTAAAAAAGCTGATTTTAACCGGTTGTTTAACGCAAATATATGAAAAAGAACTTCGGGAGTCTCTTCCGGAAGTGGATGCTTTTTTTGGGGTGAATAAAATGGCTGACGTTATTCGCTATTTATCCGGTGATCCCACTTTTACTTATGATCCGGTTTACAAGCGATCACTTATGACGCCCCGTCATTATGCCTATTTAAAAATATCCGAGGGATGCAGCAATCAGTGTTCGTTTTGTGCCATACCGCGAATTCGCGGACCTCAAAAAAGCCGGACAATTGATAATATCCTTCAGGAATCACACTATTTAATAGAACAGGGTGTAAAAGAACTGATTTTAATTGCTCAGGATTCAACGATGTACGGTACTGATTTGAGTCCAAAGGTAACGCTGACGGAACTTTTAAGAGAAATGGAACAATTGAATATTCCGTGGATTCGGCTCCATTACGGACATCCGGCACATATTCCGGACGGACTCTTTGAATTAATGGCAAAATCATCAAAAATCCTACCGTATCTCGATTTACCCGTGCAACACATAAATTCCCGAATCCTTAAACTGATGAAAAGAGGACAATCAACTGAATCAGTAAAAAACGTTCTCAACCGTGCCAGGAATATAATCCCCAATGTGGCATTGCGAACAACGTTGATTACCGGCTTTCCTACTGAAACCGATAGTGAATTCAACGAAATGCTGGATTTTATCTCATCATTTCGCTTTGACAGACTGGGTGTTTTTAAATACAGCGAAGAAGAATTCACAACTGCTGCCCAACTGCCGGATAATGTTCCTGCTGAAATTAAAGAAGAACGGTTTAACCGGATCATGGAGCTCCAACAGAATATATCCCTGTCTAAAAATCATACACTGGTAGGAACCAATGTCAGAGTGCTTATCGACAAAGTTGATGAGAAAAACAGTATTTCATCCGGCAGGACGTATGCCGATTCACCGGATATTGATAACAGTGTTTTTACTGATAAGATTCTTACAGAAGGTCATTTTTACGACATGACCATTGTGGATGCAACAGAATACGATCTCTACGCAAAATTATCATAAAAAAAAACAGATCGGGCACAGCCGATCTGCTTTAATTCATTTACATACGATTCTTATGCCGGAACTTTTACACCCAGCACTTCGTCTATCGCTTTAACCAGGCTTTCCCGTGGGAGTGCGCCGACAGCCATTTGCGGTTGTTCATTTTTAGGAATAAAGAGTATAGACGGAATACTTCTTATTCCAAATACGGATGCTAACTCCTGTTCATTTTCTGTATTGACTTTATAGATATGAAGTTTATCTCCATACAGATCAGAAAGTTCCTCAAGAATGGGAGCAACCATTTTACACGGTTGACACCAGTCCGCGTAAAAATCAATAATTGCGGGCGCATCACCCTCGTATTTCCAATCAGAATTCTGTTCATAATTGAAAACCTTGGTCAAAAAATCCTGTTTTGTCAAATGTTCAGTCACGAGTCCTCCAATTTTTTATCTTCAGATACAAAAAACGGAAGTGGGTTACAATACCAGTAGCCGGTAGCCGGTAGCCAGTCCAGTAGCCGATAGCCGGTAGTCAGTAGGGTACGTCGATTTTGCTTCAGTTGATATGATTGTGTTCCGGTTGACGGTTTTTGTTTCATTTAGGTGGTTTCATGGTCGATTATGGTTTTTAGCTGTTTCGAGGGTGACTAAATTTTTTGTGTTAGCTTTTAATTCACGGATATATATAATTCATGACTGGCCGGTTATTAGAAAGCATTGTTTATGCTTTTTTCAATCGTATTGAAACTTTCTTAATAAAATTTTTTATGGTATAGGAGCAGCTGCTAATCTGAACGGATATTCAAGTTCCTACATACCTTCCCGCATTTAGTGCTTTATAATTTCATAACAGCGGGATAAATAAGTAATGGGGAAATTGCACAAACAGAGATTAAGAAAAAGGTTAAAGCTATACCTCAGGACTAATTTTTTATCAGAAACAAACCAACAATCAACCAACGACAAATCCGCCAGACCACAAAACCAACATACAACCCTCTCAACCATCCTACTGACTACCGGCTACCGGCTACTGGCTACTGGACTGGCTACCGGCTACTGATTGGACAGTCGACAGTCGGCAGGCAATCAACTTTTTGACTTTNNCTGGCTACCGGCTACCGGATTGGCTGCTGCAGCAAAAATCTTTTCCAATATTTTAACAATGCGCCGGGCGGAATGACCATCCCAATATTTCGGGATATTGCCTGTTTTTCCTTCTCCATTAAGAATAAAATCAATTTCATTTTTAATGTCATGGACTTTTATAAGCTTATTGGACCCTTCCCAAATCGTAACCGGCCGCTCGGTTGTTGGGCGGATAGTCAGGCATGGGATATTCAAAGCTGTTGTTTCTTCCTGAATTCCGCCGGAATCAGTCAATGCAAATAAAGCATGTTTGATGAAATGGATAAATTCCAGATATCCGACCGGCTCGGTCAGGTAAATATTTTCAAACGATTGGAGAATTTCTAACAAACCAAATGTTTTTAAGTTTTTCACTGTTCTGGGATGTATTGGGAAGACCAGCGGAATTTTTTTGGAAACAGAACCCCAGGCCTGGACCAGTTTAGCCAGCATTTCAGGGTTGTCAACATTGGATGGCCGGTGAAAAGTCATGATTCCGTATCCTCCTGAAGGAACCGTGAAACCGACCTGGACTTCCTTCAATCCATCGATTGTTTTTACCGGACGGGTTTCCGATTCGGCCTTTTTAAGATTGTCCGTCAGAGAATCAATCATAAGATTTCCAACCATGAATATTTTCTCCTGCGGAATTCCTTCATTGATAAGGTTTTCATCAGCATCAACGGATGTTGTAAAAAAGTAATCCGATATGGCATCTGTAACCAAACGATTAAT
>DKER01000123.1 GCA_002452555.1 Fidelibacterota bacterium UBA6817 | reverse complement strand
GCTCGCTGCGCTCGCTGTTTAAGGGCTCAAGGGTTCATGGGCTCAAGAGGACTGATTGCCTGTTGACTGACCACTGACAACTGTCAACTGCTTTCTACCGGCTACCGGCTACTGGCTACTGGCTACTGGCTACTGGACTGTCCACTGACGACTGTCGACTGACAACTGCGAGCACCGCGAGCCTCAACGCGGTTTTTTGAAATAATTCTTTATATTTTCGCCTGAGATGAATGATAAACATCAGGGAAAATCAACATAAAATAAACGATACATCCTTTCATGGTTGTACAATCAGGAGATATTGAGCCTTGAAACTACGGACATTCAAAAAAGGGATTCATCCGGGAGAGAATAAACAGTATAGCAATCATATCCCAATTGAAAAAATGCCCTTGCCGAAACAGGTTTTTATTCCACTGCAGCAGCATATCGGTTCACCTTGTGAACCCTTAGTCAGTAAAGGTGACTCTGTTAAAACAGGACAAACAATCGGCAGAAGCAGTGCCTATGTATCCAGTCCGGTCCATTCCAGTATAACCGGTGTTGTAAAAACAGTGGATAAATTTCCTCCCCCTCTCGGGATGCGTGTTGATATGATACACATTGAGCAGACCGCTGAAGATGACGAGTGGGATCTTCTGGCTGTACCTGACAACTGGGAGAACACTCCCGTTGTTGAGTTGATTAAACTCATCAATGAAGCCGGTATCGTTGGAATGGGAGGAGCTGCTTTTCCCACCCATGTCAAACTCAGTCCGCCGAAAGACAAGGTCATCGACTCCTTTATTTTAAACGGGGTGGAATGCGAGCCCTATCTCACATCAGATCACAGAATCATGGTCGAACAAACGGATAAGATTCTGACAGGCATGAATATTCTGATGAAAATTCTTAACGTTGAAAATGGGTTTATAGGTATAGAAGACAACAAACCGGATGCAATCGAAATGATGAGCAAACGGGTAAAGGATTTGGGATACAGATTTCAGGTGGTGCCGCTTGAAGTGAAGTACCCCCAGGGTGCAGAAAAAATGCTGATTGAATCCGTTCTCAAACGGAAAGTCCCTGTAGGCGGACTGCCCATGGATGTTGGTGTAATTGTTAATAATGTGGCCACAGCTTTGGCTGTTGCAAAAGCCGTCACTGAAGGCAAACCGCTTGTTGAACGGGTTACAACTGTTACAGGAGACGGTATTACCAATCCAAAAAATCTGATTACACGTATCGGTACGCCATTCAGCGATCTGATTGAGTTTTGCGGAGGATTAAAAGACGAAACAACCCTTGTTTTTATGGGCGGTCCAATGATGGGACTTGCACAATATGATCTTCAGATCCCCGTAATCAAAGCAACCGGTGGTATTGTTTGCAATACATCCAAACACATAAAGTTGGTTGAACATTTTCCCTGCATTCGCTGCGGAGCATGTGTGGATGCCTGTCCCATGTATCTGCTCCCAACCCGCCTTGCAAAATTAACCGAGTATAAAAAATATGAAGAAGCAGAAAAATACGGCATTCAAAATTGTATAGAATGCGGATCTTGTGCTTTTTCGTGTCCGGCAAACATACCATTGGTTCAGTGGATTCGGGTTGGAAAAATGCGCGTTAATCAACTTAAGAAAAAACAACAAGCTTCATAAATCAGAGTTGCACATGGAAAAACAGGATAATAACACTCGTGAACAGGTAAAGCCTGAGATAAAAACCCAGGATAAGACGGAAATAAAACCGAAAAAAGATCCGAGGGACCGTCTGTATAAACCCAAAGGCAGACCTTTAATAATGGGTTCATCTCCCCATTCCCTGACGAATGATAATGTGCGAAAAATCATGTGGTCTGTCTGTCTTGCTCTTTTACCGACAACCGTCATGTCAGTGATCTTCTTCGGTTTCAAAGCATTATTATTGATTGGCTCATCAATTCTGGCAGCTATGCTAACTGAGTTCGTGATAACACGAATTCGCGGAAAGCATGATACGCTTGATGACGGCAGTGCTTTTTTAACAGGCTTGTTATTGGCTTTAACTCTTCCCCCTTCGTTTTCAGTAGGCGGAACAGTTATCGGAGCAGTTTTTGCAATTGCTGTGGGTAAACAGATTTTCGGCGGTCTGGGTTGTAATATTTTTAATCCGGCCCTTTTGGGAAGAGCCTTTCTTCAAGCAAGCTTTCCGGTTAAAATGACAACATGGGTTTTACCGCGATATGCTGATTTACATGCCTATACCGGTGCTTCATCCACAGATGCCTTAACCGGAGCTACTCCTCTCGGTCTTTTCAAATACGAACATATTTTAAGTGATATAAAACCTCTTTTCTTCGGAAATATCGGCGGTTCTTTGGGAGAAACATCAGCCTTGGCACTCCTTGCGGGAGGACTATTCCTTCTGATCATGCGTCATGCTGACTGGCGGATACCGGTTGGATTTCTCGGCAGTGTATTTATTCTTGGAGGCATCTTCTGGCTCACCGATCAGCAGGCTTATCCATCGCCGATTTTTCACATATTCTCCGGCGGCCTGATCCTGGGAGCCTTTTTTATGGCTACGGATATGGTAACGTCCCCCATTACTCCCAAAGGAACATGGATTTACAGTATCGGTGCAGGGATTATTCTGGTGATCATCCGACTATTCGGCGGACTTCCGGAAGGTGTTATGTACTCCATCCTGCTGATGAACGGACTCACACCCTTAATCAATCGTTATACAAGACCACAATTTTTCGGGGAGGCTCGGGCATGAATACATCCGTTAAAATGATCCTTGTTCTTACCATAATAGCCACATTATCCGGCGGATTGCTTTCATTCTGGGATGCTTATACGTCACCAAAAATTGAAGAATACCGGCAGAGTGAAGTTAAAAAAGCCGTTAAAGAAGTCCTTCCGCCTGCCGCCAACTACCGCGAAAAAGTTATTCAGACCGATTCATATACGTTTTATCTCGGATATGATGGAGATGAACTCATCGGCATTACTTTTAATATCAAAGGCGGCGGATTTCAGGATATAATTTCCCTCATGGTCGGTGTAACACCCGACTTTAAACAGATAACCGGTCTCTCTGTTCTCGATCAGAAGGAAACACCCGGACTGGGAACAAAAATTGCCGTGGACCCATCCCGAAAAGGAGAAGAAACATGGTTTACAGAACAGTTCAAGGGCAAATCACCGTTCCCTGAAATGTATTATGTGAAAAATAAACAAGCCGGAACAGAGAATGAAATTGAAGCTATCAGCGGTGCAACCATATCCTCTCAGGCTGTTGTAACAATTCTTAATACACATATTCCGGCCGCAAAGACCGCTTATGAATCATTAAATCAGTAGGTGACCCATGGCAAAAAAAGTAACAATCAAAGAAGATTTTCTGAAAGGGATATGGAAAGAGAATCCGATTCTAATCGCTCTGTTAGGACTCTGTCCCACACTTGCCGTTACGATTTCCGTGGAAAACGGCCTGGCCATGGGATTGGCTGCTTCATTTGTTCTGATTTGCTCCAGTACAATCATTTCCCTGCTTAGAAATCTGATTCCCAAACAAGTCCGAATAGCCAGTTTTATTGTTGTAATTGCAACTTTTGTGACTATTGCGGATCGATATCTAGCGGCATTTTATCCGGATATCAGCAGGAATCTGGGGCCGTTTATCCCACTTATAATTGTGAATTGCATGATTCTGGGACGACAGGAAGCTTTCGCTTCCAAAAACGGTGTTGGCCGTTCAATTTTGGATGCACTGGGTATGGGAATCGGTTTTACTCTTGTTCTCATCATTCTAAGTGCAATACGTGAACTTCTGGGTTCCGGTACAATCTTGGGTATTCAGGTTATGTGGCCATCTTTCACTCCCTGGATGGTTATGATCTTGCCTCCCGGAGCATTTCTGACGCTTGGTCTCATGATCGGTGCATCCAACTGGATCAATGACAGGAGGGCAAAATAATGGAACTGCTCGTCATTTTTATCTCTGCAGCCATCGTCAACAACTTTGTATTAAGTCAATTTCTGGGCATTTGTCCCTTCGTCGGCGTATCGAAACGGGTTGATTCAGCCGTTAGTATGGGAATGGCTGTAACATTCGTCATGACAATTACAGCCGTTGTAACGTGGCTGATCTATCACTTGCTTCTCGTTCCGTACAACCTTGAAATTCTTCAATATGTTTCATTTATTCTGGTAATTGCCTCTCTCGTCCAGCTTGTGGAAATGTTTATTCGTAAAGTAAGCAAGCCCCTTTATGATGCACTTGGAATATTTCTTCCCCTCATAACTACAAACTGTGCAATTCTTGGGTTGGCGCTCATAGCAGTTTTAAGAGAATATTCTTTTATGGAAAGTTTGATCTACGGAATCGGTGCCGGAGCAGGGTTTACACTGGCACTTGTTATCATGGCCGGTATACGGGAAGAACTGGAACTGGCAGATGTACCCCGGCACTTTCAAGGAGCCGGAATTACCATGATCATTGCCGGCAGTCTGGCTTTGGCTTTTATGGGTTTTGCCGGATTAATTTAGGAACGTCAACAGAATGCGGTCGTTCAAGGGAAAAAATGAGGAAGTGACATGAATATCACATCAATTCTTACTACCGTTGTCGTTATGCTGGCAATCGGTCTCATATATTCCCTTGGCATGGTTATTATGAACAAAACATTCTACCGTCGAAAAGCACAATATCCCGGTGCAGATTGCCTTTCCGGTGACAGTGCCTGCAGTTCATGCGGTATTACCGGTTGTTCAATCCATCCCGCACAGAATAAACCTACAGAGGAATAAACATGGATCTGAATGCCATTCTGATTTCTATGGGTGGTATGGGTGGTATCGGTCTTATTTTTGCAACCGGACTTGCCATTGCCAACAAAAAACTCCACGTTGAAGAAGACCCGAGAATTGAACAGGTTAATGAGGTTTTACCCGGTGTAAATTGCGGAGGATGCGGTTATGCCGGTTGTATGAATTTTGCTGAGAATGTTGTTAAGGGAAATGCATCCATCAGCGGCTGTCCGGTGGGGGGCGTCGAAACAGCAGAAGATATTGCGAAAATTCTTGGCGTTGAAGTTGAGGCAGGCGAACCGCTGAAAGCCCGTATCCAGTGCCAGGGAGGGCTGAATGAAATGGCTGTTAAAGGTGAATATCTGGGAATTGAATCCTGTGTGGCATCTACGTTTGCCGGCGGTGCATACAAACTTTGCGAATGGGGTTGTCTCGGTTTTGGAGACTGTGTGGATGCCTGTCAATTTGATGCTATGTATATGAATGACAACCGGCTCCCGGTTGTTATAGAGGATAAATGTGTAGGATGCGGCAAATGTGCCGAAGTCTGTCCGCGAAATATTATTGAAATGCATCCCGTTGGCCACAGGGTTTTTGTTAAATGCAAGAATCAGGATGCCGGTAAATACTCACGATTGGTTTGCACGCGTGCATGTATCGGCTGCGGAATCTGTATTCGTGAAGCCGGTGATGAAATGATGTATTTGGATAACGGACTTGCTCATTTCAACTATTCAAAATGGAAAGACCGTGAGGACCTGCCAACACAAAAATGTCCCAACCTTGTGCTTGTCAGTCTTGATGAAAGCGGTACGGATTAATGTCCATTACGGCTCAGACAAATGGCAAAGTTGAATCAATCCAAGGTGATTATGCAATAATCCTTATGCTTCCTCAACGCTCCCCTTCACGCTATTCTCTGCCGATTTTTCCCGTTCTGCCTTTGAAAACACGAAATGAACCGGTAAAAATTCCTGTTTTGAATACATTGAATGCGAAACCCGGTGATCTGATTGAACTCACCGAAACATCATCTTTTTTAATTAAACTTTCTTCCATTCAATATGGGATTCCCGGTATTTGTTTTATTGGCGGGCTCCTGGCCGGCTATTATTTTCACCCTGTGACTCTCCCCTTTCCCCTGGAACTCTATCAGTTTATTTTAGGGTTGGGCGGTTTGTTGCTTGGGGGATTTATTGGTTTTAAGTGGTCAAAATTACTGGCTTCCAAACCGGAAAAGTTTTACCGGATGGAAAGGGTTT
Organism: Fidelibacterota bacterium UBA6817; assembly: GCA_002452555.1. GTDB lineage: Bacteria > Fidelibacterota > Fidelibacteria > Fidelibacterales > Fidelibacteraceae > Fidelibacter. Next base: position 13,558 of record DKER01000123.1, on the reverse strand, counting down.
TGTAGTTTTTACATATTGTTTTATTTGGTTTATTTTGCAATTGATAGTCTTTTGTTTTTCTTGTTTTAAGCATGATGGGTTACATATAAAATTAAAATGCCCTGACGGAAGGTATGGTGCAGGGAAACAAGAAATTTTCTAAAACAAATTGACGCACGTAAGTGAAGTATGGGCGTATATTATTTTAAGAAAAAAGCGGATGTTGATTACTGAAATAGTAAGAAAAAATATTTACAAATAAATCTTCATCCACAATGTCACTCAGTAACCGGGAATGTAAAAACTCCCGCATAATTAAAATAACCGGTCTACGAGTGCATCCGAAAAAAAAAACAGATTTGAATCAAGAATGTTTTATTGATTTAGTATCAAATCCGCCGCGAGTTTTCCGGCATTTCCAAGATTGCAGAAGAAGTGTTTGCACAATTCATGACGGGAATGGGTATAAGGGTCTTCGGCATGTATATATTGTGTGAGGGTTTGTTTTAAATCATCAAATGAATCCACACGGTAGCCTGTCCTATCCAGCATTGAATCCAAAGAATCGGGTTTACGTTCTGCCCTTCCGGTTCGAAACGTGATGATTCGTTTGTCCAGGGCAATAAATTCCCCGATGATGGAGCTTGTGTCGCTGATGGTACAATCGGCAAGCATCATTAGTGGCAGAAGATCATCAGTACCGGCCAGAAAAATATCCGGTGTATTTTTTATTTCATGAAAAACTTCCCGGGAAATCCATGGATGGAGGGTTACACATACCGCATAGTCATTTGTCAGTTCATTCAGACGCCGATACCAGCGTTCAACAGCAGACATTCCCGATTTTTCCCAGGTGGCACTGAAAAGAAGTAAAGGCTTTTTAATATCGTTCAATTTATCTTTACGAAAGTCCCTGAGCTTTTCTTCAGTCCAGCTTCCGTCAAATGCCGGATCCAGCCTGGGATAACCGACAGCCGTCACGTTGTCAAGTCCCATCTTCCGTGCTTCTGCTTCTTCAGAATTCGAAGTAAGGAAAAAAAGTGTAAACGGCTGATAGTTTCTGACAGATGTAAAAGTCTTAAAATGATAGGGACCATGACGAAACCCGTATTTCCGAATTGCCGGGACGGGAAATTTCCACGTGCTGTGACGAGCCATGAGAACCATTTCGGGAAAAACCGGCATGCGGTATACTGCACATCCCTGCTTGTGTAAATAATCAGCAGTCCGCCTGTTTTTTGCTGCATATACACAAGGCATCTTGAGATGACGGACAACCGGTTGAAGAATGGTGTAGTCCAGAGGCTCTGCACAATAAATCACACAGGGAATCAGCCGGTTCCGGTATTTTGACAAATGCCAGAAAATTCGATATGGCAGTGTATAAAGATAGGATGACAGTTGCATTATGACTCAAGCGTTCGTTTCAGATACCGGATCAGGGAATCGGCTATTTCATATTCCACAATTGATTTATCTTCACAAAAGGTCCACTGATTCTTCAATTTTGAATAATATCCCTTTGATTTCGTGATGGCACTGACTCCGAAATGAGAGGCTTGAAATTCAATGAGAAAATATTCCTGTCCGTTAAAAACAATATCCATGGATAAAAATGGGTTATCAAAATGATTGTAGACCTTTTCTGCATACGTTAATAAGGCATTGTCAGGAATAAAATTAAAATCAAATTTTTTTGTACCGCTGGCTCTGAAATCCCCTTTTTTTGTGTAGCGCCTCATGGCAAAATATATTCCTTCAAGAGCAAGGACACGGTAGTCAAATTTTAAGTTGGGAACAAATTCCTGAAGAATGAAATTCTCGTGTTTCGTGATATAATCTTTATACTGCAGATAATCTTGGAAATCACTGTAATTTGGATAATCAGCAAATGTTTTTTTTCGAAAATACCGCCTTCTGAACAGGTCCAATCGGGTCAGCAAACTGATATCGGTTAATTTTTTTACCTGTTTTTCCAACTCGGTCCGATTACGAATAAGATAAACCCCTTTGCCGTTTGATCCGTAAATTGTTTTCAGCACAACAGGGTAAGGTATGTTATAGGTATCAATATCATACAGATTAGTAAAATACCAGGCTTTTAAACCCGTTAAACCCTGTTCCTGTTTATATAATTCCTGATAACCCTTATTTTCATGACAAAATAAAAGATCCAAAGGCGGGATAATGCGATTTTTTTTGCTTAACAGCGTTATAATATCTCTGATATACTGACGGACATTGTCCTTCTGGCTGAAACTGTACAGAATAATTTCATTTTCCGGTTTGTTCTTCTGATTACAAACATCCTGAATTGAACGCACGTCAACTTGATAACCATATTCACCCAGTCTGTTTTTAATGAGTGAAATATCCATGGGGACCCATGCTTTCCGGGACTGGCCATAAAAATTTTTATCACCCGTAATCAATAAAATCTTTTTATTTGTCATGGATTGCGAACCTTTCAAAAACAAGACCGGAAACCATTACAGGATACTGTTCCGCCATACATTTAAAATGGCGAAGAGGACAGCGAATATGTCCATGCTTTCCACAGGGTCTGCATGGCAGGTCAATTTCCAGAATTTTATCCTGTTCACGATAAGGATAACAGCCAAACGCTTTTACGGTCGGCCCGAAAAAGGCAAAGACAGGTGTATTTACCGCATTTCCCATATGTAACGGTGCACTGTCATTACATATCAACAAATCAAGGTTACGAATCAACGCTGCCGATTCAAGCAAATTTAATTCTCCAGAAGCATTGTAAGCGTCCAGACCTGTTGTATGAATAATCGATTCACACAATTCCCTCTCAGAGGGACTACCGATAAAAACAACTTCAAAGCCCCGATCTTTGAGTAAAACAAGGAGTTCGGACCAATACGAAGATGGCCATTTTTTTGTTTCCCGAACCGAACCGGGTGCAAAACCAATAATTCTTGAGTTTGCAGGATTCGCTTTGTTAATAATTTTCTCGGCATGTTCACTTTCTTCCGGAGAAATATATAAGCGCGTACTGTCAGAAAATACTTTATCGGTAAAAGGCTTCATAAACAATAAATACCGTTGTCTGGAATGGAGTCCTTTGGGCGGCTTGACTTTATATGTCAAAAATTTTTGGCGATAAAAGCCAATCCTAATTTTTATACCCGATAAAATCATGAGCAGAGAGGATGTAAAACTGCTTTGCAGAGAAAATGCCAGATGATATTTCACAGGCCGTATTTGTTTTACCAGATCCATCAGGGATTCATATTTATTCTTATGATCAGATTTATCAATTGTATACACACGTCTTATCCGAGGATGGTGTTTAAAAAGAATTGCTATCTCAGCTCGCGTAACAACATCCACAACAGTATCGGGCCAATAATCACATACTGCCTGTATAACAGGCGTAGACATAATGGCGTCGCCTATAAAAGCAGTCTGAATGATCAGAACATGCCTGGGTTTAATACTTTTTAAGGATTTTTTCATATAACGTAATGTGTTTTTCAATGGTTATGCCTATATCAAAGTCCCGGACGAGCTCAAGACTCTTACTGCCGTACATGTTTCTTTTTTTATCATCCTGAAGAAGTGTAAGGACAGCCTCTGCCAGTGCTTTCGGATTTTGTCGTTGAACGATCAAACCGTTTTCCAAATGTCGAACAACTTCCGGAATTCCACCTGCATTCGTTCCAATTACCGGTAACCCTGCCGCTTCCGCATCGAGAATACTTGTCCCCATTCCCTCTTTTTTTGATGCCATGATAAACAGATCGCTGCTTTTCAGTATTCTTCCCACATCTTTTCGAAATCCGGTAAAAATGACATTGTTTTTCAATCCTTTTTTTTCTGCAAGGGTCATTATCTCTTCAGACAGTTTTCCGTCACCGACCGCAATAAAAGTTACCGGAGCGTATTCCTGTAAAACCAGTCTTGCTGCTTCAAGAAAGTTCGGATAATCCTTATGACCCGTTAATGCAGCAACCGTGCTGACAATTTTATGGTTTTCAGGAATTGATAACTCGTGTCGAATATGATTATTTGCTTCAATTTTATCAAATTTGTGAATATCCACACCTGAGTGAATTATGATCAGTTTTTCTTCAGGAATTCCTTGAGAAAGGAGAATATGATATATTTCATGACTGATACATACAATTTTACTGAGCAAGCGTGTTCGATATTTCCATTGGCCTGGAATATTGTTTTTCAGTGCAAAATCAACCCGCCTGGAAGCAATGATCGATATTTTTTTGGATGAAAATATTTTTGTCATTAAAGCAACGGTTAATCCATGAGCGTTATGGGCATGAAGAATACACGTTTTATCTTTTCGGACGAGACCTGTCAGTCGAACAGCCGAAAAGATATCCGCCTCGCAACACAACGGAAGGGTTTGTACGGGGAGCTGATGAGTCAGGCACCAAGATTCCATGATTGAATCCCGGGGACAGACCATGAGCGAATCCATCCCTTTCCTGACAAGACCCTCATGAAGATAGGCCGCCTGTTGTTGACCACCGCGCCAAGTCTTAGCCGTATCAATATGAATTATCTGTTCATTCATACCGGTTTACCGCGGCTAAGCCGGCTAATTTTTACATATTTTAAAAAGACACCAAACGCAGACATGACTGCCAAAATGAATCCTTCCCTGCCATCCATAAAACCGGCCTGTAAAAAATACATTTTAAGAAATTTAAATTCCCCCTTCATCATGGCCATGCCAAGATTTGATTGCTTTCCCTCATGAACTGCAGATTTTGCGGCAAGATCTGTGTAAAGTGATATTTTTCTTAAGTGCGTATTGATATCAGGATACGTATAATGAAACAGCGGTTCATGAATTGTATCTATCTTTCCTGACGGAATTTGAACTGATTCATGAACAACTTTTTGATTAAAGCTTCCCTGTTTTCGATTGAAAAGACGCAGAGTATAATCCCGATTCCACCCACCATGTGTAATCTGCTTCCCTAAATAATAGGAGATCCTTCGAATTCTGTATCCATCTGCTTCGGGAGATTTTAAAATGGAAAGAATTGTCTGTTGCAGCTGAGGGCTGACTTCCTCATCTGCATCAATAACCAACACCCAGTCATGAAGGGATCGGGAAACGGCAAATTGTTTAGCAGGTCCAAATCCCTGCCAATCCCCTTTAAGAATTCTGCAACTGTATTCCCGGCAAATATCCGGCGTTTTATCCGTGCTTCCGGTATCAAAAACGACAATGTCATGGATCCAGCGGATTGAATTCAGACATCGCCGAATGTTATTTTCCTCATTTTTTACAATGAGTGCCGCTGATACAGGTATGTTTGTTATATCAGACATCCCGGATAAGTATATAGTTTTTAAATTGCCCAACAGGACAGTTTAAAATTGTTTCAATGAATGTTGTGAACCGGTAACGGAGCGTTTCATGTTTATGTTTTTTCCTCAAAGGATTCGGTTTTCCTGAATATTGAAGTTTATTCTTCCAGTCCAGAGATTTTATTCTGTCTTCCATTACATTTGGATGATGTCCCTGAAACCGTCCCAGTCTCTGTAACGGACCGTAATCAAATTCTTTCGGGGCCTTATCATAATAATCCTTAGCCCGGTTCAAACCCCAGTGAAGCCCGGATAAAGCCCGACTTTTTGACTGCATTAAATGTGGCGGCCGTACCCAGCCGTAATGATAAATCCAGGCATCTACCATTGCCACATTGAGTTTTCGGGTTCCCTCCTGTTGACGGGGATTATCATAATACTCAAAAGCGCGAAAAGACTGGGCACTTTCATAGGAATGAATATCAGGACGATTCCGGATCATTCGAATTTCATGCGGATACCACCCGTGGCTGATATGATAGTGATCATAATCCCCCCAAAAATGGCGATACTTGAATAACAGTCCTTCCACCTCCGGTTTATCGAGAAGCTCTTCACAACGAGATTTTATGATCGGTAAATCTTTCTCATGAAGCACTTCGTCCGCCTGTAAATATAAAAGCCAGTCTCCTGTACACTGCTCTTTGGCAATGTCTGTCTGTATAGCGTTAATAATTCCTTTTTTAAAATACTTTACATCCCATTCTGTATCAATGATCCTTACTTTGGGATCCCCGATATCTTCAATCGCTTTTCGGGTTCCATCATCAGAACTTCCCACAGCCACGATAAATTCATCAACCAAAGGCAGTGAAGATTTGATAGATTCCACAATAGGATAGTAAAGACTGATACCATTCCGCACAAAAGAGAAACCGCTTATTTTCATTTCCACCCTTTATTTGTTGGTAATTTAGGAAATAATATAATCTTTTTTCAGGATTAATATAACTGCGTGCATACTTGACAGACGTAATTGTTGGGAGAAACAAAACATCTGAATCATTTAAAAATTGCAGTTAACATATTTAAGAATTCATCAGTTAAGTACGCACCCGGCATATATCATTTCAATATGTTTAGCCTTTCACCAAGCTTTGATATGATCACAGCTATTTTCAACACATTTATAAACCGCACTTTTGGTAGATATGATAACTGCCTTTAGCAATAATTGGCTTAAACCGTAATTTTCCCCAGAACCGCATATCTTCCGGCACCTGTTACCGTGGGAATATTACCCGGAATTCCCCGTATTCGGGCACAGGCCAGTATGGCGAAACCTAACGCTTCTTTAGAATCCGGATTCACGCCGCTATTTTGAACAGATTGAATCTTCAAATTTGGAAGCTTTTCTTTCAACACATTCATAATGAATGGATGACGGCTCCCCCCTCCGCCGGTCAGGAGTTCTGCAATTTGATATTTTTTTTGGTAAGGTATTATACTTTGAACGATGGTTTCAGCTGTAAAGGCAGCCAGTGTGGCCAGTTGTGAGTGAGGCTTCGTTTTTTCCAATTCCTGACCGTGTTCTGCAAGCCAGCCTTGCCCAAACTCATCCCTTCCTGTTGATTTTGGTGGTTTTTTTCTGATAAAAGGGTGTTGCATCCAACCAGAAAGAAGAATATGATCAATCGTTCCCTTCAATGCTTCAAGTCCATCCCGGTCATAATCTCCGGGAAATAATTGCTTATAGCGCTCATCCAATAAACCCATTCCCGGTCCTGTATCAAAACCCAGAACCGGCAACTTCAAACCCATCGGGGGAATGAGTGTAATATTTGCCACACCTCCGATATTTAAAAGGCATCGTCCCAGTTTTTCATGTTGGAACAACCACACATCAACAGCCGGGATCAGGGGGGCTCCTGTTCCTCCTGCCGCGATATCACCGGCTCTGAAATCTGAAATAACCGGCACATTAAATTTCTGAGCTAAAAAAGACGGTTCCCCAATCTGAAGTGTTGAATGTTCATTTATGTGATGCATGGTCTGCCCATGACTGCCAATGAGCTCAATTTTATCAATCCCCTGATTTTTCAGACTCTTATCAAGTTCATCAGCATAAAACCGGCCTAAATCGTAATTTAAAGCACAGAGCTCCGGTGTTGTGCCGCATAACCCATTTCTTATCTTCATTTTGAGTGAATCGGGATAAGGAATAAAGTCAGAATAAATTACAGAGTAAATCAATCCTTTTTCTGTCAGATCAATATCGGCAACACAAATATCCAGACCGTCCATAGATGTACCTGTCATTAAGCCGGCTGTTCTGATCTTGCCTTTTTTCTTCATGAGTTTAGTCAGTCCCAAATCATCACCTCACATATTTTCAGAATTTATATCACAATTGTTAAAGTATAAAGAAAAGACAGAACAATTGGTTGATTCGATTTACATACATTAATTTTTATAAAGAATCCGCATTTATTGTTAAAGTTTTCGTAAATTTCAAATTGATTTTTAACATCAGGAGTCCAATGAACAACGATTTTATAAAAATCAGCGGAGCCAGAGAACACAATTTAAAGAACATCAACACATCCATTCCCCGGAACAAGCTGGTTGTCATAACCGGTTTATCCGGAAGCGGTAAATCTTCTCTTGCATTTGATACATTGTATGCTGAAGGGCATCGTCGTTATGTAGAATCTTTGTCGTCGTATGCGCGGCAGTTTTTAGGGCTCATGGAAAAACCGGACGTTGATTACATTGAAGGATTGTCTCCGGCCATATCCATTGAGCAGAAGACAACTCACAGGAATCCCCGGTCAACGGTTGGCACGGTAACAGAAATTCACGATTATCTTCGTTTATTGTTTGCGCGGATTGGCAAGCCGCATTGTTTTATTTGTGGAACTCCCGTTACACGGATGACGGTACAGCAGATTGTAGATTCGGTGATGAATCTGCCGGTTGAAACGAAAATCCAGATATTTGCACCCCTTATTCACGAGCGAAAAGGAGAGTTTAAAGATCTTTTCAGGGAAATGAGAAAAGAAGGTTTTATCCGGGCCCGGATAGACGGAAAGATCACTCCTTTATCTCAGGATCTGAGTCTGTCTAAAAATTTCAAACATACCATTGAGCTTGTCATTGATCGACTGGTAATTCAGGAAGGAATCCATGCACGTTTGACAGACAGCATTGAACTTGCGTTAAAAATGGGCAAAGGAAATGTCATTATAGATGAGAACGGTAAAACAGAACACGGGTTCAGTGAACATTATGCCTGTCCGAATCACCCGGAAGTCAGTTATGAAGAACTCACTCCGCGGATGTTTTCTTTCAATAATCCCATTGGTGCCTGTCCCGCTTGTTCAGGTTTGGGAAGTCAGATGGAAATATCACCCGATTTAGTTGTCCCGGACAAGAAATTAAGTCTGATCGGCGGTGCTGTCGTACCGCTGGGTGAGCAACCGCGGGGGAATTATTTCTCAAGTATCCTGAAAAGTCTGGCTAACGAATATAATTTTAAGTTTACAACCCCCTGGTACAAACTATCGCCAGACGTTCAGAACGTGCTTCTATATGGTACAGGTGATGAAAAAATTACTATTTCCTATGAAAGTGATCGGTGGTCCGGCGAATATAAAGGAGGGTGGGAAGGCGTTATCAATAATCTGAAACGACGGTACCACCAGACCAAAAGCAGCAGCATACATGCATGGATAGAAAAATTCATGAGTATGGAAGATTGCCGCATTTGCGGAGGAAGCCGATTAAGGCGCTCCAGTATGAGTGTTTTAATTAATAATAAAAACATTGATGACATTTCACGCATGTCCGTTAAAGAAGGACTGGAATTTTTCAACACACTCCGATTAAACCAAACCGAACAGCAGATATCCAGCCAGATTTTGAAAGAGATAAAAGACAGGTATGGTTTTTTGGTAAATGTCGGTTTAGGGTACTTAACATTAAATAGAAGTGCCGGCACGTTATCCGGAGGTGAAGCTCAACGAATCCGTTTAGCTACACAGATTGGTTCACTATTGACAGGTGTTCTTTACATCCTGGATGAACCCAGCATCGGACTTCATCAGAAGGATAATCACAGACTGTTACAAACCCTAAAAAAACTCAGGGATTTAGGGAATTCGATCATTGTTATCGAACATGATCAGGAGACCATGGAAGAATCTGATTGGATTCTTGATATGGGACCGGGGGCAGGCCTTCATGGCGGTGAAATTGTTGTATCCGGTCCAATTGATCAGATAAAGAAATGTCCGGACAGTCTCACCGGTATGTTTCTCAGTGGAACACGGAAAATTTCAATACCGAAGAAAAGAAATAAGGGAAACGGTAAATTATTAACATTACACGGCGCACAGGGCAACAATCTTCAATCTATAACCGTAAGTATTCCTTTAGGGCAATTGGTATGTGTTACCGGTGTCAGCGGCTCTGGCAAAAGCACATTGATCAATGAAACTCTGGTACCCATTCTCAACAGAAATTTAATGAATGCCAAAGCAACTGCTCTCCCCTACCAATCCATATCCGGAATTGAATATCTGGATAAAATCATAAATATTAACCAGTCTCCCATTGGCCGTACCCCCCGATCAAATCCGGCAACCTATACGGGTGTATTTACGCATATTCGCGAGTTGTTTGCTTCACGTCCTGATTCAAAATTGCGAGGATATTCACCCGGCCGATTCAGTTTTAATGTAAAGGGCGGCCGATGTGAAGCATGCAGTGGAGACGGTATTATAAAAATTGAAATGCATTTTTTGCCGGATGTCTATGTACGTTGCGAAGAATGTAAAGGTGAACGGTATAACAGAGAAACATTGCAAATCAAATACCGGGGAAAAACCATTGCCAATATTTTGGATATGACCGTTGAAGAAGCACTTGAATTCTTTAAAAACCACCCTGCCATCAAACGGAAGCTAAAAACTCTGGCAGATGTTGGACTTGGATATATTCATTTGGGACAACAGGCAACTACCTTATCCGGCGGTGAAGCGCAGCGTGTTAAGCTATCAACAGAACTAAGCAGAATAGGAACCGGTCGAACATTGTATGTTTTAGATGAACCTACTACGGGTCTTCATTTTGCCGATGTGGAAATGCTCCTTAACGTTCTTCATAAACTGGTTAAAAAAGGAAATACGGTACTTGTCATTGAACACAACATTGATGTTATAAAAACTGCTGATTACATCATTGATCTGGGTCCAGACGGCGGTGACGGAGGCGGACAGGTTGTTGCAACAGGCCACCCGGAAGAAATTATTAAACATCCAACATCATATACGGGAAAATATTTGGAGAAAGTGATCGGCTCTGAAGTGTGTGATGGGTGATAAATTGAAAATCGATTAAGGCTCGCTGCGCTCGCAGTGGACAGTCGACAGTCAAAAAGTTGATTGCCTGCTGACTGACCACTGCCGACTGTCGACTGATCGCTACCGGTATTCAATCAATCTCTTTATAATCCACATCAACGATATCATCCCCGGGAATAGTGTTTTCATGGGGATCTTTTTGAGTTTTATCGTTAATAATTGGATTCTTCTGATGTTTTTCCAGCCATTTAAGCAGTTCAGGTTTAATCCATTTACGATAAAGGACAGTAAGTATATAAATTGCTATAATATAACCGATAACTCTATTCATTATGACTTCCTTACCGGCCTGTATAATTTTGTACCGGCCGGTGGTTTTTGTATATACGTTAAAATTTCATTCAAATCTTCTTCATTGTGCACAAAATCAATGTCTGTTGTATTGATAATCAAAAGGGGTGTGTCATTATATCGAAAAAAATATTGATTATACATTTGATTTAGTGCCTCGATATAATCTTTATCCATATTCCTTTCATAATCTCTTCCTCTGAAAGAGATATTTTTCAGCAGCCTTTCTGAGTCCGCCTGCAAATAAATGACAAGATCCGGTTTTGGTATCTGGCGAATCAGCAAAGATAACATTTGATCATACAGTTTGAGCTCTTTTTCATTCAGGTTCAGATAGGCAAAAAGTTTATCTTTTATAAACAAATAATCGGTAACCAGATTCTGATGAAAAAGCTCTGTCTGAAAGAGTTCCATCTGTTGACGATACCTGCTGAGCAAAAAAAATATCTGCGTCTGAAAGGCATATCTTTCACGATCTTTATAAAAATCACTGAGAAAAGGGTTTTCTTCAAATTTTTCCAATACGAGACGTGCACCCAGTCTTTTGGCAAGGATTTGTGAAAGACTTGTTTTACCAACACCGATCACACCTTCGATTGCGATATAGTAAGCAGGTCTCTGCATTCAGATTTTCTCCACTTTTGACTGATCAGGACATTCTGCAATAAAATCCCGGATTGTTTTATCCGTTCCCGGGACCGTATAATTTAAGGCGATTTCACCCATAGGCTCTAATACAAATTTTCGCCGGGAGAATTCTTTATGCGGAATAGTAAGCATATCATCATTTAACTTCCGGTTTTCCCAAAAAAGAATGTCAATATCCAGAGTCCTGGGGCCGTATCGGCGGGCAGGATCTCGGTACCGACCAAATTCATTCTCTACTTTTTGAATAATATCCAAAATTTCATGCGGCGATTTATTCGTAGAAAATTCAGCCACAGCATTGATAAAATCAGGTTGTTCCGTATCATACAAAGGCTCGGTTCTATAAAAATGACTGGTTTGGATTAGATCAATTCCTTTTATATTCCCTATCCGGCGAATAGCACGGTTAACTGTATCAAGCGCATCCTTCAAATTAGCACCGAATCCGAGAAAAAATGTTTCTTTTGAAGAATTCATCGTGTCACTTCAACTTCAACAGTATCCAACACGCCTTTGATCGGAACATTCGGTTTACGGATTCGCACCGTTACTTCATGAACTTTGGGATATTTCTCCTTAATGGACCGGCACATCTCCCCTGCCAGAGCTTCAATGAGATAGTACTTTCTCGACGTTACAAGCCGGTTGATCAACGAATAAATTTTTTCATAATTCACAGTATCGTGAAGTTTGTCCGTTGCTATCGCTTCATTCAGATCGCAATGAAGTTCGAGATCAACTTCAAATCGACCACCCCACTCTTTTTCATGTTCTTCAACACCATGAAAACCATAAAACACCATATTTTTTAAACGGATAATGTCCATTTTCATTAACGTTTTCCCCAATTTAACTTATGACGTAAAACATCGAAGTAGCTGTAATCTTTACAACGGATCAATCGAACATTATGCTCAGCCTTTTTAATCAGAATTTCCGCTTTTCTGTTGAGTTTATCTACATGTTGTCCATCTGCAGTCAGATATGCGCCCTGAGGCACTTGTTCAAATGTTATGCGTATCAGACGATTTGCATCAATCACCATGGGCCTTTGACTGAGAGTGTGAGGACAGATTGGATTAATAATAATTGCAGGTACGTCAGGCGTCAGAATAGGACCGCTGCTGGATAATGAATAAGCAGTCGAACCGGTCGGTGTTGATATTATGAGTCCATCAGCCTGATACGTGTTCATAAAATATCCATCAATTTCAACGGTCAGAGTCATCATACGCGGAGATAAGCCTTTGAAGAGAACAAAATCATTTAAAGCAAATTCACATGTGCAATTCTTCCCATTTCTTGTTTCACTGTGGAGAACCATCCTGTTATCAAGTTGGATAAGACCTTCAATGATATGATTCATTTTATCTTTATAATCAAACCGTGATAATTCAGCTAAAAAACCCAATTCCCCCATATGAAACCCTAAAATCGGGATTTCTTTGTCACCGATAAGATTGGCGGCATTTAATATTGTGCCGTCTCCTCCAATAGTAATAATTGATCGTGAAAACTCAAGCATTTCCTGTCGTGACAAATGGAGGCTTGAAGCTAATTCAGGAATATTAACATACAGACTCTCTTCAAGGACATATTTAACATTCTTCGCTTGGAGGTAGTCGCAAAATTCCAGCAAAACCGGTTTTATCTCCCGGATTTTCCCCGTATTTACAAGTATACCGAATGGTTCCAAATTATAACGCTGATTCTGTTCCATCTTTATCATCGAGACTCTCCGTAATTATTTGAAGTTTTTCCCGTGCATCCTCCAAAGCTTTCCGGCAATATGTACTTAACGTGATACCCCGTTCATACAGTTCAAGCATTTCATCCAAAGGAACGTCCCCTGTCTCAAGTCGGGACAGCAGTGTTTCCAATTCGTTTAATGCTTCTTCAAATGTTTG
>DKER01000112.1 GCA_002452555.1 Fidelibacterota bacterium UBA6817 | reverse complement strand
GTTTTCATGAAATTATAAAATTCACGGGTTTGGGGATTTCGGTTATAGGCCTGATTATAAATAGCTGTTGCTTCAGCATCTGCTTTACCTTTGATTTCCTGAGCTTTTCTGAAAGCTTCAGATTGGATTCTCAGAAGTTCCCGTTCCCGTTCGCCATTGATCCGTGAAGCTTCCCCTTGTCCTTCACTTCGATATTTGTCAGCTATTCTTTTCCGTTCCGTAATCATCCGTTCAAAAACTTTTTCCTGAACTTCTTTTACATAATTTATTCGTTTGAACTCAATGTCCAGAATTTCGATGCCCAGATCCACGCATCTTGCCTGGGCGGCTATGAGAATTTCATCACCGATTTTTTCCCGGCCTACTATGATTTTTTCAAGTTTTGTCTGTTCTTCAAGAGCTGTGGAATCCACCAAAGACTCACGATTGCTCATTCTGACGACTTCAATAATATTATGTCCGGCAATGGCATTGCGTGTTTCTCCGTCAATAATATCATCAAGCCGCGAATGAGCACCCCGTTCATCATATAAACGCTGATAAAAAAGTAATGGATCAGAAATGCGCCATCTGGCATATGTATCCACCCAAATAAAGCGTTTATCCTTTGTAGGGATCTGATTTGGACGGCCGTCCCATTCGAGATACCGTTTATCAAAATAGTGAAGAACATCAAAATACGGTACTTTCGCATGAAGTCCCGGAGTGGTAATCGCATGCCCCACCGGTTTTCCGAAACGGGTTTTCACAACCTGTTGTGTTTCATCTACAATATACAGAGATGAATATGCTCCCAGAATGATGAGAGCCAGCAATATAAGAAAAATGATTCGTTTCATTGGTTTATCTCCTGTCATTCCCGGGTTATTTATCAAGGTTCAGCATGGGAAGTATACCTGAAACACCCTCATCAATGATATATTTTTTCCCAACTTTCGGGATGATCTGGTTCATGGTTTCCAGATATATCCGTTCACGGGTAACATCGGGTGCTTTATTATATTCCTCAAATACTGCCGTAAACAAAGCTGCCTCACCTTTAGCCCTGTTGATTCTATTCAGAGCATAGCCCTCAGCTTCCTGAATGGTTTGCTGGGCTTCTCCCATGGCTCTTGGAATGACTTTATTGTATTCAGACCGGGCCTGGTTAATCAGTTTTTCCCGATCCTGCTGAGCTTCGTTCACTTCATTAAAGGAGGGTTTAACCGGATCAGGCGGAGTGACATTCTGTAATACAACCTGATCAATGCGAAGGCCTGTCTGATAGTCATTTGCCATTTTCTGAAGTTCAACCTGTACTGTGCTTGCAATTTCCGGTCTTCCGATTGTCAGAATTTCTGCAACGCTGCGGTCTCCGATAACTTCCCGCATGGCTGCCTCTGTCATGTCACGCAGGGTGCTGCGGGCATTCCGAACTTTAAAAAGGTATTTATAGGGATCGTCAATCCGGTATTGAACAATCCACTCAACGATGGCAACATTTAAATCACCGGTAAGCATAACACTTTCATCTGTGTAACTTCTGCTGTCATACGTTGATTGAATTCCGGCGGAAAGCGTCCGAAATCCGAATTCCTCTTTCAACTGACGTTGTACCGGGACCTTATAAACATCTTCAATTCCAAATGGAATTTTAAAATGCAGGCCCGGATTTACCGTACGGTTATATTTCCCAAGACGCAGAATAACACCGGCTTCTTCTGCGCTTATGGTAAACCATGAAGTAAAAACCAGAATGAGAAGAATGACCACTACAACGAATGTCTTAATCATTCGCGGATTAATCCTAAGCTGGTCAGCTATGGACCGTAATACATCATTTTGACTCATGATATGTTCTCCTGTATTGTTATTTTTCATATCATTTATGTATGAGTTGAAATGGTTTAAATCTACATCTGTTCCTGAATTTCTTAATGATTCACTGTTTTATCAACTTAAATCGTATTTTTAGAATGATTTTTTGAATAAAAGGCCACGTGTGTTAAATTTGGATATGGATAATCGAACCGAATCACTATTCCGGCAGGAAGAAAAATCACGGGTGGATATTTTGGCCCGTGCAGCTGATGATTTTCAACTTGAATTGATCAAGCAGCTGGACGATAAGGATGCACATGCCATTATTGAACTGTCCGGATATTGCGGGGAAGATTTGGAAAAATCAACCCGTTTCAATGCCACATCTGTGCGGAAGTATTTTCACTATCCAAAAACATTTCCGATTTTAGCCCGCCATCATAACATCCCTGTTGGTTATATTGTTGGAATTACCCTTGAATCCCTGAACAAAGAAAGCTGGGTGAAGTGTGACCAGCACTGGGGCTATGGAGACACGGTTTATATGCATTCATTTTTTATTCATCCAAAATATGAAAGACTAAACTATCCGCGAATCCTCATCAGTCTTTTTATAAGCTGGCTGGCTTCGAACGGTTTCAGGTATATTTCCGGTCATCAATCAGAAAACAGACTTGATTCATTTTTCCCCGTTTACGAAAAGATTAAACTGTTCCCCAATTGGCAAAACAACGGGGAAGATGTATGGTATTTTCGAAAAAAAATTAAATAATCAAATACGACCAGTTTTTTCAGTAAGGTCTTTTAATGTTGAGATATGATCTGATGTCAGCTGCGACAAATCCACACGCCATTTCCAGTTCCCTTCTGTTGTCCCGGGGAAATTCATCCTGGCGGATTCGTCCAGCTGAAGCACATCCTGGATGGGTGAGATCATCCAGACAGCCCGCGACTCCATACCATAGCGGATCATATTAAATGCAACATCCTCAGGACTGCAATTCAATAGTTTTAAACATCGTTCTTTTTCATCCTCTGATGCATCTTTTCTGAACCATCCGAGTGATGTGTTGTTGTCATGTGTCCCGGAATATACAATGCAATTATCTGTATCATAGTTATGAGGCAGAAACGGATTGTCATCGCTGTCGAAAGCAAATTGGAGAATTTTCATGCCGGGGAATTCGAAATCATCCCTGAGTTTTCGCACATCATCCGTGATGACTCCCAAATCTTCAGCGATAATTGGCAAAACTCCAAGATGTTCTTTTAAATAATGAAAAAACTCATGACCTGCACTCGGAACCCATATCCCAATTTCTGCGGTTTCCGCATGGGAGTCAATTTCCCATACACTTTCAAACCCTCTGAAATGATCCAGTCTGATATAATCCACAAGTCCCAACAAATGCTGAAGACGCTGTATCCACCAGGTATAGCCTGTTTCTTTTAAAGTATCCCACTTATAATGTGGATTTCCCCAGCGCTGGCCCGTCTTGCTGAACAAGTCCGGCGGAACACCGGCAATAACGGTTGGTTTTCCGTTCTCATCCAACTTGAAAAGTTCCGGATGACTCCACACATCGGCAGAATGATGTGAAATAAAGATGGGGATATCACCCACAATACGAATATGCCGGGCGTGTGCATATTCTCTCAACTGATTCCATTGACGGGCAAACAGGAACTGCTCATACATTAGCAGTTCAATATCACGGCTGTGCTTGGTCTGAAGATCAGCTAATGCCTGTGCATCCCTCCATTTATATTCATCGGGAAAATTCGTCCAGTCCCCGTTGGGATATATTCTTTTCAACAGGGTAAAATGTGCATAGTCATGCAGCCAGTGCTTATTTTTCTCAACGAAATCAGTAAAAGCTGAATATGTGCTCTCAAATGTCAATGCATATTGACTGGATTCCTGAATCAATCGTTGTTTTTTATCTTTTTTTGAAAGGGGGGAATTCATGATTTGCGTGTAAATATCTTCCTGCAGCAACCCGTCTTCCAACAACTGTTCTGGATTGATAAAATGAGGATTACCGGCAAATGCAGATATGCTGGCATAGGGAGAACCGGTTGCATCCGGTATGGTGAGCGGCAAAATTTGCCATAGGGTTTGCATACTGTCATGCAGTTTGTCAACAAAATTACAGGCTTCTTTACCAAAATCTCCTGTATCCCAAGAACCCGGTAAAGATGTTATATGCATAAGAATCCCGCTTGATCGGGTAAATGCACGGTTCAACGATTTACCTCCATGTACTTAATGCCTGAAATCCTGAATATCAACACGCACTTTGTAAACCAGATCCTTCCATTCGATGATTGACAATTTATAATCCCAGTGTTCATCCAGAAGTTCCGGCGGGCACGAATCCAGGGTTTTTTGAAGAACAATCAAAATTAGAACAATGTCATCCAGATAATTCACAAGTCTGAAAGGAAATTTTTGAAATTTCCGAAATCTCAGGTTAAGGGGTGAAATGAGATATAACAGTGTTCCGCTTAACCAGATTTTTATGTGAACGGGCGTTCTGCGGTCTTTTACAAGCCGAAATAAAAGTTTAAGAAGAGCTGGAATACCTTTCCCGATATGAGTCAGGGCTTCTTTCATGGTTACATTCAGAGGGTATGCCGGTCTGGATCGAAAATTCATATCTCAAATTATAACAAATAGTTTTTTTTTAAAAGAAGAAACAAAGCGATCAGCGATCAGCGATCAGTGGCCAATCCGGTAGCCAGTAGCCGGTAGCCGGTAGCCGGTAGCCAGTAGCCGGTAGCCAGTCCAGTAGCCGGTAGGGTGAGTCGATTTTGTTTCAGATGATGTGAAGTTGTTTTATTTGACTGTGTTTGTTTTATTTAGTCAACTATAAA
>DKER01000098.1 GCA_002452555.1 Fidelibacterota bacterium UBA6817 | reverse complement strand
GAATTGCCTGCATGAAAGCATTGAGAGCCTGTTCATAATCCTTGTTTTCTGCGAACAGGTGTCCCAGATTATAACTGTTTTTTGAAAGAATTTTCCTGTCTTCAGCATTCCGCAAACTTTTTTCAAAATGGGGCACCGCCAGATCGGGGCGTCCTGATTTCATGGCTGTTGTGCCGGCATTATAATTTAATACGGGATTTGCCGGGTCATTTTCCAGTTTTTTTAAATAGAAACTTAACGATTTTTCAAAATCGTTTTCATGATAAGCCCTCAAGCCCGGATCTTCTGCGACGAGAACCGAAACACTTGTGAGTATGATGAGGAAAATATTTTTAATCAGCCGATTCATATTTTTTTCGTTTATGGGAAATTATACCATTAAGCAATAAAAGAAACAATCCGGCACTCAGGAATATTTGATAAAGTTGTTTAATATGGCCGAATTCATGCGTCATAAATTCTTTTTTATCCAGTTCTGCAATCATGGTATAGATATGATTCATAGGATTTTGGATATCAGTCATGCGTATATAATCGCCCCCGGTTAAATCGGATATCCGCCAAAGCGCATCTTCCTGCAGGTGAGAAATGATAACACTGCCGTTTTTATCCCGTTTATAATCAGTAATTTGTCCCTTATTATAAACCGGTATCGGGGCTCCGCTCAGCGTTCCCACGCCGAGAGAATATATCGTAACGCCTTTCCCCGCAGCATATTTGGCAGCATCCTCAATATTTCGTTCATGGTCTTCCCCGTCGCTGACGAGAATAATAACTTTATGCTTGTTTCCGTCATCAGGAAAAGCATCCGTTGAAATCCGGATGGCATCTGCAAGGGCAGACCCCTGAACAGGAAGCAATGATTCATCCATAATGTCCAATAAAAGTCTGGCAGCGCGGTGATCCAGGGTCAGAGGGCACTGAAGGTGCGCCACACCGGCAAATCCGACCAATCCTATCCGGTCACCTTTTAACGATGAAATTAATTTTATGATTTCGAATTTACCTCGCTGGATACGTGAGGGACTAATATCGGCGGCACTCATACTTCGGCTCAGATCCAGGGCTACAATAATATCCACNNCCTTCCCGTTTTAACTCACGGATCTCTCTTCCCACGCCCGGACCGGACAATGAAAAAATAATGAGAAACAGAGCTGCATATTCCATAAACAAAGATAGTCTGAGAATAGGTTTTCCCTTATCGGCAATCCGATAATATGTATTATCCATGAAATAGCGGCTTCGGGTTTTCTCCCATTTTCTCGTATGGATATAACGAAGCAGCATAAAGGTTGGAATGAATAACAGGAACCACAAAACAGCGGAGTTGGACAGTTCAATCACGGCCAAACCCTCCACCAGATACGTCGCAAAAACCATTCCAGTAAAAGCAGAATTAAAGCAATTTGAAGAAAGGTGAAAAACAGTTCAAACCAGTCGGTAAATTGTGAAACTGTGATTTCTGTTTTCTCCAATTCGGAAATATCCTTCCATATTCTGTTCAGTTTTTCTTCGGAATCAGCCCTAAAGAATTCTCCGCCTGTTTTATGTGCAATTTCTTTCAGAAGATCTTCATTAATTTCGATCTGTACCGGCACCATGCGTTTTCCNNAACAATGGATCATTTACCGGTATCCGAACCTGTCCGCGCATACCCATGGCAATGGTGTAAATTTTTATATCAAAATTTTCTGCAAAACCGGCTGCAGTCAGCGGATCAATTTCCCCCGCATTATTATCACCGTCGCTCAACAAGATAATAACTTTGCTCTCTGCATCAGAATCTCTTAACCGGTTAATGCTGTTNNATCCGATCGCTGTTCCGTCCAATTGCTCAGGTATGATCTGGACATCCCCAATGATACCTGTCAGAACATCATAATCGATCGTCAGCGGACATTGCAGAAATGCTTCTGACGCAAAAACAACCAATCCGATACGATCTGTTTGTCTGCCCCGGACAAAATCAGCAGACACTTGTTTGGCAGCTTCAAGCCGGTTAGGCTGGAAATCAACGGCTCTCATGGAACCGGAAATATCAAGGGCGATCATTATATCAATGCCGCTTTGAGTCAGTTCTCTGGACACATTGCCTTTCTGGGGCCTTGCCAGAGCAATAATAATAAAAATCAGTGCAATATATTTCAGAATAAGGGGGATAATGACTTTATGATGATATTTGGGCGTAATTGGAATAAGGGGCTTCAAAGTCCCAATGCGTATATTCTTGCTGCCTTTATGAAGCCGGCGTATTTCATAGAGAAAAAATGGAATCAGGAGCAGAATGAGAAAAAGAAATCCCGGATTATGAAACCTGTACATATTCAACCTGAGACTGTTTTGTTACAAACCATATCCTCCCGGAGGATACTTGTCTTTGTTCACTTGTTTTCAACAAACCATCAATCCGACATTTCAATAGAATGAACTAAGCTTAGAATAGTTCCTTCTTCATATGCTTTACCGATAAGCTGACAGCCAACCGGCAAGCCCATTGCATCAGGGCGAACCGGTATGCTGATTGCAGGAAGACCAGCAATATTTACAGACACGGTAAAAACATCGTTTAAATACATTTTTAACGGATCATTGACATTTTCACCCCGTTTGAATGCTGTTGTTGGCGTTGTGGGAATCATTATTGCATCCAAATCTTTCAACAGTTCATTATACTCCCGGGCAATCAGGGTCCGGACTTTTTGGGCTTTTGCATAATAGGCATCATAGTATCCTGAAGATAAGACATAGGTCCCCAGCATAATTCTTCTTTTTACTTCATCACCCAAACCTTCAGACCGGTTTTCGGCGTAGTAAGAGAAAAGGTCATCAATTTTATTCTTCTGATTCTGTCCGTACCGTATGCCATCATAACGAGCTAGATTGCTGGATGCTTCTGCAGTGGCAAGTATATAGTATACCGCAATGGCGTAATCAGCATACTGAAGATGAATATCCTGTATGATAACACCCTGTTTCTTTAATAAATCAACCGTTTCATCAAATGATGAGAGAACAGCATCATCCACTCCCTTTTCAAGGAGGTGACGGGGAATACCGATTTTCAGCCCTTTAACACTGCCGTCAAGATACTGCGTATACTCATTAACCGGAAGGCGGGCAGAGGTTGAATCCTTCGGGTCTTCACCGGCGATGATATTTAACAACTCTGCAGATTGGCGCACAGTTCGGGTAATGGGACCAATCTGGTCGAATGAGGAAGCAAAAGCAGTCAAACCGTATCGGGACACGCGTCCGTATGTCGGCTTCAGACCAACAGTTCCTGTGAAAGCGGCCGGTTGGCGAATGGATCCGCCTGTATCCGAGCCAAGGGCATAATCGACAAAACCGGAAGCGACAGCCGCAGCCGAACCGCCGCTGGAACCTCCGGGTACCCGTTCCGGATCAACCGGATTTTTTACAGGTCCATACGCCGAATATTCATTGGATGATCCCATTGCAAATTCATCCATGTTGGTTTTTCCGAGAATAATCCCGCCGGCTGCTTTGATCTTTTTGATGACGGTTGCATCATACAGAGACTTGTAAGACTGCAGTATCCTGCTTCCGCACGTCGTGGGCAACCCTTTCACATTGATATTATCTTTGACGGCTATTATCTTTCCGCTCAAGGGACCCTGAATTTTTATCTGTTCCCCAATGTGTTTATGGAGCCAGTTTTTATCTAAGGTGATAAAAACCGGATTATCCGATGCAAGAATACGATCAACTAAAGAATCAATTTTATCGTTGATATTTTTTGTCATAAAAACGATCCAATCCTATTAAGTCAGACTCATAACCAATGATAACTGATTTTTCACGCTTTTTTGGACTCGGTCTCTTTTTTTTGTTTCGTTCTCAGTCTCAATCTCAGTCTTATTTCTCAGTCTTATTCTCAGTCTTATTCTCAGTCTTACTCTCAGTCTCAAACTCAGACTCGGCATTTTCCAGTTCGTCTTTTACTTCATTGGCCGCTTTTTTAAACTCACGGAGACCTTTTCCAAGACCTTTTGCCAATTCCGGCAATTTTTTGGGTCCAAATATTAAAAGAATGATAACCAGTATAATAATCAGTTCCCAGGGTCCAAGATTCATATTTACCTCGCTTTTTTATCGTGTATATTTTAGAATATAAAATCCAAAGACAATTCCCAGCAGACTGACCACATTCATACGGAACATGACAGAAAAACTGAGAGTGATAATACTCAGGTCAAATGCGAAAGGCTGGGTAAAGCCCAGTTCATATTTTTTCAATAGAAATTCGCGAACAACGCTCTCCGGGAGAACCATCCCAAACAGTTCACCCAGTATACCGCCAATAATCGCCCCCAGAAGAACAATTCCCAAAGCACGTCCAACAGAAAATTTTTGCCTCATAGATCCTTCCTTAAAACATTGAATATTTTTGCACCTGTCGTGTCTCCGGTTATGTCATCCACGGCTCTTTCGGGATGGATAAGCAGAGAGACAACATGTGTATCATTTATGCCAATTCCAACTGTCCGTCCATTTTGAACGGATGTGATGAGTGAATTTATGTTTTCATCAGGAGAAAATGAATGAAATCTATACGAAGAAGGCCAGTGAACCCTTTCATCAGGTAAAAATTCTGACAGCCATAGGTGATTATTATTGATTTGAAACAATTCATCTGTCACAGAAACCGGACGATCTGCATAAGTAACGAGTTCAGATTTTAAATTCAGAGATTTTTTTATGAAATAAAAACCTTCGGCAAGGGTTAAAACCGGTTTATTATTACGGATCAGGTGAGATACAAGATGAAGATCTTTAACATCGGAATAACCCTCGGCAAAAAGTCCGCCCGGTATCAGCAAAGCATTGATTTCAGCAGGATTCCAGTTGCCGCTTTCCAAAATTACCGGTTTCTGTTCACAGCACGTACGAACAGCCCAATACAGGTCATGATCTCCGCTGGCTCCGGGATATTTCAATATTCCGATTTTATCCATTACCTTTTTCCCTTTATTTGATTAGCGAGACCGGTTATCGGCTGCCGCTCTTGCCTGAGGGGGCAGCAAGCGTCAGAATTTTTTCATATGTTTTTTTATTACGCCAAATTTCAAAGTTTATGGTATCACCGGCTTTCAGATATCCTTCATTGATAACCCTGTAAATATCACGGGCATTCGTCACCGTATTGTTATTTGCTTTTAAAATGATATCTCCAACTTTCAGCCCGGCTTTATCGGCAGAACTTCCTTTTTGAACATCCGTAACAATTACGCCTTTCTGAAAGGGCAGATTCAGATATGCGGAAATATAGCGGTCAAGTGTCTGAATACTCAATCCCGTTTCAAAACCTCTTTCTACATATCCGCTTCTGATCAGTTCATCGACTACCGTCTTGACCCGGTTCACCGGAATGGCAAAACCCACGCCTACGGAACCGGACACCTGATTGTTGCCCGTAAATATAAATGTGTTGATCCCGATCATTTCACCGAGGACATTGACCAGTGCTCCCCCGCTGTTTCCGGAATTTATACTGGCATCAGTCTGAATCATCTCCTGGTAAACCCTGCCTCCCTGCTGTTCACCAAAATTGACATTTTTTGAACTGATAATACCGATCGTGGCCGTAGGCTGATTGCTGACATCAAATAATCCGAATGGATTTCCTATGGCAACTGCCCATTCACCGATAATGATATCATCGCTATTTCCCGATACAATATACGGAAGATTTGTTTCATCGATTTTCAGCAAAGAAATATCGGTCAGGTCATCAACCCCCACAACGTCTGCATTGTAAGAAGACCCGCCACTGAGAGTAACGACAACGTTAATGGCATTTTTCCCGACAACATGAGCATTTGTAACAATATAGCCGTCCGGACTGATTATAACGCCGCTACCCATGCTTTTAACTTCTTTTCTGTAGCGCTGGCCGGGAAAGAGGAGATCCCAAAGAGGGTCATTGTAAACAACCCCGGGAGAGACAGATCTGATTTCCGTAACATGGATTCCCACTACAGCGGGTGCACATTTTTCAATGGCTGTTGTAATGGCATTCTGACGGCTTTCCGTTATCTGTTCATTAAGCTTTTCCGGTAGTTGCGGACCGATATACTGGGCATAAATTCCTGTATAACACAACAGGCCAATTACAATTTTGAATGCTGTCCGGTTCATACAGAATCTCCTGTCCATTGCCATATAATCTGCGGATTATATTTGACTTCCTCAAGAACTAATCCGTTAGGCGGGGCTGTAAAAGCACCCGACCCGTGCTCGTGCTTAGATAAAATATCTTTAAAATCCTTAAAAGTATACCGGCTTTTTCCTGCATCAACCATCGTTCCAACGAGTGCCCTGACCATGGAATGTAAAAACCGGTCCGCTTCGATGTAAAAATATAATTTCGATCCGTCCTCAATCCATTCAGCCCGCGTAATCCGGCAAATCTTGTTCTCTGTTTCTGTCTGGCTCAGACAAAAGGATGTAAAATCATGTTCACCAATGATATACGAAGCGCAGTCAATCATGACATCTGTTTCAATTTTTTGATAGATCTGCCATACATACGATTTTTCAAGGGCAGTAATGCCTCTGAAAATTGTATACAGATACAAACGTGAAACAGCATCAAAACGGGCATGGAAATCATCCTTGACATAAGCCAGGGCAGTCACTCTGATATCCTTGGGAAGGTAGGAATTCAGGGCTTTGGCAACATTTTCTGCCGGAAGGTTCCTGGGAACATCTGCATGGACGATCTGTCCTTTTGCATGCACCCCGGAATCCGTTCTGCCGCTTGCTGCTACGCGGATATTTTCTTTATACAGCGAATAGAATGCATTTTCCGTCAACTTTTGTATGGTCGGCTGGTCATTCTGCAGCTGAAAACCGCAATAGTGTGTTCCCTCATATTCCAACCGGAAAGCAATGCGACGGACATCAACCATTTCCGTCTCCTCTGTCAGTTCCAAAACCCCGGGTAGTCAGTGCAACAGAGAGCTGATCCGCTCGTTCTAAAGAACCGATAAACAAAGGGATAATCAGGGATGCGTAATATTTTGCAATCCGGAGGGGGCCATTTTCGTGTTTTACGCCTAATATTCGGTGGACCTGAAGAAGAGACTGATATTCTTCTTGAATAACACGAAAATATTGTATCCCGATAAATAAGCCTGCTGTAAAAAAGTGTTGTTTTTCCGGGTACCTGATCAATCTGTTTTGCAGCATTTGGGAAATTTTATTCACGTCAAAAATGGGACGGCTTCTCATGAACAATGAAACAATCAACAGAACATTCATATTCCTGATGGTAAAATATCCCGCCTTATACCAAAGATCAGGCGTTGAAAAACTCCCCCAGTAATCGTCTGAACCGATTCGCACGAACAGATGAATCAGGAGGGTAATGAGAATAAAGGGTGACATATAGAACAGGAACCGGAATGTTTTCTTTTTTTCAGGAAGAATCAGGGCAATAATTATGAGAACGGCAGCAAGAATGGCCTGAAATAAAAAACCTGGAAACCAGACCAAAACCATTAGAAACAGAAAAAATGTCAGTAGAAAATAGTTTAACCGCTGCATCATTTCCATCAGTTAATAGGTATTGACAGTCGAATTTGTGATGATAATGGAGTAATAATCAGATCACTTTCAACCGGGTTTCGAGTTTGATACATGATGTTCAGCATACTGATCATTCGATTCATTACAAGTCCGCCCAGAATAAACGTCATGCGCTGTTCGCTTTTATCTTTTGCAATCCGGATATTCCTAAATGTGTTTGCATTTTCCACAGTATCCCAATTCCATGCATTTTTTTCAGGATATATCTTGTCAGGTGTTCTGTATTGAAGCATTTCTTCTTTGTGATCATTCCATGAGAGGAAACTCCCCATATCCACCCAGTATTGTGAGCTTCCGTAAAAGGAGGATGCTCCGGAGTGCGCTTTGGCAAAACTGATCATGTCATCGTTTTGAATATCCTTATAAACAGACAGACCGGCATAGGATATCCATAAAGAGGCTTCTGCAGCAAAAAACAAACGGCCTGCACCCCGGGCTCCAATCGAGCGTTCACCCCATCCCGGCAGAATGGCACTTTTAAAAATCGCTTTGCTTTTGGAGACGGGTTCAGCCGTTAAAACACTCACCGTTAACACCATGCAGAAAGCTGTTTGAATTATTTTTTTCAAGGAATCCTCATTAGTTTAGAATCGAACATAAAAAAGTAATATCATCAAAAGATTTGTCACTGCAAACCATAATGAAAAATCTTTCAACTGCTTTATAACGACAGTTTTATCCACCGGTTTCAGATAAAATTCTCCCGCAATGATTTTAAAACCGGATTCTTTTTCAAGAACAACTTCATATCGAAGAGAATCTTTCAGATCTGTCATGAGGAGAGAGCCGCTCCAGACTGCCAAAGCCGAATCCTCAACCATTCGATATTGTGATTTCTCCAGGATCTGATATATTTTATCCGCATAGGGTGTATCCGGTGAAAAAAAAACGGCTTCAGTATCATTCTTATCAGCGAAAAGAGGGACAATAACAATCAGGAGTGCCACAAAGGTTTTATTCCTGTTTTTCATGTTTGTCCCCGGCCTTTACGGGCCAAAACGGCGTCATGAACATCCCAATCGCTGCTCCCAAAACAACAAGAGCAAATGCATTACCAATTCGGACATACCAACTTATATGTTCGACGACCGGAACAGCAACATCCATAAAACCACGGGTATCCAGGGGAATCTCATTCAATATCTGTCCTTTGGAATTGATGACCATAGAAATACCTGTATTGGCGCTTCGCAGAACCGGTCTTCGGGTTTCAACAGCTCTGAAAACTGATTGGGAAGCATGCTGGTATGGTCCCCATGAGTCGCCAAACCATGAATCATTAGTGACTAGGATATGATATGCTCCCCCTTGTCTGATTTTATTTATGGAAGCGGATGAGAAAACAGATTCATAACAAATCATTGGGGCAAGCATTAGGTCTAACGAATGGATATGAAGAAGCGGTTCATTTTTGCCGGGTGTAAAGTTACCCTGGCCCAGATTTAATCGTGACAATACGGGAAAGACACTGCTGAACGGGATATATTCACCAAAGGGAACCAATATTTGTTTATTGTATTTCGACGTAATTCCTTCACCCGGTTCGAAAACAAACAGACTGTTGGTTACATTAATATTATTATCTTTTATAAAATAGTCCGGTACGCCTGAAATGAGAACTTTTCCGGTTTCATGAGTTAGATCCTCAAGAATTTTTCTGTATTTAATCTGAGTTCTTATATAAACGGGGGTTGCACTTTCCGGCCAGATGATCATATCAACCGTATCAATACCGTGAGCCCTGCTGAGTTCATCCATCACATTGAACACGTCGGTTCGCCGTTCTCTGTCCCATTTTTCATGAGAATTAAAATCAGGCTGTATGATCCTGAAAACAAATGATTTATCTCCGTCAACCGGTTGGGAAAGACGGAAAATCCCGTAACCGTACGGGATCACCAGAAACAGAGCAAACAAGATCCATAAAAGGATACGGTTAAATTGATGTTGCGGAATTTGTCTTATCAGAGAAAACAAAAGCGTATTGATGCTGACCAGAAGGAAAGAGATCAAATAGGGTCCCCCCATATCTGCCAGTTGAATAAATGCCAGATTTCCGGTCTGTCCGTTGGCTGCTAGAACCCATTGGAATCCTAAAACGCCATAGGACCGGATAAATTCAACCGACGTCCAGATAAATGGGAAAGCAATCAGTCCCAATACCCTGTCCCGTTTCATTATGCCGACACTCAACCAGGCAATAAATCCGTAGTTCAAAGCAACAAAAGCTGCGGCGGCAATTGCTGAGAGAGTAACAAGCCAAACCTGTGCACCGCTGTTGAAGGCAAGCCAATGGACCAGTGCCAAAGAATAAAAAAAACCAAAAATATACCCTATAAAAAAGCTCTTGTCTGTGCGGCTGTACAAAACATGAATCAGTGGAATCAGGCCGATAAAGCCCAAATACCATGCGTTGACCGGTGAGAATGTCAGGGTCATACAAAGGGATGACGTAAGAATATAAAACAAATATTTCCGGGATATTTTCATCGCTTCACTCCGTAATCAAGATATTCCTGAAGGATAATCCGAGCTGCCATCTGATCAATAAGTTGTTTGTTTTCAGATGGTTTTACTCCTTTCTGGCGGAGAATGCTTTCAGCTTCCGAACTGGTAAACCGCTCATCCCACGGTATAATCTGAGTGGAAACGACAGATTTGAGACGAGCAATAAAATCATCCACTTTTTTAGTCTGTATCGTTTTCTGCCGTTTCAGACCAATCGGATACCCGACAACAATACGGGATACATTGCAAGATTTGACAAGACCAACAATATGATTAATCATATGTTTATCATCATCATACGTAAGGGTATCAAGAGGGGTTGCAAGCAGATTCAGAGGATCAGACACGGCTAACCCAATCCGTTTTTCACCAAAATCGATGGCTAATATTCTACTCATGGACATCCTGAGGGGCTTTTAAATAATCTCTGAGAATTTTTCCGGGTTTAAAATGCGTTTTCTTTCTGGCCGGGACATGAACAATCTCATTGGTCTTTGGGTTTCTTGCCGACGGCTTTGCCTGTGTGGGTTTCACTTCAAATACACCAAAATTCCGGATTTCAATCCGCACTTTTTCGGCGTTGTCATTCATCAGCATATCCCTGAGAACAGAAAAGAGATGGTCCACCATATCTTCCGCTGCATACAACGTGGTATCCAATTTGTTCTGAAGTTTGCCTGCCACGTCCTTCTTTGTGTACGTAATTTCTGTCATATTATTTTCCTATGCACGCTCAACCGATAAAATTCCCGGTATTTTTTTGATTTTTGTTATAATCCTGTCAGCATGGCGGACATTCTCCACAAGGATGGCAACCTGTCCCCGCGCCAGTTTTCCTTCCACATCAAAATTCACCGATAACATGTTGGTATTCATTTCACGAATAACTGCAACAATATCATACATCATATTTTTCCTGTCTTCACAAATAATAGTCATGCGGGTTATGAACGTTCTTCCGCTTTTAATATCCCAAGTCACATCAATCAGCCGATCCTGATCTGATTCAATTTTTGGGATATTTTTACAATTGCTGCGATGAACCGTTATGCCTCTCCCCCGTGTAATAAATCCTACAATATCATCACCCGGTATTGGATTACAGCACCGGGCGAACTGAACCATCACATTATCCAGCCCTTGTATGGATACACCCTGAGTTGTTCGGGTAAACGGCCTGAGAATTTTTTCAAATGTGGAATCGCTTTCTTCCGTTTTTTCTGTTTCATCCAAAAGAGTATTGACTACTTCACGGAGAGTCAGATCCCCTTTCCCCAGAGACTGATGGAAGAGATCAAGCGTTTGGAAACCCATTTCCTCATATCGTTCCCTTACTTCCTTGATCTTATCCGCTTTTTTTAATCGCCGGAGCCCTTTCTCAAGAATTTCCTCACCCAGTTTCACGCTTTGTTCAAACTCATTCCGCTGGAGCCATTTTCTGATTCTTGACTTTGCCTTACTGGTTTGGACATATTTCAACCAGTTGTAGCTGGGACTGTGGTTGGCTGATGTGATGATTTCTACCTGGTCTCCGCTGGTGAGTTCAGTATTCAATGGAACGATTTTTGAATTAACTTTTGCGCCGATACAATGCAATCCAACTTCCGTATGAACAGCAAAGGCAAAATCAAGGGTTGTGGCTCCTTTGGGGAGCGTTATCAAATCGCCCTTGGGGGTGAAAACAAATATTTCATCTTTGAAAAGGTCGATTTTCAAAGTCTCCATGAAATCGTCTTCATTGGATGAATCCGATTTAAGCATGTCGACAAGATCTCTTAACCACTGTATATATTTGTCCAGGCTGTCCCGATCTTTGGATTCCTTGTATTTCCAGTGGGCAGCAATTCCCACTTCAGCCGTTTTATGCATTTCATGAGTTCGGATCTGTACCTCAATCGGCTTGCTGTCTACCATCACGGTTGAATGGACAGACTGATATCCGTTCATTTTGGCATTGGCAATAAAATCTCTGAACCGATGGGGAAGGGGTTTGTAAAGCTCATGAATCAAACCAAGAGCACCGTAACATTCACCGACCGTATTCACAATCACACGGATTGCCAGAACATCATATATCTCTTCAAAAGGCTTGTTCTGCCTTTTCATTTTATTATAGATCGAATAGAAATGTTTTAATCGGCCGAATATAACGGCTTCAATACCGTTTTCTCTTAGTTTTTTATCAATAACGGTCGTGAAATTTCTAATATACTCTTCAAGTTCTTCCCGTTTTGCACTGACTTTTTTTTCAAGGGCAGAAAAAATTCTAGGTTCGAGATATTTGAGGGCTAGATCCTCCATCTCCATTTTCAAACGGTACATTCCCAGTCGATGAGCCAGAGGAGCATAAACATCCCGTGTTTCAATGGCAATGCGTCTTTGTTTGACCAAAGGAAGGGATCCCAGCGTGCGCATGTTGTGAAGACGATCGGCAAATTTGATAATCAACACACGAATATCTTCAGCCACGCCAAGAAGCATTTTTCTAAAATTCTCGGCCTGCTGTTCCTGTTCACTGTTGAATTTAATTCCCCCGATTTTTGTCACGCCTTTCACCAGAAAAGCGACTGTAGACGGAAATTCTTCCGCAATGATCTCTTCAGAAACGAGGGTATCTTCCACAACATCATGCAGCAATCCTGCACACAGTGTAATTGTATCCATGGACAAATCGGTCAGGATCATCGTCGTTTGATACACATGCTCAAAATAAGGTTCGCCCGATCTGCGAAATTGGCCCATATGGGCGTTATGGGAAAACTGAAATGCTTTCCAGAGAAGGGGGATATCATTATCAATATTATCGTTATACTTTCTGACAGCATCCAACAGAGCAGAAAATTTCTTGGGAAATTTTGAAGGATCAGGGTCTGTCAGGATCAACGTCATATCAAAACGCCTCTTCCGGATCGTAATCACCAATCGGGGCATCCTCAAACAGCGTCAGATGCTTGAGAAAGGTGAGGTGGACACGTCCAATCGGACCGTTTCTTTGTTTTGCAATAATTAACTCGGCTTTGTTCTCATGTTCCGGATCTTTGGAATAAACCTCTTCGCGATAGATGAACATGACCACATCCGCATCCTGTTCTATGGCACCGGATTCTCTTAGGTCGGATAAATGGGGACGATGATCGCCGGAACGGGCATCAACGGCACGGTTTAACTGAGCCACAGTCACAACAGGAATGTGAAGTTCCTTGGCCATTGCTTTCAAACCCTGGCTGATGGACGAGATCTCCTGTTCGCGAGTCGAAGAACGGCTTGTAAGTCCCCGAGCAATTTGGAGATAATCCACAAAGACAACATCCAGCCCTTTTTCTATTTTTACTCTACGGGCTCTGCTTCGAAGATCCATAATGGATAAACTCGGCGTATCATCCACATAAATGGATGATTCATGGATCATCGATGCCGTATTGAGAAGATTATTGTACATATCCGGAGGAACCCGTCCTTTACGGAGTTTTTGATGATCAATACCGCTGCCCATGCTCAGGAGTCTCATAACCAGTTGCTCATTGGACATTTCCAGTGAAAAAAAGCCTACTTTCTTCTTGTATTTCACTGCCATCCTAAGCATCATGCTCAGACTCACTGCCGTTTTACCCATTGACGGTCTGCCGGCTATTATGATCAGATCAGACGGTTGGAATCCCGATGTCATTCTATCCAGAGCAACAAAACCGGTATGAATACCAATAACATCCTGATCATGATTCCTCAACATTTCAATCCGGTCAATCGTTGTGTGAACAATATCTCCGATTTGAACAAAATCAGAAGGTGCCGATTGCGCTTTTAGTTTGTAAATCTGCTGTTGGGCAATATCCAAAATATTATCCACTTCATCTTCTTCATTATAGGCATCTGTGATCATTTTTGTGGACACACTGATGATATGTCTGAGAGTGGATTTATTCTTAACGATAGTAGCATAATAATCAATATTGGCAGCCGTTGGCATGCTTTCAACAAGATTTGAAACGTAAAATGCCCCGCCGCATTTCTCAAGAACTTTAAGCTGTGATAATTTTTCTGTTACCGTTAACTGATCTATCGGTTTGCTGCCTTCGTAGAGTACGGACATGGCATGAAAGATCAACTGATGGGATTCACGATAAAAATCATCATCCTGGAGCAGTTCAATCCCCCTTGCTGCCGCACTGCTGTCCAGCATCATCGCACCCAGAACCGCCATTTCGGATTCGATAGATTGGGGCGGAACTTTCGTTACGTTTTCCTGGGCCATTTTATTTCCTTAAAAATTGTTCTGCAAGTTTTTCAAAATCCGCATAAAACTCATCCAGGCGGCCGGCATTTCTCAAAATAGCAGCAGGATGATAAAAGACACGCAGAGGGACATGTTGATATTCATGCTTTTCGTTTCGCATCGCCGTCAGGGATGTGTCCGGACTGAGTTTTAGAAGTGTTCTTCCGGCAATTCTTCCCAAGGCGACGATCACTTTCGGTTTGATCAACTCAATCTGCCGATGCAAATAAGGTTCACACAGAGCAATTTCATCCGGCAGGGGATCCCGGTTTCCCGGAGGCCGGCATTTAAGAACATTGGCAATAAAAACCTGGGAGCGATTGAGTCCGATCCTTTTCAAAGCCGTTTCAAGCAGCATACCGGCTCTCCCTACAAAAGGATGACCGGTTTCATCTTCGCGGGCACCGGGAGCTTCACCTGCAAAGAGAATATCCGCATTGGGATGGCCTTCACCGAATACGAAATGAATACGGGTTTGGGAAAGGCTGCATTTGGTACAGTTTTCAATAGACCGGCGATACAAATCAAGGTCTGTCACAGTTTGTTCCCTGTTTATATAAAGTTCATACCCGAACACATCGCGGATATACGTCAAATAAGAACGCATCGTGCTTAAGCCGCTTTTTACCATGAAATCACCCGGTGATGAGATCTATAATCCTGAACGCTAATTCTCGTTTGGACTGGAGGGGAAATTCAGTTTGATTCCCGTATTTATCAAGAATAATGCCTTTATTGCTGTCCGTTTCAAAACCGGCACCCTCTTCCTGAGGGTTATTGATAACGATATAGTCAAGATTCTTATCGGTAATTTTTTTTCGTGAGGATTCCAGGATATCCTTTGTCTCGACACTGAATCCTACAAGGAGCCGTTCCCCTTTGTTTCGGCCCATTTCTTTCAGGATATCACGATTGGGCGAAAGACTGAGGGATTGAGGAATGGCATTTTTTTTAATTTTACCGTTGCTTTTTGCAGGTTTGATATCTTCCACGGCTGCAGACATAATCACAATATCAGCGTCTTTATAACAGGTCAGGAGTTTATCTGCCATATCATCAGCAGACTGAACCCGAAGGGTTTTATAGGGACCTTCTGCCGGAATCTGAACGGGACCCAGAACAAGCGTAACATCCGCACCGGCGAATGCTGCAGCCCGGGCAAGAGCAATGCCCATTTTCCCTGAAGACGGATTGGAAATAAACCGGACATCGTCCAGAAATTCCCTGGTCGGACCGCCGCTGATCAGCACCTTCTTCCCTTTCAATCGCGATTTATACTGAAAAAACGTATTCACATAATCGATAATGACGTTTTCTTCAGCCAGACGGCCAATACCGTCCCCTTCTTTTCGGGATGCAAGAGGACCCGAACCCGGTTCTATTACATTGTAGCCGTAACGGTAAAGTTTATGCCTGTTTTCCTGAAAAACCGGATTGTTATACATATTTGTATTCATAGCCAGGGCAAAAATGCATTTTTCAGGGGGGCAGGCTATAATCATGGTACTCAGAAGATCATCACCGATACCGGCGATAGTTTTTCCCACAATATTGGCTGTTGCCGGCACGACAAGCAGTCCATCCGCTGATGAAACCAGGTCAATATGTCGTGTTGAGATCTTTTTCCCGGATGTCCACATGCCGGTAATCACCGGTTTATCCGAAAATGTTTCAAATGTCAGGGGCGTCATGAATTCAAGGGCATGCCGGGTCATAATCACCTGAACATCACATTGATAGTCATGTGTCAGGCGCCGCACAATGCCTGCTGCCTTGTAAACAGCAATACCGCCGGTTATTCCAACCAGCAGCTTCTTGTCCCTGATATAATTCATCAGATCAAATGATCATCCATATCAAACATGCTCTCATCGTCCATCTCTTCATACTCTTCGTCCGGATCGGAGTATTCGTATTCGATCTCTGATGTGGCATACTGTTTCATAGCCATGGTTGTAGGTTTTTCCAGACTGTCGAAATCGAAATCATCATACAGCGGTTCCTGCTCAACATCCTCTTCGCCCTCTACAATCTGATAAGGCCGAAGCGTAAATTTATCAGCTCGTCTCTGATTTATCTGGCGGGCTCGTTTTGCCATAATAATAATAGCTTCAAAAATATCGTCGGGTCTTTCTCCTTCGAATTTGAATCCACCTTTAGACATTTAATTTCCTTCCTTTATTTTGCTTTTTATTGTTTCTTCCGTTAATTTGATTGCATCGTATAATTTATGATTAATAACTACATAGTCAAATTTATGTTTCATTGCCGTTTCAAGGGGAATTCTGGATAAGCGTTTCTCAACCTGCTCCGGCGTTTCCGTTCCTCTGTCAATCAGTCGTTTACGTAAGATGTCATAATCCGGGACTTCCACAAAAATACTGACAGAGTCATCTTTAAAGCGTTTTTTCAGGTTCAGGGCACCTTTCACATCCAGGTCAAAAATCATAATGTTTCCATCTTCCAGGGCTTTATACACGGGATCGGATGGCGTTCCGTAATATTCTCCGTGGACTTCCTCATATTCCAGCAGTTTTTGACTCCTGATCATCGCCTCAAAATATTCTTTATCCACATAAAGATAATCTTTTCCCTCCAATTCTCCGTTTCTGGGTTTTCGGGTTGTAGCAGATACAGAGAACTGCCAACCGGGATTTTTTTTGAGAAGTTCACGGATGATACTCGTTTTACCGGCGCCGCTGTGAGCGGCAAATAATACCAGGAGTCCTTTTTTCATTGAATATTTTGAACCTGTTCACGCATGATTTCAAGTTGATTTTTAATTTCTACGACAGTCCGGGAAATATGAGCATTCGCAGCTTTATTACCCAGTGTATTAATTTCCCGATGCATTTCCTGCAGCAGAAAATTCAGGCGTTTGCCAACCGTTTCTTCATGGTTCAGATAAGCATTAAACTGTTCAATATGACTTTTAAAACGCTGAATTTCCTCAGATATATCCAGTTTATCTGCAAGAATGACAACTTCCTGGTAAAGTCGCGATTCATCCATGGAAAACTGCTCGCTTAACTTTGCTACCCTGTCTTTAAAGAGTTTGACATGGTTATCCAGATTGCTTTGTTGTATTGCTTCAAGGGACAGAATCTCTTCTTCCATGGAATTCAGATCTTTCTGGAGCAACTCTTTCAAATAATCGCCTTCCCGTTTTTCCATGGCTTTCAATTGATCGAGGGCTTTTCCGGTTACTGAAAGGATTTCATTCTGCAGGGCTTCTTCTTCCAGTTCAACCTCTTGCAGTTCGATAACATCTTCCCTTAAAAAAATATCGGACAGCGTCAGTTTGCCTTCAACACCGTAATCTTCTTTCAGGCGATCGGCCAGTTTTGTTATATCGCTGAGAAGTTTTTCATTCAACTGATAACGGCTTATTTCTCCCGTATCGCCGGTAAGATGGAGAACAAACAGTATTTTCCCGCGCATCAGATTCTTTTGGAGGAAATCCCGAACCGGAAGATCAAGAAAAGCAACTTTACGGGGAATAACCGCAGAAATATCAATAAAACGGCTGTTGACGGACTTAACCTCAACGGTGAAATGAATATTTTTATAATTCCCCTCAGCTTTTCCAAAACCTGTCATACTGAGCAGCATGAGACCCTCCGTCATTTGGGGGTGAAAGTTAAGAATTTTATCGTTCCTAAAAAAATGAATTCCGTTGTTTTTTAAAGGTTTATAGGATCAGAGTGCAACAGAGTTAATATTTATATCCGGAACCGGGATTCTCTTCCAGTTCAACACCAAGGGCTAAAACAATCCGGTTGACAAAATTAAAATACGCAACGACCAATGTGGCATCCAGAATGGCTTCATCACTTAATCCGATTTTCTTTAATGGTTCGGTTAAATCATTGTTCACTGCAGTTTCAGGATTTTGCGTTAATTGTTCTGCATAACGACACAGAGACAATTCTTTTTGATCAAGCTGAACATTTTGGTATGACATCCTGAACGTTTCGGTTTTATTCTCATCCTTCCAATAGTTATTTAACGCTTCTGCATGATGCTTCTGGCAATACATACACCCATTTGCTTTTGAAACAACCACTGCCATCATCTCACGTTCTGCCCGGGTCAGCTCGGATTTTGAAAACATAATTTCCAAATAAAGGTCAATATGTTTCACGATACTCTCAGGACGCAGGCTCTGAATCGTATGGACTTCTGCAAGTTTTCCGCGCTTGCTTATCAAATCATTGTAAATTTCTTTAAGCCGGCCTGACGCTTCTTCATAAGAAATGACTTTTATTCTGCTCATTGTTTTTTACCCTTTTTTTCATACTTAGGATTTGTACAATTTCCATGCTTACCCGCATTTTCCGTTTACCACGCTCCTGTTTGCCGTATCATACCAAAACAGAACCGCTTCATCAATCTGTTCATTCATATCAAGATTTTTTAAACAGATCCGTTAAGACCGTTCACCGACACAAGAAATTTGAACGGCGTCAACTCTTGTATTCGGATTATCTCAAAAAGCAAATAGAGGTACATTTTAATTTCAAAATAAGGATTTTCATTACGCACATAGACCGGACGTGATCTTTTTTTTCATTTTAATAGCGCAGTCAACTGCAAAATCCTCAAAATACCCAAATGAGTTTGATTTAGGTAACGGGATAAATCAGAACTTTGTTTATACCAGATTTACATCCGTAATAATTTCAAGCAAAGCCGTTCCTTTGTTGTAATC
Organism: Fidelibacterota bacterium UBA6817; assembly: GCA_002452555.1. Classification (GTDB taxonomy): domain Bacteria; phylum Fidelibacterota; class Fidelibacteria; order Fidelibacterales; family Fidelibacteraceae; genus Fidelibacter. The sequence continues at coordinate 600 of DKER01000098.1, read as the reverse complement.
CGTGTGATATTTTGCGACATCGATATTCTTTCTATTGTTGGATTAATCAGTCATTTACGATTTGAACACCTTTCCAGAAGGCAATATGTCCCTTTATGTTCCGGGCCAAATCACTGGGCTCGGGATAATACCATGCTGCATCCGTATTTATTTTACCGTTTACACTCAGGGAGTAATACGATGCTTTACCTTTCCATGGACATACGGAATGGGTGTTACTTGAAACCAGATATTCCTTTTTAACTGATTGAGGGGGAAAATATGCATTTCCTTTCACATTTACCACGTCATTACTTTCTGCAATGATTGTATCGTTCCAGATTGCTTTCATAATGAACCTCACTTTATTTTGCACTTCTTCATACGTTATGACACGTTCAAATATTAATATTGTTGATCCGTGAGAGTAAAAAAGTTACAGAGAAAGCGGGTTACACATCACATTCATAGCTGCATAATGGCCTGCATCACATTAACATGCGCTAAACGCGTCGCATAATGATGAATGATCCTTTAAAATCACACTGAACAGTATTAAAAGAACACGCATTAAAAAGTAAGGAGTTTCCTGTTTGATTTTAATATATCTGTCAGGGGTTT
>DKER01000176.1 GCA_002452555.1 Fidelibacterota bacterium UBA6817 | reverse complement strand
ATTCTTTATAGTTGACTAAACCTTTAAACGTCTCAACGTCTAAACCTCTCAACCTTGAGCCCATGAACCCTTGAACTCAGAATTCAGAATTCCAGTAATCGCCTAACACCGTGAGGTGGTTGGCTGCCGTCAGACGGCAGATTTCAATTGATTTTATAACTTTTCCGGACTTAGATTCATTCACGAAGATTAATCACAGAAGGATTTCCGCATTATAACAAGGAGAAATTGCCATGTCTTCAATTCAAAGCAGGGAAGCATTTTTCAAGACGTTTGACGGACTTTCCCTATACCGCAAAACAACAGAAATCGAGAAACCCAAAGGTGTTATCATTCTTGTGCACGGGATTGCGGAGCATATCGGCCGTTATGATTACACAACATCATTTCTTGCCAACCATGGATACAATGTCGTTGGATGGGATTTGAGAGGACACGGAAAATCATCGGGAAAACGAATTTATATCCGGCGTTTTCATCAATACCTGGATGATCTGAAGGAAATCCTAAACCAAACTCAATCCGCATTTCCGGGATTGCCTGTTTTTCTGCTGGGACACAGTATGGGCGGCGGGATTGTCACTCTTTTTGTTATTGAAAAAAATCCCCCTGTTGCCGGAATTCTGCTAAGCGGTCCATCTCTCAAAATCAGTAACGACATATCTCCGTTTATGCAAAAACTGTCAAAAATTATCAGTGTAATTTTACCGAAGCTGCCTGCCTTAAAATTGGACAGTGCCGGTATTTCCAGAGATCCGGAAGTCGTAAAATCCTATGACACAGACCCGCTAAATTACCGGAAAGGTATTCTGGCACGTACCGGTGCCGAAATCCTGAAAGCAACCGGAATTATCAGCACGCGTATGTCTGAGATTAGGTGCCCGGCATTCATTATGCACGGTTCGGCTGACAAACTTTCAGATCCGTCAGGCAGTCAAACTTTCTTTGACGGCATTTCATCAGCAGATAAAACTCTGAAATTTTATGACGGACTTTACCATGAAATACTGAACGAACCGGAGAAAGACAGCGTTTTAAATGATATTGTAGATTGGCTTAATACCCGTACGGAGGCATAATGGCAATTCTGGCAATTGATCAGGGAACGACCGGCACAACGGTTATGATCGTCAATAAAGAGGGAAAGATTCCTTTTAAATTTTACAAAGAATTTAAACAGATCTATCCCAGGCCCGGCTGGGTAGAACATGATCCGGAAGAGATCTGGCAGACAGTACTGACTGGCATTTCCCGGATTAAACAACAATATTCTGGCCCCATCCACGCAATCGGTATTACAAATCAACGTGAAACAACCGTTGTATGGGATGAAAGAAGCGGAAACCCGGTTTATAATGCCATTGTGTGGCAATGCAGACGCACGTCGGACCTGTGCAAAAAGCTGGAACCCTTTAAAGAAACTATCCGGCATAAAACAGGACTTCCGCCTGATGCCTATTTCAGCGGGACAAAAATTCAATGGATTCTTAATCATGTTCCCATTCCAAACGGCGCCGCATTGCGTTTTGGCACAATTGATTCCTGGCTCATATGGAAACTGACAAGCGGGAAAGTCCATGCTACTGATTATACAAACGCTTCCCGTACTCTTCTTTTTGATATCCACAAAAAAGAGTGGGATACCGAACTGTGCAGTCTCATGGATATTCCTGTAAGTCTTTTGCCGGCAGTCAAACATACCTCAGGCGATTTTGGTATTGTAACGGCTGTAAAAGCATTGGAAGGAATTCCCATCAGATGTGCTGCAGGTGATCAGCAGGCCGCATTGTTCGGGCAACAATGCTTCAAAAAGGGAGAAGCAAAAAACACGTATGGTACCGGCGCATTTGTTGTTATGAACACAGGGGATGAAACCGTAGAATCAACACATGGACTCATTACAACGCTTGCTGCAGATCCCGAGGGGAACCCCTGTTATGCCCTTGAAGGGTCAATTTTTATTGCCGGTGCAGCAATACAATGGCTGCGGGATGAAATCGGTATTCTTAAATCAGCCGATGAAAGTGAACAAGCTGCTTTATCCGTTTCTGACAATGGCGGCGTTTACCTGATTCCTGCATTTGCCGGGTTAGGTGCTCCCTACTGGAATATGGACGTCCGCGGAACGATAACCGGTCTTACCCGGGGAGCGAACCGAAATCACATCATTCGGGCAGCTTTGGAATCCATGGCTTATCAAACATTGGATGTGGTTCGTATCATGGAAAAAGAAACAGGACAATCACTGTCCCGGTTAGCAGCTGACGGCGGAGCTTCCCGGAATAATTTTCTCATGCAGTTTCAGGCTGATATACTGGGAATTGATATTCTCAGAGCCGACCAGCCGGATACTACAGGATTGGGCGCCGCCTACCTGGCCGGTCTTTCAAGCGGATTTTGGAACAAGGATGACCTCTACGCTTTTTCCGGTAAACGAAGGGCTTTTCATCCAGGGACGGATACTCATTTCAGAGAAAAGAATATACAGGGATGGCACAAGGCGCTAAAACAGACACTTGCTAATTCATTACAGTAATCTGGCATTTAAACACGAGAAATCATGCATCCAAAAAGGAAAAGAAAACCTCTCGGATACATCAGACATATCATTGCAGGCATTTTTTATTTTAGTTTTAAACGTTTATGCCGAATCAATTTGCAAAAATGTTTTTCCGGATTACACGATTACGGCTATCCTTCCTTATGACGGCGGTTATTGGTTCGCCCCCGATGAATCCGGCACCCTTCTATATGATCTTGAATCGGGAGAATGGTTCCGGTATAATAAAGAGAACGGGAATATGAACCAAAGCCAGGTTGTCAATGATATGAAAATTATGCTGGATAAGGTTTGGTTTGTATACATGCAATCTTGACGGAACGGGATAGCAGCATCCTGTTCTTGACGGCGACTATTTTTCCAACCGGATCCGCGGGTTTGATACTCATTCTGACACTGTTTGGGCTGCATCCTTCTCCGGTCTGTATATCTATTCAAAGACATCCGGGCAGTTTACCTTTTTTGGTATATCAATTCCGGGAAATTATCATACCGGTTATACAAACACATAGCAGCCGGTGATTCCATGGTCTGGATTGGAAGGGATGACGGCGTTATTTGCTATAACACGTCCCTGTCACTGGCAAATCTATGTTCACGAACGTATTATGGAAAGAATAACGGTTTTAACACTGCATTCAACATCGTTATGTGCAAGGCATAAGTGTTTTAAAAAATTATGAATTAAAATTATTTTAATCCGGGATTTTGCAATCGTTTAAATATTCAGAACAATTCCTTCTTCATCCAGTGTGTGCCTCAGGGAGCCGTCATATTTTTTCAGCCTGTCAGCAGCGTCTTCATAGGAGATATTCAGTGTAGCCATAACCAGAGCAGCTTTCACCCGGCCTCCGGATTGAATGAGAATTTTCATGGCAGTATCATAGTCAATACCGGTGCAATGTTTAATAATCCGTGCTCCCCGGTCCCACAATTTTTTATTTGTGGTCATCAGATCAACCATGAGATTGCCATACGTTTTATGCATAAGAACCATAGATGATGTAGTAATCATATTCAGGATCAGTTTTGTGGCTGTGCCAGCCTTCAGCCGTGTGGATCCGGTAATCACTTCAGGACCAACAATTGCTTTGATAAGAACATCAACATAATCCGGATGTTCAAATTCATTACAGACCAGCAGACCGGTTGTAGCACCGATTTGTTTTGACCGCTTTAAAGCACCGTGAACATAAGAGGCCATTCCGCTGGTTGTAATACCCAAAATACAGTCGTTTTCAGTAATTCCCCGGATATCAACAATTCTCACACCTTCATCATAATCATCTTCCGCTCCTTCAACAGCGGTTACAAGAGCAGCCAGACCGCCGCACATGATTCCCTGAACCAGTGAATTGGGTGCAGAAAAAGTAGGGGGAATTTCAGAGGCATCCAAAACACCCAAACGACCGCTTGTGCCTGCACCAATGTAATAGAGTTTACCGCCCTTTTTAAAGGATTCAACCACACTATTGACAAATTGTCCTATTTCAGGGATTGCCTTTTCAACGGCATGAGGGACCTGTTTGTCCTCATTATTGATCATTCCGAGGATTTCATCAACCCTCATCTCATCAATATTCATGCTCGCTTCATTTTGCATTTCCGTGTGTTTATCGCTGATGGCCATACATTACCCCTGTTTTTTATGTCGGGCAATTTTACAAGTTAATCGTAAATTTTCCAATATCGGATTAAATCAGAAGTTTATCAAGAATCTGCCGGCTTGTCTGCGGGCGTACTGTAAGAATTTCAATTACTTCCCTGTTTTTTTTCAATGCGATGTTTATTGATTCTTCCAATTTTGCTTTACTGTATCTTCCCAGTATCTCGGCGGCCTGTTTTACAAGCGCAGGATTGGATTCTCCGGACAGTATACCCACAGCTCCGGGAACATCAAGGCACTCAAGGTAAAAGTTTTGATCTGTCAAATCCCACATGATCAGATGTTCCTGTTTATTGCGGGAAACTATAAATTTCAGTTTTTCGGAGAGTCTGAAATGACGGCCTATCTTTAACAGTGCCAGATCATTCTTATTGATATTCTCTTTTCCTTTATATCTGAACAGATCATTCATCCTGTCAGAATAGGCTTCATTGATCAGATAACAGTTTGCACCGCCGGCAACAGACAATTCAACCAACCCCCACTGCTCAGCAAGTTTTATCTGACGCTTACGGCTTCGACCTGTGATCCCTTCCAGCTTTTCCCGGTCCACCAGTCCGCTTTGTTCCGGAAGTGTAGGCGGCAAAACCTTGGCTGACAACGGTCTTAAAAGCCTGCCCTTAAGCCCGCAGTCTTCTTCGGACTGTCGCAATTGATGCAGTAATTGACTTTTGGGGCGCTGGCCCAGCACTTCTCCCGTAAAAACAAATTGGGCATTTTCTTCTTCCATCACACGGGCTGCTGCTTTCAACATCAGAATTCTGCAATCAAGGCATGGATTGACATGTTTTCCGTATCCGTACACCGGATTTTTAATCATGTCCCAATAGTCATCATGTACCTGAACAACTTTCAGGGGAAAACCGATAATCTGTGCAACTTCAAACAAAGAATGTCTGGGAGAAATGGGATCATCACCTGAAGGGGGATCCAATATTCCGGAAAAACCCGTATCAATGACAAGGCCCAGAAGATCCAAATCCTGTTCCATTAATAAGCGCATCGCCAGCAGAGAATCGAGTCCGCCGGATATCAATCCAATTCCATCAGGCAAAATATGTCCTTTCATGTTTGTTCATGATGGTGATAAAAATTTTAAGAAAAATCTTAGAGTTCGTTTTGATATTGCTGAATTTTAACTTCTTTTCGTCTTTCAAAAAAAGGAATCCAGCGGTATGACATCAGAATTTTATATTTAAAACTGCGCTGAACAAAGAGTTCGATTTCTGTATCCCCGTCTTCCCACCTCAGAAAAAGGTCTGTTCCGACTTGTTCATCGAGAACAGGGCGTCCATATTTTCCATTAATACGCATAGTAAGATCATCGATGGCCTTTTCTGATTTTTCAAAATTTTCAGAGAACTTTTTTTCATCCGATAAAGCATAGGGTAGTTCAGATTTTATAGTTACAGTATGAAGAGAATCATCTGTAAAGAAAAACGTATAAACAGCATCATTCCCCTGAAAAGGACTGTTGAAAATGAGTTTTGATTCGGTTTCCAGATATCTGTCCCCAAAATAACCTATCGCCATCTTCCGGGCAGACAGTTTAGTGCTGCCCCATTGAATATCCCTGTATCCGCTTTGTGCAAGGCTGTTGCCGACAAAAATCAGAACACTCAAGAGGCAGACCATTCGTTTATATTTCATGAGAATCTCCGGGTATTATTGATAAAAAATACCTTTTATCGCTCTTAAAATCAACATTTCCCTTTATTTGTATAGTGCGTATTTGTTTTTTAAGAGACGATATTCGTTCAAATCATCCTGATACGACGCAATAATTTCATCAACTGATGCGTTTTGTAACAGCATTTCCCCCAACGTTTCATTTCCCCAGAGCTGGTTAAGCCAGCGTTCCCGTGAAATGAGAAAATCATCCGGATATAAATCCAGAAGGACTTTCAGACAGATGACGCCGAAGCGCACAGACTCAAATTCATCCCAATCCGTAACCGTTAGTGCAAGGCCATGAATCATCTGATCTTTAAACTTGGGATTCATGGCTTTTCCGGGAATATCAACCGGCATATATTCGTGGGATTGAATTGTCAATCCTTTAACATCGTATTGATTGATTGCCTGTATCAGTTCATTGCTCTGAACAAAACCGGCTCCCACCCATTCAAAGGCATGATCGGTTCCACGCCCGTCCGAAAAATTCGTCGCTTCAAAGAGGCACATTCCGGGATAAACAGCTACCTGATTTAAATTACTGATATTGGGTGAGGGACCAATCCATTCCAAACCGGTTGCCTTCCAGTACATATTGGGGTCCCAGTTTTTCATTTTAATAACCGTAAGGTCCAGCGATTCCGTATTGTTAACCCATCCTTCCCCTTTGATCATCTGTGCCAGTTCACCAACTGTCAGTCCATGACGCAAGGGAATGGGATACATTCCCACAAACGATGACCACTTCATATCCAGAATCGGTCCTTCAACCTTTCCGCCGAGAGGATTTGGGCGATCAAGAATAATTACAGGGATCCCGTTTTCCGCACCTGCCTCCATTATATACCCCATTGTTGAGATATAAGTATAGAATCGGGCACCTACATCCTGAATATCAAAAATGAGTACCTCTACATTTTCAAGCATCTCTTTTGTCGGTTTACGGGTACTGCCGTAAATGCTATAAATTTTAGCTCCGGTAACCGGATCGATATCATCTGACAAGTGCTCCCCGGCTTCTGCCTCTCCTCTGAAACCGTGTTCGGGAGCAAAAATAGTTGTCAGCATGACATCTTCCATTTCATAAAGAATATCGGATAAATGTTTCCCCTCTGCATTAAAGGCAGTATGATTCGTAACAATTCCCACTTTCCTGCCGGAAATGAGTTCCATCGCCTCTTTATTTATCAAATCCAGACCTGTGAGCGTTTGGGATGATTTATGCGATTCACAGGAACTGTTAAGCGCTGTAAGTGAAAACAAAATGAAAAAAATAATTTTACTTTTCATGTGAAAATACTCCTAAGTTGATTATCTTATACATATATCCACATAAATTTATCATGTTAAACACTACGAAAGCACAATTTTTTTGAGGGACCCTGATGACGAAAACGTATGAATTTGATAGTATTACCGTTGTTCCGGTTCAAAGAGCATGGCAATTACGGAAGTTTATTCAGTTTCCATGGAAAATTTACAAAAAGGATCCCAATTGGGTCCCCCCTGTCATATCAGAACAGAAGAAATTTTTCAATCCTAAAAAGAATCCTTATTATCTCCATTCAGAAGCTCAGCTTTTCCTGGCTTACCGAATGAAACAAGTCATCGGCAGAATTTCCGCTCACACCAATACCCGGCATAACCAATATCACAATGATAAGTCCGGATTTATCGGTTTTTTTGAATGTATTAACAGCCAAAGGGGGGCTGAAGCCTTATTTCAAACAGCAGAAATGTGGTTGAAAGATAAGGGATGTACACGTATACTGGGACCGGAAAATTTTTCTGTAAATCATAATGCAGGACTCCTTGTTGACGGTTTCAACGCTCCGCCCATGGTTGAAATGACATATAACCCTAAGTATTACCAGCGTCTTTTTGAAGCGTGCGGCTTCACAAAATCGCAGGATCTGTATGCATGGAAACTCAATCTGCAAAACAAACCGCCAAAAAAGATTCAGGATGTTGCCATGCTGGCCAGCACCATGCCCGGACTGGTTGTAAGAAAAATTGACATGAAAAAGATTTTTGAAGAAACAGATAAAATTATTCGCATTTACAATCAAGCCTGGTCAAAAAACTGGGGAGCTGTGCCCCTCACACCTGAAGAAGCCAAAAAAACGATAAAGGATATACTTAAAATTGCCAACCCGGACTATTTATGGATTGCTGAGATCAACGGTCAGGCAGTGGGAACGGCAGTCTCACTGCCCAATATCAATGAACAGCTTATTCATCTGAATGGACGGATATTATCTCCCCGAACAGTAAAAATGATGCTGAAACATAAGAATCAATTTGAAACATACCGTGTTTTTATCATGGGAGTTTTGGAAGAATTCCGTCATTTTGGTATAGACAGTCTTATGTATTCCATGCTTTACGAACAGGGACTGAAAGACGGAGTCAAATGGGCGGAAATGTCGTGGATCCTTGAGACAAATACGATCATGAACCACATAATCGAATCTCTTGGAGGAATACGATATAAAACATATAGGATTTATGAACGGAAAATTACGTGACTGAACATATTTTTCTAACGGGAGGAACCGGATTTATCGGCCGTCACCTGACGGATGTCCTGCTGAAAAACGGCTTTACAGTCACACTTCTTGTTCATAAGAAGACTTATCAGGGTGCAGATCATCCAAATTTGAACATTGTACACGGTGATATCCGACATCCGTCTCCATGGAAACACATCCTATCAAATGCTGACATAGTCATTCACGCAGCCGGATCCGTGAGTGAGATGAATTTTTACCGGTATATCAGCATCAATACCGAAGCGACCATGATTCTTGCCCGGGAATGCAGTCTTCATGACAACATCCGACAATTTATCTTTATCAGTTCGCTTTCAGCCGCAGGTCCGAGTGAACCGGGTAATCCGATCCGTGAATTTTATCCTGCTGATCCCGTGAGCGAGTATGGAAAATCCAAACTTATGGCAGAAGGACGCCTTCTGAATTTAGCAACTCCTTTCTCAAAAATAATTATCCGTCCTCCTGCAGTATACGGTCCCTGTGATAACGCCTTTTTACCTGTTTTCAAGATGGCCGTAAACAGAATCCGCCTGGTTTATAATCATGGGATTTCTGAATTTTCACTGATCCACGTTATGGACCTGTGTAATATCATTGTTCAGGTAATCCTTTCCCCCCGTCTGAAACAAGATGAAATCTTTTTCGTTAACGATGGAGAACCCATGCATACTCTTGAGGAATTATTCGACCTGATGGAGAAAATTACACAGAGGAAAACGATTCCTGTTCAAGTGCACAGATTATTATTTGGGGGTGTTTTTTATCTGGCCGAATTATCGGGGACTGTTATGGGAAAAACACATTTGCTGACTGTTGACAAATACCGTGAACTAAAACAGAAAGCATGGACCTGTCACAGTTATAAACTGATGGACCTGTTGGACTATAAAATAAATTATCCTCTGGAAATCGGTTTAAGAGATACTTACACTTGGTACAGGAAACATCACTGGTTGTGATATGAACATTAAAAATATAATATTTTTTCTTTTCATTCCCTTTTTGCTTGAAGGAAGAGCTGTTCATGTTGTCAGGCTGGATGGAATAATCAATCCGGCATCATCCCGTTTTGTCAATTATTCACTGGAAAAGGCAGAAAATGATTCGGCATATTGTTTTATACTTGAACTGGATACGCCGGGCGGACTGATGACAGCCATGAAGGATATTGTTAAGGATCAAATGAACGCCCAAATTCCATTTATTGTCTACGTTTCACCGGCCGGAGCCCAGGCAGCGTCAGCCGGTGTATTTATCACCCTTGCGGCAGATTACGCCGCGATGGCACCCGGGACAAACATCGGAGCAGCTCACCCTGTTCCGGCAGGCGGAGGAATGTTCGGCACTCAAAAACAGGATAGTCTGGATATCATGGGTGAGAAAACCGAAAATGATGCCGTATCCTATATCCGTTCCATCGCGGAAGCAAGAAACAGAAACGCCGACTGGGCGGAAGATGCTGTAAGAAAGTCTGTTTCGGTTACTGCATCAGAAGCATACGACCTGAATGTCATTGATACGGTTGTAGCGGGAATTCCCCAACTCATCGCTTCTCTGGAAGGAAAAACTTTTATCCTGTCTGAAAAGGATGTGACATTGCCGGCAGATCTTGCCCAAAAAGAGGTAATTCACCAATCCATGAAGTGGACAGACAGAATTCTTGATGTTTTCAGCAATCCCAATATTGCATACATCTTCCTTATGCTTGGCTTTTACGGACTTTTCTTTGAAATAACCCATCCCGGTTCTGTATTTCCCGGTGTTCTGGGAGTTTTATTCCTCCTTATTGCATTCTTTTCGTTTCAGATGATGCCTGTAAACTATGCAGGAATTGCCCTGATCATATTCGGGATCATCCTGCTTATCCTGGAAGTGAATATTGTCAGTTTTGGTTTGTTAACCATAGGAGGACTTGCAGCAATGATTATCGGTTCTACAATGCTTATTGATTCGCCGGATCCTTTGATTCAAATATCCAAAGGAATTATTTATCCCGTTGTTATACTCATTGCAATATTTATCATTGTTGCTGTGAGATTGGTCATCAAAGCCATGAAAAACAAACCGGTAACAGGGTTTGAAGGTTTAGCCGGGTTAAAAGGACTGGCAGAGACTGAAATAACACCAGCCGGCGGGACTGTAATGGTGAATGGCGAGATATGGCGGGCCGTTTCAGACGAAGCAATTCCCCGCGGTTCAGAAATTCAGGTAACGGACTCAGAACATATGACATTAAAAGTTATCAAAAAATAAAGGAGGTCATCCATGTTTTCTCCATCATTTTTCCCGTTTCTGACAATAATTATTGTTCTTTTCTTATTTTTATCATCCGCCATTCATGTTCTCAAGGAATATGAACGGGGAGTGATTTTTCGCCTTGGCCGGCTTATTAAAACAAAAGGGCCCGGATTGATAATCGTCATTCCTTTTGTCGATAAAATTGTACGCGTTTCGCTGAGAACCGTTGTTATGGATGTCCCGGAACAGGATATCATTACAAAAGACAATGTCTCCGTCAAGGTAAATGCCGTTATTTATTTTAGAGTATTAAGTCCGGAAAAAGCAGTCGTTCAGGTGGAAGATTATTATTTTGCCACGTCCCAGCTGGCCCAAACCACGCTCCGGTCAATTCTGGGACAAAGCGAGCTGGATGAATTGCTTTCGGACCGTGACAAAATCAATCATTCCCTGCAGGAGATAATCGACCGTCAGACAGATCCGTGGGGGATAAAAGTTGCAAATGTTGAGATTAAACATGTTGATCTGCCTGTTGAAATGCAGAGGTCTATGGCAAAACAGGCAGAGGCAGAACGGGAAAGACGGGCAAAAATCATTGCTGCAGAGGGAGAATACCAGGCCGCACAGAAATTAAGCGATGCCGCTGCCATTATCGACGAACACCCGTCAGCCATTCAGCTTCGTTACTTGCAGACGATGATCCACATTGCAGGCGAGAATAATACAACAACGTTATTCCCCTTGCCAATGGATATTTTTGAACCGTTTAAACGTCTGTTAAAAAAAGAAAAGGATAAGGATCAGACCTGAATCTGAAAGGCTTTTTCTTCCTTGAGCATCCCGTATTTCACACAATATTTCTGAAACGTGCGAACCCCGGTTTCTATAGACCCGGGGTTCATTTTATGTATGATGGATTTTGTCAGATATTTATCAAGAGTGCCGTAATCAAGTCCTGTCTCTGAGGACCATTTATCAAGCCAGGTATGTTTATTATTGGAAAACCGATCATAATTATTCTTAAGAAATATATTTACTGTATTGAGCGTATCCGTTTCACGTGCAGCTGTTACAGCATAAACAAAGGGAATCCCGACCATGTCTTTCCACAGTTGTCCCACATCTGTTTTGAAAGAATAGGGAGGCATATTCGGGTTAAACGTATCATCCCCGATTAAAAGAAAAGCATCCAAATCTGTTCGGTGTCTGATTTGATCATAACTCAGGGATTCATAGTTAATATTGTGATAACCCTTCATTTTAAGGAGGATTTTCAGCATGTGAACGGATGTGCGGCTTTTGGCATCCAGGGCAATATTCATTCCATCTTTCAAAGCAGACCGGCAATACAGACACACTGTCATCACCGGACCGTCACTCCCGATAACATATTCACCCGATATGTTTGAGACAGGACCTGTCAGCATGGAAAAGGTGGGAATCATAGCCGCATCCAGTTCATTCCCCAGAAGTTTCTCATAAAGCATCGACGGAGAATCCCGGTATAGTTTAACTGGGATTGATTGGATTGGAGCCGTTTTTACAAGGGGAAAGGAATTAATAAAATCAATTCCTCCGAATCGCACTGTTTTCATTTTCAGTTACTCTGATTTCATTAAAAAAAGTATCCCGTTCCACCGGTTCATAGCCGGCCTGAGTAATCAGGGACTCCAGTTCGGACACCGTCATGGCGGATTTGGTTTCCGCTCCTGCCTCATGAGCTACATGCTCTTCAATAACTGTTCCGTCAATATCATCCGATCCGTAATTAAGAGCAACCTGGGCTACGGGAGGCGTAAGATATATCCAGAACGCTTTTATATGGGCAATATTATCCAGCATCAGCCTGCTGACGGCCTGGACCATCAGGTCATCATTCGCATCGGTACGAATCCCTTTTAAACGATTATGACGGGGCTGATACGGCAAAGGAATAAAATTGATAAAACCTTGTGTTTCATCCTGCAAATCCCTGATTGCTGCCATATGATCGACCCGTTCACGGAACGTCTCCACATGGCCGTACAACATCGTAGCATTCGTTTTAAGTCCCATTTTATGAGCAGTTTTAGTCACGGCGAGCCATTTTTCAGCAGGAATTTTTTCGGGACATAAAATTTTCCGCACCCGCGGAGCAAAGAGTTCTGCACCGCCGCCGGGCAATGCCCGAATACCGGCTTCTTTTAACTGAGATATAACATGTTCGACAGAAAGCCCTGAAATCCGTGAAAAATATTCGATTTCAACGACATCAAACATTTTAAGGACTGTACCGGGACGCAATTCCTTCATCATGTGTACCATGTCAATATAGTAAGAGAAGGGTAAATCGGGATGAAGTCCCCCTACAACATGAATTTCGCTGATAGGTTCATTCAGATGATCTTCAATTTTTGTTCGGATATCCTGAAGGCTGAGAGTATAAGACTCCCTGTCTCCCTTCTTTCTGTGGAATGCACAGAAGGCACAGCGATTAATACAGATATTGGTATAATTAATTACCTGATTCCGAATATAATAAGCCTTACGCCCTGACACGTGTTCACGGCGGAAATTCGCCAGAAATCCGGCAACGGGAAGATTTCCTGACTCAAACAAACGATAACCGTCATCAGAGTTCAGGCGTTTATTATCAAGAACCTTTTCGGCGATGTCTTCCAGTCCGGAGAAGCATGCATCCGGCAGGAGATTAGAATACAATTGTTCAGTTTCTTTACTTTTCTTCATGGAGGAATTTATCCGTTTTCATGTAAAAACAGAAACAATTCCTCATCAGGAGAGATGAATTGCCTTTTGATATAAAGCATATAAAACATTAAATTAAGGTTTAACCAGGAGTAGAAAAATGTCTCCCATAAAAAGCATGAAATCAACTGTTCAGGAACAGGTTAAGCCGAAAGCGGATTTAACCGATCCTGTACAGCGAATGGAAATGATTAAAACAAAACTTGATACGCTGACACTTGATTTTGGAGAAGTTTACGGAAAAAAACTGACGGAAGAATTGATCAAGCGACTTGAATTCACAATTAAATCATTCCATGAGGATATTTTGCTGGCTTTAGATAAAATGTCTGATGAAGGGGAAACTCAGCGTGAAGTCGAAGGAAAAATCCGGCAGGGAATTTCACTTGAAGACTTAATCCCGGACGAATTGAAGAAACCCGGGAGAATTTCTCATACCCCTGCCTCCGATCTTTTTAAAATTAAAATTAAATGAGGTTATTTTGGAATATGAAATAAAGCGTTTCAGCTTATGGCCTTTATTCCGCAACACATTTCTTGTTTCAGGAATTTTGTTTCTGATTTTATTTATTTTCATGGGAAATTTCATCATGCAGATGATGAATCAATCCATGGCAGACATGGGTATGGGGCCGACCGGTGTATCCGGACCCTTATCATTTTTCACGATACTTAGTTTAGCTGTATCAAATGCTTTCTTTTTCAGCCTTTTCCTTACAGCCGCCGGGGCAATCTATAATTTTATCACTCATTGGACCGGAGGAATAAAAATGGAACTGGATTATCCGTACGAAGAGTATGATGACGGATATGAAGATGATGAAGAACAGGTTGACGAGGCGGATTTTTTATCTGACGAAAACGGAGAAACGGATAAGGAATGACCGAAACGTCCGTACGAGTCCGATTTGCTCCAAGTCCTACAGGATATCTTCATATTGGCGGTGCAAGAACAGCTTTATTCAATTTTCTCTATGCCCGAAATACCGGAGGAAAATTTCTACTGAGAATTGAGGATACGGATACTGAGCGGTCATCCAGGGCAATGATTCAGCAGATACTGGATTCGCTAAAATGGCTGGGACTCGATCCTGATGAAACGCCGGTCCTTCAGTCCGAAAACATTCATAAACATAAAGAAGCTGTTAAAAAGCTCCTGGAAGAAGGAAAGGCATACCGATGCTTCTGTTCAAAAGAAGTGTTGGATGCTGAACGCGATCGTGCAAACAAGGAAAACCGATCTTATCGCTACAGCGGACAATGCAGAAATTTAACGGAACAGCAAATCCTGCAGAACTTACAGGAAAACAGACCATACACCGTTCGGATACGAATTCCGGAAGAAGGGTTGACCCGTTTTAAGGATATGGTCTTTAAAAACATTGAAATTCAGAACCGTGAAATAGATGATTTCATTATTATGCGTTCGGACGGCACACCGGTTTATCAATTAGCCGTCGTTGTAGATGATGCATCCATGAGGATCACACACATCATCCGCGGAGAAGATCACCTCCCAAATACAGCCAAACAGATTCATCTCTATCTTGCATTGGGATATCCTGTACCCCGTTTTGCCCATGTTCCGTTGATCCTGGCACCGGACGGAAAACGGTTGAGCAAAAGGCACGGAGCCACATCTGTCGGAGAATTTAAAGACATGGGATTCATTCCCGACGGTTTTATAAACGGACTTGTCCATTTAGGGTGGGGTGTTCAGGGCAATCAGACAGTTTTTACACGTGATGACTTGATCCGATTGTTCAAATTACAAGACATCTCAAAAAAAGGTGCAGTTTTTGATATCAAAAAAATGATATGGATAAACGGTCAGCATTTGTCACTAAAAACGGCTGAAGAACTTTATACGGCTGTAACGTCCGTATGGATCAAAGCCGGTTTATTGGATGAAGAAAAAATTGAAAGCGAAAAATTAAGAATAACCGAAGCCATTGACTTGTTAAAAAGCCGGATGAAACTGTTGAATGATTTTGTTGAATTCGGGCGTTACATTTTTGTAGATCCCGTATCTTATGATCCGGCAGCTATTGAACAACGCTGGACCAATCAATCTGTACCTGTTCTGATCGAAGCATACGCAGAATCCTTAAAGACATTGACTCCTTTTACGGCTGAAGCGCTTGAGGATTCACTTCGGAACGTTGCAGAATCTCATCATGAGAATGCCGCGATTCTAATCCATGCGGTCCGTCTTGCTGTAACCGGATTTTCCGTAAGTCCGGGACTTTTCCGCTTATTGGCCTTTTTAGGACGGGAAACTGTTTTACAAAGATTGAATAATTCCTTAGAATATATTAAATCCAACAACGTTATCCTGCGGGGTTAACATGAAAACACGACGATTGACAGGAATAAGTCTATTTATTTTATTTTTGGTTTCGTTTGCTTTGGCAGCACCGCTTCAAAAAGAAGTCTACGTTCTGGATTTCGAGAATAAAACAGCTGATCCCAAACTTGATTGGCTTGAAAAAAGTCTGATTGACATGATTTTTCAGGACAAACTCCGTTTACCCGATCTTCTGCTCCACCCGGGGTATACAGTTTCGGAAGTTATTGCATTCAATCAGCAGGATATGCGAAACCTTAAAAAGAACCAGTTTGTTTTATTGGGGTCCGTTTATCCCTCATCCGGAACCGGTGATGTCTTGATTCATATGAGTGCCGTCAGCATCAACACATGGAAAAATGTTTCTGAGTCTTCTTTTACGGCAGTCTTATCCGATACCCGGGAAATAAAAAACCAGTTAATTGAACACATGGGTAAGTTGTTCAATGTTCAGACATTATCGCTGGATTTTTATGTATCCGAAACAGCATCAGACAAGGGAAGAATTGACACAGAGACTCTGAATGCAGCCCGCAAAGAGCTGGCAGATCTCATTAAGGATTTTGGTGTTCCTGCAGAAAAAGAAGCGTCAACGCCCCAATATAAGCCGGACAATGAGAACCGGTATGTTACCCGCAGAATCACGACAAGAAAAATGGATCATACAGAGGCAATGGCCAGATTGGAGCTTGACAGATCACAACTGGAAAGGACTCAGTTGGCGGTGTATGAATTATTACAAAATCCGTATTTGATCGAAATAAATGAACCGACGATTTCAACGTTGCCGTACAGACCAAGGTTAGGACGAATCCGTTTTGAAATTTCTTTTCAGATCTTACCTGCTTTGTTTCAGGAAATAACCGAAGTGTTACCCTTTAAACCGGTGTATTCTATAAGTGACAGTTATGAGTTTATGACGTTTAATGCCATGTATAATGATATCCCTTTTCAGCTTCGGAGAGATATTCAACTGGGAAATTACAGAACTATTCCGGTCATACAGATTACGGATCGTCAGGGCAGGCCGGTACATACCTTTATTGATGGTCAGTATTTGAATGTGAATGAAATTCGTGAGACGGACACCATCACATTGAAAAGCGACTTCAAACAATTATTGATCATGACGGCCTCAAATGTTGACATACAGTTATATTTAAAACAAGTCCCGTACGTTGGAGTATATGAAATTGAACTGCCCGTATCCGTACTTGAGAATCTATATGAAATTCGAGTTGAACTGGTTCCGGTCAACGAATTATACGAGCGTTACTAATAAAAAACCTTGCTGTTTTTTCAAAATATTTTGTATTATTTCGAGCTTTTTGACGGCGAAGTAGCTCAGTCGGTTAGAGCAGCGGAATCATAATCCGCGTGTCCGGGGTTCGAATCCCTGCTTCGCTACTGTCGATAAAAAAAAGGCAGGATTGAAATCCTGCCTTTTTTCATGGAATGTATAATTTTTACTTAGCGTTTGGTTTTCTTGTCATCCTGAGGTGTAATACGAACTTCAATTTCATCGACTTTCTTTTCAAGGGCTTCAATTCTGCGATCCATACGCTGCATTTGCTGATCGCCAGTAATTTTGTTTTGATTAACAGTAGCTCTTAAACTGTTAAAAAGGTTTCTAAGGGCAGTAATCTGGCTATCCATATTGCTCATGTTATTGTCCACAACCCCCCCCAGGGAATCGATACGGGTATTAACAAGAAACATGTCCTGGGCATGGCTGCGTTTCAAATCTTCAATTTTACTGTATAAATCCTTGATATCATTCTGATTCTGGCGGACATGTTTTGCTCTTCCGACAAATTTCACCTCCAGATCATTCAGCTGATCCGTAAATTTTTGATACCTGTTTTCAATCATGCCGGCTCTTTCATCCATATAATTGATACGGGCATCAAAAGTAGTCTGATAATAATACATGGCTCCCAAACCGACAAAGAGGGCAACCCACAATACAGACATCAAAAAATTCTTCATTATCTACTCCCAGTCATTTCAATTTTCATGTTAGTCAATAAGCTGTCAAACGTACTTAAAATGTAATTCAAAATCAACAATACAGAAATAGAAAATTTTAATAATTCCAACAAAAATGGTACAATCTTTCTTTTTATCCCTATGGCCAAAAAGCTCAATAATGATAAACGAACGAAATCTCCGTAAACGTAAGTCCATTCTCGAAAGAGATTTCAATAACGGCAGAAAAACTATTAACAATTATCCAGTCAGAATATATACGGTACAAAACAAACCCCGGGCAATAAACCCGGGGTTATATTTTAACATCAATGATTAATTAATTTACTGTCTTCCATAATACGGGGCGCCATTTACATCCAGACTGATGCGAATCAGTCTTGGTGTAGGAGCCGCATCGTCGGAGCGGTTGCTGCGTCTTACCATATACAGTTTATTATCATTACCAAAACTCATATGGACACCACGTGTCGAAAGGGCTGCTTTCGGATAGTTATATATAGCTTTTGCAGATCCATTTGACAGATTGACATGAACCAAAGGAATCCCATAATCATCGCCGCTGATAAAAGCATTTCCGTCCTCATCCAAAGCCATAAAGAGGGGGGTTGTTTCATTAAAACCGGTATCATTCCAGTCAACCACCAGCGTTTTATCACTCACAATACCGTTTCCCTGAAGTGTATGTTTCCAAATTGCCCAAACAGGAATATCGGTATCGGATCCGACATATTTGGCGAGAGTGTACAGATCATTGCCGAACACTTTTACCGTGTAAACCTCAAAATCTTCATACCCGGTGTTTTCTACTTTGGTTGAACCATCTGTTAACAGAGCATACATAAACCCTGCTCGACCGGCGGCATACATGATGCCGTTTTGATCATAATCAAATGACAAGACTCTTCCGCTGAAGTTAAAACCTGTGGCACGGGTTCCGCCGCCTGCCGGGTAATAGTATAAGCTTCCAAGGTTTCTTGCATAGATTAGATCACCATTCGGGGCAAATTTCAGATCAGTCAAAACCGTATGCGCATCGTTTCCCCAGATAATCATAGAGTCATGCTTGGCCGGCGTAAGTTTATAAACATATTTATTGACAACAGGCACATAAACGTTTTCGTCCTTATCCACAGCGACGCCTAAAGCAATTTTACTTTCATCCACTGTAAAAGCACCGTATTCAACTGCCGGTTTTTCCAGTGTATAAGGTATAAAATTGCCCTCTGTATCCATATAATTGCCAAAGAGATAGGCTCCCTGAACAGCGATCCGAAGCTTCACAGAATCCATGGCCCACTGTGTCGGTTCTTTAATAATTTCAGGAGCGTACACAACCATTTTCTGAGGTGTAGCCGTCAGATCAGTTAATTCAGGCTCAGGGAAAGCAATGCCTCCGTTAAAAAAGACAATATTTTCACGGATATTCTCAGAAAAATTTTCTCCATATATTTCCACCAGGCCAACAGTTTGAAACGAGCTGGTTGCGGGATTGACCTCTGTAATCACCGGTGTAGGTTTCCCGGGATCATTGGGATCAAAAACACTGGGCGGATAATCCGTATCTTCACACCCCGTCACACCAAACATTGCCAAGAGCAATGCAAGCAAGCCCGGTATTAATGCCTTCTTCATTTTTAATCTCCTTCGCGAAATAATTGTATCACATTTCTTCATATCTCTGATCATCATTAAAAACCGAATCCAACTGTAATTCGCTGGACCTTATCAAAAATACCGAATGGTGTATATGAATAGTTGAACGAGAAACCCATCAACTGCAGGCCTGCGCCAAAATTGATGTCTCTTTCATCGCTATTCATCATATACCCGGTTCTTAAAAACAATGTATTCATGAAACCGTATTCAAGTCCGATATTCACTTGCTCAGGATATGATCTGGGATGCGTGGCATCCACATAACACCAGAGCTGCTGACCTTTCGGTTTATTTTCCAGAATATCCAAAATATCCATGGCAATACCGATTGTAAATGTCAAAGGCAGCTGAAAATTTTCTCTTTCATAACTGATCTCTTCAGAGAAATTCTGGAAAGTCATACCGAACATAAGACTTTTAAACCCGGTTTTAAACTGGGTTCCAAAATCAAATGAAGTGGCATTAGCCAAGTTCTTCTTAACCTTAAGACTGTCTGCGTCCGGTACAATACTTTTACCCAGATTTTGACCGGAGTATTTCAGAGAACCTCCAACTGAAAATTTGTCGGACAGGGCAATCGCATATCCGGCGCCAATGGCAAACGCTGAAGGAAACAGAACTTCCGTATCAATATAACCCTGTTCGTTATGCCAGGCCATAGTACCCTGAACCTCTCCGTAATCAATGGAATGTGCGGTTAGACCGAATACGCCCATCCTGCCGTCACCGGGCCTGAAAGCTAAAGCATACGTATTGTGTTTAATATTATCAATCCACTCATTCTGGCTGGCTGTCAGTTCAATAGCTTTTGTTGTACGCGCCAGACCCGCCGGATTGAAAAAGAGTGAATTAACACCATTTTCAAGAGTGGTTGCCGCTTCTCCCAGAGCACTGCTTCGGGCATCATTCGATACACTGAGAAACTGGAAACCGGTTTGGCCCAGTTTCTTATCCGCGGCAAGGGCTGCTGATACAAAACCTGTTATCAGCAAAGCTCCAAGGCAGATTTTCAAATGAATATTGTGTTTTAACATGATTCTTACCTGACAATAATAATTTTACGAGTTGCTGATTCACCTTTGCGATAAAGGACCTCACCTGTAAAAGGATCCAACTGATCTTCAGTTACTTCAAAGTGAGCAATATAAATACCGCTGACAACGACTTGGCGGGATGAACTGAGAGACTGCCAGGCTGCGTCACCGCTTCCGTCATCATGGTTTATAGTTTCAATTAAATCACCCCGTTCCGAAAATATTCGGATTATACATTTCCCCGGGATGTTAAGAAACATAATTTTATCATCTTCACCGGTATACTGAAGATTCGAGGCAAGAATATTAAATGGATTAGGTACAACCCGGATATCCTTCAGATTTTGGCCTGCCTGACGCTTCAAATAAGCCGGTTCAGTTGTTTTTGTATAAAACCGGGAACTTTCAAGTTCACCCGTTGGGTTATATTTCCCCTCTGTGTTATTGGTCCCGTCAGAGTACGAAGAGATATAATAGTAGTAGGAGAAACCTCTGGCCGGACTTTCATCAGCATATTCTGTTGTACCTTTGGGCAAAGTAGCAATCAGGTCAAAGACTGTATCCGGTTTTGAAATTGAACGATAGACCTTATAACCGGCAAAATTTGAATTCAATTCATCCGGTGAAGGTGTCCAGATAAGATCAATTCTGTCACCTTTGGATTCAACGTTAACAACTTCCGGCGGCTGGGGAGCATGAGGGATCTGAAATCCGGAACTGTAATTTCTGAGCGCTCTGCTCATCGTAAGCATAAAGGAATCACGACCTGTAAAAACCCAGGAATTTTTATAGACATCCTTGTCATCCGTAGTAGACCCGTCTGGAAGTGTAAAGGGACCTTTGTCCTGGTCATTCTTATAAGCCTGAAACCAGCGGTAACCAATATCTTCACATTGCGGCCTGCTGAGTCCGTTAATGGCTTCAACTTCTACAATTTTCACTGAATCGCCGAAAGGGATATCAAAAGGACCATAAGTAATCCAAACATTGGTCCCGCCTCCATCGCCATGAATAGCCGAGGGATCAACTCTGTCTGTTATTGAAGATACATTATCTTCATAAAACCGGTTCCCTCCGCCTTTGCCGCTGCCATAGGGTTCTCCGGCAAGATAATTATAGGCATTAACCATCTTGTCGACATCTGCAGGAGAAACATCACCTGTTGAGGGATATGTATCACCGGCATGCCAACCCAAAACAACGGGCTGATTAGGATCATCTTCATGATCAGATGCAGATTTATCAACATGGAGGACGCCGGTTCCAACAAAATGAGGGGCTGTTAAACGGCCTTTACCATTGGCATGAGGACCGCCAATCATATCAAAACCGATAGCCGTTGCCTGTCCAAGAAAAGAAAAACCGGCTCTGATCCATTCCAGTTGATCAATCGGTTCACTCTCGGTTAATGTTGGGATCTTACTGCTGTGAACTGCATACGGCATGGCGTTATTGTCTTCAGGTCTGAAGCGTGAACGGGATACCCAGGAGAACTGACCCCATCCTACACCGCCGGCTCCCACATGCATGTAGGCATCCCGGCTGCACGAATAACGGGTTCCCCAGCCAATTCGAAAACCTTTCACAGGGCCGTTCAGAGCAGGTTCATCTCCATACCGTACCCGTCCCGTATTGATAAACGTCATTTCTTTGATAAAATAATTATCATGATACTGCTGACTGAAAGCATACACTCTCATTTTCATCGTGACACCGGCTTTCGTGTTCACAACACTCTCAACAATTCTGTCAGCAGGAATGGTGGGGTCAATTACATCAATATCGCCCATATATGGTGCTGAAATATTATTGCCGTCAACAAACACATTGGGAATGTCAAATTTTGCGGTTTGCTTCAGGACAACGGGAAAAAGAGAAACATCAACATTTCCCTGAGTGATATAGGATGCCCATTTTTCATAATAAAAGCCGTCGGCATCAGTGAAATCATCTACACCAAGCCACGCTCTTTGAATAACATCATTATCCTGATAAAGATAATCTGCAGGCCAGACCAATCCTTCATAATAGACATTGTTCCATGCCCTTTTAGAAAAATAGGAGTTGAAAAAGGTCTGCAGGGATCCGATTCTGATGTAACGCCTGTCTGTTGCAGAAACCTGAGTAAAGGCTTCTCCGGCCAGACAGAGTATCAGAAGCAGGAATACAGTGATTTTGTAGGTATATTTCATAATTTTGCTCTCTTAAAAAACGATTTTTATTCCAAATTTGACAGCTCTCGGGTTGGCAAATGTATTGAATTCGAGATTTGGCATATCAATGTATGCTTTATCATCCAGCGCTTTTTTAGCCGATTTGCTGTCCACTCTTTGCCAGACATCAATCATTGCCCCGGGATTGTTTGGATCTTCAATCCTTACTCTCTGAATAAAACGATCACTTTTGGATATATTGGATTCAGAGGTAAAATCATCCGGGAAAGCACTCATCAACGAATTCAAATTCCCAACATAATACCATGCTAAATCAGGATTGATATCTTCTGTAACACGATCAAGATAGCGCATGGGTTGATATTTCACATCCCAGTCTCTGTATGAACCGAGATTATCATCACCGGGAATGCCTCCCATGCCAAGTTCTTCATAGATCTTGCTGCTGAACTGGAGCGATTCACGGTAATAGTTGTAATCATATGTATCGGCAATACCGTTATAACTGAGGAACTTGGTATTCAACAGGTTTGTGATATCCATATACAACTGGAGTTTAAAACGGTCGAAGCTCATGGATTTTGTCAATCTCAGGTTTAGATTATACGTATCAACCCATTTTACATTATTCGTCAAACCAACGATATTGGTTGGATTCCATGTGGCTTTACTGCCGGCACTCCATGTAAAGAGGAAACTGGCATCCCAACCTCCCACGGGATAAATGCCTCCGGCAGCAGGACCAAAAGCCGGGGGAGTATGGAAATCAATATTGGCACGGGCATAGGGTTGGGGATACGGTTTTTCCTGATAGGGATTGGTTCTCAGGTAGGCCCGCTGCTCGTTCGGATCCTGATAGTATCTTTGCAATCCAAACCAGCCATATGACCGAACCATATAGGTATAGTTAACAAAGCCGGTAACCCAGGTTCCCCATCGTTTGTCCAGCGTAAGTTCTATACCCCGAATATCTTCATAATTATTATTATCCGTTATTGAGTATCGAACGGAACTGTTCAAATTTTGATATGTTATCCAACCGGTCTGATTGGTAACATCTTTATAATAGGCTGCAATATTCACCAGGAACTGATTAAGAATATTGTGTGAATATCCGATTTCATAAGCAACGGTTTTTTCATAAACAAGGTCAGGGTTCCCGATGGATGTCACCAAACCGTTATATTCTCTTTGGAGTCTGAAGCGGTGCGACGATTCCGGTTCAGCCCGGAAATGCCCATAATTAAAATAGAGTTTTGAATTCTCGGTAATGGGATGAGAAATACCTAAACGCGGACTGAGGGCATACGTAGGTTTGGAATCAGTTTTCGGGGCTTCTTCCTCAATTGTATGTCCCTTTCCTTGTTTATAGAACTCATCATAAGGATCCAGAAGATACTTATCCGTATTGGCATCCGAGTAATCAAACCGGAGCCCAACATTAGCGATAAAACCTTCAAATTCCATTTTATCCTGAATATAAGCTCCAATCCTATATGGAAAAACCTGATAGATCTGTTCTCTGTTCCAGGTTGTCATACCGGGATTGGATGTAAAGGATTTGATATTATAATCATTCAAAACAATTTCTATTCCGGTCCGTATTTGATTAGCCCTGTTGATTTGATTGGTATAATCAAAACGGGCTGTATATGTGGTAACAACAGAATTATCACGACCCAGGTTCATCCATCCGCCGGTACGAATATTGTCCCCGATTGAACCGGTTCCGTAACCCCAGTAACCATAAGGCACTTCATCCATAAAATAGCCGGGAAAAACCTCATTCACTCTGGACGTGTCTCTAAGTTCACCCTGATACGTTTTATAAACATTTCTATTCATCTGAAGCGTCGCTTCATAATAGGATTCAGAATTGATTATCTTATTGATTTTAGCCCCGACAATAGTCCTGAAAATAGATGCTGGACTGTAGTAAAGCGGAACATAAAGAGACTCTTTTGTTTTAGCAAGGCTTGCAACCGTATAATTGGATCGTACCACATCTCCTGTCGGCGTAGTCGTCCAGGCATATGTGGAAGACGAATGAATTTCACCATACATACCATTCACGGTCAGCTTTGTGGATTCATTCAGATCCGACGTCAGGCGGATTCTGCTGATATTTTCAGAATAAGCATCTTTAGCCAGAGGAATATAAAGCATTTCCTGCATTTGACGATACGATGCGTTGAAACGGAGGTTACCCAATGCTTTGCTGACAAGGGGAACCGGACCGCTGAAAGAAAAATCACCAACATAATCGGGTCTTTTTATATCTCCCTGCCTGCGGTGGTTATAACGGTAAATTTGCTGGGCACCCGTAGGCGTTAAATCGTTATTCGGATTATCATCATTCAGGGTTTCCTGTGCAACAGCAATCCAGCCTTTAAAGTACGGATATTGCCGTCTGGTATACAAATCCCACGGCTCATATCCCTTTCCGTCCGGATCAGTGCCATACCAGCATACGTCATCATCCAGATAAGGTTTGTTCCAATATGACATGGGATCATAAGGAGAAATTCCGAAATGTTTGGGTGCTGCCGGTTTATATTGAAAAGCCAAAGCGCCATTATACTGGTCTTTGCTTCCCTCGCTGGTCACAATATTAATCACACCTGAACGAATATTTCCATATTCAGCATTGAATCCCCCGGTTTGAACCTGAACTTCTTTTACTGTGCTGAGAGAAACAGATGAATAAGGGATATTAGACCGTTCATCATTCATGACAATACCGTCAACAATAAATGAAGTCTGCCGGGATGATCCGCCGCGGATGGTTAATCCCTCAGCTCCGGCTTGCAAACCAATTACATCTGTTACTTCATTAACGGGCAGAGCATCAATTTTTTCCGAACTGATATTGAGCTGACTGTTGGAAATATCTCTCACGACAACAGGCATTTCTGCTACAACGACAACTTCACTCATGCCTACTGCCTGAGTCCGGAGCCTTACGTCAATCATGGTTGTCAGCCCCATGGTCACACTCACATTTCTGACAGATACCCGTTCATATCCGATCATGGATACAGCCAGTACATATGTGCCGGGAGTCACATTGAGAATGGCATAATAGCCGTTTTCATCCGTCGCAGCTCCAAGCATAGAGCCTTCAACAACGATGTTAACTCCGGGCAGGGGGTTCCCGGCCTCATCTGTGACCTGTCCGGATATTTTTCCCGTTGTCGAAGCCGTAATCTGTGCAGGGATCAGCAACAGACAAATCAGCAATATTGCAATCACTGAGGTTAAGAAAGTTCTTTTCATGAATCACTCCTCTAGAGCATTACTCTTAAAGTAAATCTCTGTATATCTTCAAATGTTTTCATGGGTGTATAACTGTAATCAAACTGGAGTCCGAAAGCATTAATTCCAAATCCCACGCTGGAACTGCTTTCATCCCGATTCTGTTCAAATCCGTATCTCAGGAAGAATTTTTTTACAAAACTGTATTCAAGGCCTAAGTTTAAATATTCAGGATATGAACGGGGATGAGCCCAATCGATGTAGACCTCAAGATTATGATGCGGCAATTCTTTAGAAATAAAATTCATAACATTGGCTGTTAATCCGATTGAGAACGTAAGGGGTAACTGGAAACTTTCGTCTACATATTTGATTTCATTTGAAAAATTCCGGACAGTCATCCCAAATTTCACATCACGAAATCCCGTATTAAAAAGTGTTCCAAAATCCATAGCAACCGCATTCGTTCTGTATTTTTTTGTCATAAGGCTGTCTGTCATCTGTACATTGCTTTTCCCCAGCTGTTGGGCAGTGTATTTAACCTGACCGCCGACCGAGAATTTGGCAGACAGGGCTTTGGCATATCCTACACCGACAAAAAAAGCGGAGGGATTAAAGACATGGGTATCAACATATCCTCTGTCATTAGCCCAGACCATTGTGCCCTGCATTTCGCCGTAATCCACAGCTTGGGCACTTATTCCAAAAACACCGAATTGGTTTTTCCCCGGATTGAGGGCTAAGCTGAATGTGTTATGCTTTATATCAGCAATAAACGTATTTTGACTGGCCATGGCATCCAAAAATGCCGGCATCATAGCCATTGCCGCAGGATTATAAAACAACGAGGCTGAACCCATATCGACAGTTGTCATGGCTCCTGCCAATGCAGCTGCCCTTGCATCCGAATTAACGGATAGAAACTGATAACCTGTCTGGGCAAGTTTTTTTTCAGCTCCCGATGCAATGGTTGCAAAACAAATCAGCAGAAGCAGAACAATTCCTGTGTATTTTTTCATTGTTGATAATCCTCCGGTATCATTTGTTAATGATAACCGTATTATATTTACTACCCAGTGTTTGTTCAATTTTCTGAATACAGACCAAATATGCTTTATCCTTTTGAAGTTCATACACGTATCGAGACCTTACAACAGGACGTGCCACCCTGTTTGCAATGGTAAAAAGTCCTGATGACAATTCAAGCGGTATGGATTCATCCAGAATTTCCAGCGGTTCATTTGATTCAGCGACATCGTACACTTTCATTTTAACGTAATCATTAAAATAAAAAACGACCTCACCCGTATTCACGCCTTCAAGGACAAAATATCCCAATGGCTGAAAAGCAGTCGCCAGTTCTTTAGTATAACTTTGTACCGTTTCCACAACCTCAGTCGTATCAATCGTAAATGTGATATCGTCAACAAATGTGGTATCAAAAACCATAGCTGTATCCAGGCGCGTCAATAAATCGTTGGCAACGAAAACATAATCAGCAATCGGTGATATCAGGGCATGCAGATCGGCAGGTGCCAATGTATCGGGGTTCATATGCAATTTAACGTTTCCCAGCAATCCTTTATTCATTGTCGCTTTATACGACACGGCTGCCCAGGCATCATAGGATTCCATTTCATAGGTTTCATCCTCGAAATCATCGAGCATATCACAACTGCCCATGAACGTTAACAGCATGAAAGCCGTCAGAAGGCTCCATCCTAACAAGAATTTTTTATTCATTTCCAATCTCCTCGTATTCTGTATTAACGAATTACAACAAATTTACGATATATCATTTTTCCATTCGGATCTTCAAACGTGGCAATATAAACGCCGCTGACAACGATTTGACGGGAGGAAGTAATCAGATCCCACCGCACTTCACCGCTTCCGGAATGATTTATCTCATAAATCAGGTCTCCCCTTTCTGTGAATATTTTTATTTTACATTCACTGGGAAGGTTGACAAACATTATTTTATTGGGTTCTCCCGCATATTGGTAGTTGACGTTGGAAATATTATACGGATTGGGTACAACCCGAATTTCACTCATATCGTCAGCTGGCGGTTTTTGAAGAGTAGCTGCGGTATTTGTCCTTGTCAGATGGGGGCTGCTGTAAAGCGGAACGCCGGGTTTAATGGAATTCCTGCTCCCATCATCATATGCAATCAGAAAATAATAATAACTCTGTCCTCTGACTGCCGAATAATCAAAAAATTCATTGGCAAGCGATCCGTTTGTTTTATTCAAATCACCAATCATAGTATATACAGAATCATATCGCTCACCCTGAGCGCGATAGATTTTATACCCTTCAAACCACGACTGTCCTTCATCTTCACTGGGATCCCAATTCAAGGCAATACGGTTTCCCTGAGAAATCACTTCAAAAAATCCGGGGACAGCTGGAGGATATTCATTCCCTAAATCAAGGTTTTTATTTTTATAAAGATCAATGGCTCGTCTGAAAGCCTGATAAATAGAATCTCTCCCGGTATAAACCCACAGGTTTTTATACTTATTTGCTTCATTTTCGGAACTGACTGTTTTTACGGTTCCGTCAGGATACGTCAGATCGAGTGTTTCTCCGCCGCTAACGACTTTGAACCAATTTCTTCCTACCTCAGCCCGAACATCTCTTTCTTCTCCAAAGGGGGAACGCCCCAAGCCGCCTGCTGCCTCTGCCCAGACAATACGAACACTGTCTCCGGGCGCCATTTCATAGGGGCCAAAAGCCATGGTTTGAGAGAATCCTCCGCCGGGACTGTTCCACTCATTTGGATTATTGAAACCGACCTGCAAAGCATGACTCCCGGCTATGGGATGACCGGCTGCAAGAACTTTTTCATATTCGTTTGTCATACGCACTTCATTGAATTGGTCATTGGGTTGCGCTTCCGGTGAATTGGATTCAATAAACGGTGTGCTTGACGGTTGAAATGGATTATCGGTTTTATTCGAGGGAGACGAATCTGCATGAATCGTAACAGCTCCCATATAATGGTGTGCTCCCAAGCGCCCGTCAGCCTGGTATCCTCTGAAGTTAGGGGATCCGATATTATCATACACATCGCGCAATTCACTATGATACCCGTGCCATGTGACAAAAGCCCTCATATAATTGCCGTCGCCATCTATCTGATCTACGCTTGTCTTTGGATCAAGGATGGTTTCAGTATAACGGGAATCGGACTCAAAATCATTGGTCAGTTTTGGGCTTGTGGGATTTGTTCCGATTACATCATTCATTGTGTTTATACCCCAACGCATATCTCGCGGCGTATTCCAGCCCGGCAGTCCGCGGTAATCAATACCCGGACCTTCAATCGTGCCTTCGCGTGCGATGGCATTTCTAAACTGCCAGTGAAAATAAACACCTGTAAGTGTCTGATTAATAGGATCTGTATTATTTTTATTCCAGATTCCCGTGTTTTTAAATGTAAAATCAAAGATAAAGAAATTTCCGTAATACTGTTGGCTGTATGAATAGATTTTCCGTGTGAATGAAATCCCCGTCGATGTAACACATTTATTCAGGATCATTCTGTCGGCCGGAAGAAACAGATCAAGTTCATCCACCTGATCATCATAAAAAAGATCAGATGCAACGGCACCGTCAACGAGAACAGTCGGGGCATTGTACCGGCCTACCAGTTTAAATTCCACCGGGATAATTTCATTCAGTTCGGATCCGGCAACTTTCCGGGGACCGGTATGAACCACTTTATAAGGAAATTTGTATTGCGCAATCGGATCTTCAAATTCTGCAACACCGATCCAGAATCCTTTTGCTGCCTGCATGTCCTGACTCATAAAGAAAGCGGGCCATCTGAAACCGGCCTGTTGTTCGGCAATCAGACCATGTTCCGGCTCCGAGCCATGTGCCAGAAAAAAACTTTGAAGGTCGCCAACCTTCATCCATCGGGCTTCAACCTGAGCTTCCAGCGTTGCGGTCAAACCCAATATGAACAGGGCAGGCAGAAAAATCCCGATTCGTCTTTTCAAAGTTCTATGCATTATTCGTATCCTTTTAACTTAACTTTATTCTGCATATTAAAAATCATAGGAAATCCGGATTCCAAAATAGACGTCCCTGGGGGCAAGAAAAAGAAATGCTTCATTCACCGGATTAAAGATATATGCTTTATCGTCCAATACTTTTTGTATTGTGGATTTACTCACGCGGGTCCATTCATTATTTACATATTGAACATACCGTTCTGTATCATCAATATTTTCCTGAATTCCGGCATCCGGAAAAAGTCCCTGAAGATCCTTTACATCACCGATATAATAAAACGTCTTTGGATCCGGTTGTGTAACAAGCGTAGCTCTTGCTGCATATTTAAGGGGTTGATAGGGAACGCCGGGATCACGGTAGTAACCCATTTTATCTGTCCCGGATATATGTCTCATACCGAGTTCTTCATAAACATGCTCTTTAAAATGGAGGGATTCCTGATACATGTCATACACGCCGGGGACAAGATAAGAATCACCCAAAGCAGATGTGGACAATACTTTTCTGTTCAATAAATTGAAAACATCTGCGATTAACTGAATTCTGAAATTCTTGATATTAACTGATTTGGATGCTTTCATATCCAAACCCCAACTGTCAACCCAGCGGACATTATTAATTACATTCGGATTGTTGCCGAAGGAATGATATCCACCTTTCCTCCACGTTCCCGTAAACGCAAGCTGCCAGTTTGCGAGGGGAGCCAGTCCTCCCATTTCCGGTCCGAAATAATATGGTGTCTTAAACGCTACATTGTATTTAACCCGGGGAAGAGCAATCGGTTTATATTGTTTCTGAAGATTGATATTGCGTTCAGTATCCCGTTGAACAGCCGGGTTTTCATTGAGCGATCTTACTCCGAAATTACCTGATGTATAAACAGAATATTCATAGTTGATAAAGCCGGTTACCCAGTCTCCGATACGTTTTCGCACTTCAATTTCCAGCCCACGGATATCCTGATAGAAAAGATTGCTGTACTGGGAATAGCGAACAACACCGCCGACACCGGTATAACTGATCGACGTGGCCTGATCTGATTTATCCTTATAATAAGCTGCGATATGTATCAGGTATTGATCAAAAAGTGAATGGTCGTAACCCAGTTCGTATGCAATGGTCTTCTCCATAGGAAGTTCTGGATTTCCCAGGACGCTTAAAGGACCTCCGTACGTGCGGCGAATTCCAAAAAGCTGATCCGGAGAGAACCGTTGTCTCATATGACCATAGTTGAAATATAGTTTGGAATTAACTGTGATGGGATGGGAGATTCCCAGTCTGGGCATCAGCGTAAACAGCCCTTTTGTATCGCGCATGGGAATATTATCTTCATCCGTAATTTCCCGTGAAGCAATGATTTTAATTGTCCGGTCGAAAGGTTCAAAATCAAACCAGTCAGTATTGGGGTTAAAATATTCAGCTCTTAAACCAACCGTGGCAATCCATCCTTCAAACTCCAGTTTATCCTGAATATAGGCCCCCAGCATCCACGGTGATTGTTCCCATTTTGTCCATGGACGCCCGGCAGGAAGGGCCGGATTTATTGCACCATAATTCATGTTATAGCTAAAATACTCGAACTGAAGCCCGGTTTTGATTTGATTATTCCGGTTTATTTGTGAAACAAAATCCCATCGTGCCTTAAATGCATGAGTACGCGTTGAATCACGGGCATTGCTCTTTGCTCCCATCATAAAGCCATCAATACTTGCACTTAAATTTGTATCAAAGCCGTATGGAGCCTCATCAACCAGATAGGGTACATCTGCAAAGGGCAGAATATTATATTGAGGAGTATAATCCCGCCGTTCTGCGGGTCCGGTTTGATAACGAGTTGACCGGTATTCCAGCGATGATTCATGATAGGATCTATCACTTAACTGATGAGTTAATTTCCCTGAAAATACATTGTTCCAAATTTCTGTTTCACAAAAATGGTGGGGGTGAAAAATTTTGGATCGTTGTTGTGAACTGCTTCCGAATTCCCCGGCAACACCGTATGTGGCAGACGAAAAAACGGATGGGAGACCGGTTTCACTGGCTGAAGAAGCATCCGTTTTTTTATAAAACCCGGTTAACTGCAGTTTAACCCGTTGACTGATATCAGCTGTTAATTTTGTAGAAAATGACCACTCGTCATACGCATCTCTTGCCAGCGGCACCAGATACATATTTCTTTCTTTTCTGAAAGATGAATAGAACCTGAGATTTCCCAAAGCTTTGCTGATAACGGGTACCGGACCTCCAAAGCCAGCATCAATATTATAATCAGGTTTTTCTATATCCCCCTGTCTGCGATGCTGCCATTTAAAAAGTTGCTGTGCTCCGGTCGGAGTCAGATCATCAGACGGATCATCATTCGACAACAGTGAGCTTGAGACTTCATTCCAGCCCTGAAAGGCAGGATACATTTTCCGGATATGTTCATCCCACGGATAATAAAAGTTACCGTCTCCGTCTCTGTCAACAAAGGGTTCACCCGGATCCCAATAGTTATTATCGTTCAAATCCGTGAACGATTCTGAAGATGTTCCCCACCATGCAACCTGATCATCCATCCATGGCCGCATATAGATTGAATTTGGATCGTAGATTGATATTCCAAAAGATTTTGGAGCGGCTGGTCTGTGTTTATAACTTAAATCAAAAGAATACTTCTCAGGATGACCTTCTTTTGTTACCACATTGATAACACCGGCCTGCAGATCGCTGTATTCTGCATTAAATCCGCCGGACTGTATCATAATTTCCTGAACTGAACTTAACGGTACGCCTGACACCGGTTGGCCGGTCCGGTCATCTTTCATGGATACGCCATCCATCATATATGCCAATTCATCCACGCCTCCCTGGCGAACCTCCAGCCCTGTAACACCGGCTTGCATACTGATCACATCTTCAACGCTGGTAGCCGGCAGATCCTCAATCTGATCCGAACTCAGATTTGTCTGACTTGAAGCAACATCAACCCGGATGACTTTACGTTCTGCAACGACTGTAACCGTTTCCCCCTGAAAAGCCTGGGGCTTCATTCTGAAATCAACCTGAGAGGTGAGATCAATTTCAACTCTGACGCCGGATTGGGATAAGCGGGCATAACCAACATATGTTGAAGCGACAGAATAGACTCCGGGTGGCACATTCAGAATAACATAGAACCCGTCTTCATTTGCAGCAGCACCATAGACTGTTCCTTCAACAATTACATTTGCACCGGGCAATGGATTACCATTTTCATCTGAGACTGTACCCATGATTTTTCCCGATGTCTGAGCGTACATACAGCTGACCAGCAATAAAAATACCGGCAGACCCCTCAATACTTTCATATATAAGCTCCTTCCAATCACCCGAATATAATTAATCTTGTATTTTGCACACAAACCTGTATCTTTGCCAAAATGCCTGCCACTTTATTTATCCGTTCCTGATGTTTATATGTTATTTTCTTATAAAAATGCAGAACTTTTTATCAGTTTTGTTCTGCCATTCAGCGTGCTTACAATCTTAGAAATGTTAAAGAAAAACTCTTTTTAAGTCAAGCAGCATTTCAGGTTCAACAGAGTATTTTTACGGATCGGATAACTGTATTTTAGGAAAATTGTCCTAATAAAAGAAACGTCCGCCAATCGGCGGACGTTTCAGATCATATGTGTAAATGAATTACTTGAGAAGAACCATTTTCTTGGTCATGAATTCATTACCAACCTGGAGTCTGTAAACATACGTTCCGGAAGGCATATTATCTGCATTCCAAACAACTTTGTAGGAACCGGTATTTTTATGTTCACTTACCAGAGTTTCAACCAGCTGACCTTTCATATTGTAGACAGCAAGAATAACATTGGCGGGAGTATTGATGGAGAATTCAATTGTTGTTGAGGGGTTGAGAGGATTGGGATAGTTCTGGCTCAGTTTGAAGTTTTCCGGAAGATCCAGCTGATGGACAGATGTTTCAGACCAGACCCATTTGTCAATTGTATTCAGAGTCATATCAGCGAGATACATAACATTTTCGCCTACCCAGTCAGCATTACGCGGGCTGTTTGTTGCTCCGTCAGGAATGGCTAACGGATCATATTCACCGACAACAACAGGATTACCGAAATCGCCAAGAATCTCATTGTTATCTACATCCAGAATTGTCCACAGATGGTTTCTGGGATTCGGATATTCAGAGACACGGGTATTACCAACCAGAAGTTTGCCATCAGGCATCCAGTCCAGACATTCGGCCCAGAGGTTGTATGTAACACCTTCTTCAACAAAGCGGCCTAACGTATCGACAACTTCGAATTGTTCAAATTCAATATCCAATGTCTGATATTTGTAGACATTTCCGGGATAAATACCGCCGACCATCAAATCCCAGCCATCATCAGTTGTGCGAAGACAGATTGAACGCTGCAGTGAAGGCAGGGCATCAACAGCATCGCCAATGTATTCCATGTCTTCATCGAAGATATGAACAGGATTTCCGGCCCCTACGTGTCCAACAAGATAAAGACCTGAACCCGGATCATGAGTAACATCTGTTAAAGAAGCAAGTATTGGTGGTACAAAACGTCCGTTACATTCCATAGCAACAGGATCAAAGCGGTATACGGTAGCCCATGAGGAAATATGGATATAGCCATAGGCATCTTTATATATACCGCGTTTTGCTCCATTGATGGGAGACATTGAATGGATTGTATCCAGTTCTCCACCGGGTAATTCAAAAACGGAAATACTGTGCAAAAGTGTTCCGTCATCATCATAGACATAGAACGGTCTGAAGCGACTTGTTGATCCCTTCCAGTCAAATTCATTAACACCCTCATGCACACCTTCAGCTCCGTACAGAGCAACCCAGATTTTGCCTTCACTGTCAACGGCAACACCATGGGGCTGGTTGGCGCGACGAACAGTACCGCTGATCTCGCCTGTAAACTTATAGGTCAATGAGTCTACATTATAATCCACGATCCGTGAATCAAATACCCATGCACCTGAGGCGATACCGGCGAAACAGATAACTGCCAATAACACAGTTAACAATTTCTTCATTTTCTTCTCCTTCTGTTTGGTTATTACGTTGAAGTATAAGTAAATTAAGGTATTGAAAATTGAATGTCAAATACATTTAAAGCCGGCCGTGATAGGGCGCACCTTCTTCAAAAATCCTCACTTTCAATACCGTATCATTATCAATATTATCAAACGTCAATGTGTTGATGTATAAGTAGTCATCATTTCCCCAAACCATGCGTGTAGCTTTATAATTACTAAGCAGCTTGGGATAGATTGTTTCACCCACACCGGTTTGAGTATTCAGCTTCATCAAAGGTAAAGCACCGGTTCCAATATAAATTTCTCCCTCATTGTTGAGTTCAATCAGGGAGATAACCCGTCCGGTATATTGTGAGCTTGTCCAGTTGAAGACTTCGACCAAATCACCAACCAGTTTGGGATCACCGGCGGCCGGATCAATTTGCTGTTTCCATATCTTTACTACAGGCGCACCATTGCTTTGTATCCTTGAACCGACTATGTACAGATGATTATTATAATGCCTCATACGGGTAAAATTCAATGAATCATCGCTGAACAACAAATTACCATCCAGCTCACCTGCTTTAGTAACATAGATAACCCCTTTATCACCGACATACCAGACATTTTTATTCTGGTCAAAATCCAAATCCCGGACATTCCCGCTGGTTCTG
>DKER01000109.1:18447-21654 GCA_002452555.1 Fidelibacterota bacterium UBA6817 | reverse complement strand
CGCTCGCTGTTCAAGCGTTCAAGGGCTCAAGGGCTCAAGGGTTCATGGGCTCATGGGTTCATGGGTTCATGGGCTCAAGGGCTCATGGGTTCATGGGTTCATGGGTTCATGGGTTCATGGGTTCAAAAGTTCAAACGTTGAGAGGTTGAAAGGTTTAGACGTTTAAAAAAGAAGAGCCCTTGCGGGTTTATTCACCCTCGAAACAGAAAAAACCTTATCAACTATGAAACGATCTAAATGAAATAAAAGCAGTCAAACGAAACAACATCATATCAACTGAAACAAAAGCAACACACCCTACTGACTACCGGCTACTGACTACCGGCTACCGGCTACTGGCTACCGGCTACCGGCTACTGTTTTTATAATGCCCCTCTCTACAGCCATGTCCAAAAACCGCCGGACAGCTTCCCTTCCCCGTTCGCCGTAATCAATGGTCAGATCGTTAACATACATGGAAACAAATGTACCTGCCTTTTCACGGCTTAATTCTCCCGCATACGTCATGGCATAACGGAGTGCTTCTTCTTTGTGTTCAATAGAATAACGAATTGCTTCACGAAGAATATCATTAAGATCCCGGATGGTTTTTCCCCCAAGATCCCGTCTGACAACATTTCCTCCAAGCGGCAGGGGAAGTCCCCCGGTATAGTCATACCACCATTCTCCCAGATTCACGACAGAGTGTAATCCCCTTTCTTTCCAGGTCAACTGTCCTTCATGAATGATCAGTCCTGCTTCTGCATTCCCCTGTTCAACCGCTTCCATTATTTTATCGAAGGGCATAACAATCGTTCGGATGTCGGGATTCCATAATTTCAAGGCCAGATACGCAGATGTTTTAAGCCCCGGTACTGCCACGGTCTTGGTGCTTAGTTCTTCGGGGGATATGTTTTTTTTTGTTATCACCATAGGACCATAATTATCACCCATACTGGCACCGCAGGTCATGAGTTCATATTTATCGGACACATAAGGATAGGCATGTATGGATATGGCTGAAATTTCATAACA
Source organism: Fidelibacterota bacterium UBA6817 (assembly GCA_002452555.1). Lineage (GTDB taxonomy): Bacteria > Fidelibacterota > Fidelibacteria > Fidelibacterales > Fidelibacteraceae > Fidelibacter. Next base: position 20,640 of record DKER01000109.1, on the reverse strand, counting down.
GCCCTTTTCCGCCTTTGAATTTAATGTTTGAATATCATTCAGATAATGATCAAACTCATACCCTTTCGTGTCAACTTTTCCAGCAGCAAACGCATAGAACATAAAAGCATCATCTGAATCGGGACTGTGGGCAATAACAATGCGTCGGGACATGTATTCCTCCGGTTTATTTTTTATTTTTCATCAAACTTCCGTTAAATTCGCACATGTTGACCAAAAAAACAAATTTTGGAAAATCTTTTTTTCCACTGACTGTCAATCAATTCTTTTTTCAGTTTGCCCATGCTCTGTTTCAGGTATCCCTGATTTGGGCGGTTCTGGAAATCACCGGTTCACGTCAAACAACCGGATTGCTGGCTTCAGCAGTCTATCTGCCTTTTCTCATATTCAGTCTGCCTGCCGGAATATTTGCCGACGGCAGAAGCAAAGTGAGAATTATTCGGTGGGTCTGTTTTTTGGAATCTCTGATTGTTATAGTTATCCCGCTTTTGTATGCCTTTGAAAAACTGACGATAACATTAATGGGAATCAGTGCATTTATTTTAACCAGTGTCGCTGCATTTTACAATCCGTCACGGGATTCACTTATTCCCCTTTATCTTCCAGAAGATTTGCTACTCCGGGGAAACACGATTATCCAGATGACCATCCAGGTCGCATTTGTCCTTGGTCCTGTATTGGCAGGGTTTCTTATTGATGTTATGGGTGCCATCCGGGTTTTTGTTTTAATCGGTATTTTATTTATTATCGCTTTTCTTATCGGCCTCTTCATGAGCCATCCGCCCCGAGAAAAGGAAATTCGCCTTCAATCTCTGGATATTCGAAGTCTGAGAGAAATTACGGATATTCTTAGAAAAGACTCTGTTTTAGTCTGGCTTTTAATCATCACTGTTGTGGATAACCTTTTTATCATGGGACCGGCTATCGTTGGCGTTGCCATTCTCGTTAAAGATGTGTTTGGCGGCTCGGCTACAGACTGGGCTCTCAGTGAAACGTTTTTATCTCTGGGCATGATTGTTACATCCCTTTTCCTCATGAAATGGGGGAAAAAGATCCCGCTCGGAACCATGTTGATTTTTGGCATAATCATGGATGGACTTACGTATGTCCCGGTTAAATGGTCCGGATCGGTTCAATCACTCTGGGGAATTATTTTTTTCCATGCCCTTTTTATTCCGCTGATTATAGTAGGACGCACAACAATCGTTCAGAAACGGGTCCCCCATCATTTACAAGGTCGATTTTTCAGTCTGATAGCCATATCCGTCGTAGGACTCACGGCAATATCAACGGCTCTTACGGGTGTGGTCACTGAATTTATTCCGGTAAAAGACCTCTTTGTTTATATAGGTCTGCTCGCTGCTGCGACAGGCGGAGCAGCACTCTTTTATAAGCCGCTCCGACAACTGAATTAGAGGACAGGATTTTGGTTTTATGAATGAAATATGGAAAATTGTCTTACTCGGACTCACAGGTCTTGCCGCCGGATTTATTAATGTGAATGCCGGTGGCGGATCCACCCTCACACTTCCCGCATTGATTTTTTTAGGGCTGGATAGTGCAATGGCCAATGGTACAAATCGCGTGGGTATTCTGATGCAGAACATTTTTGCGGTTTCATCCTTCAGAAATCAATCCGTACACAATGCGAAAGAGAGTCTTCTCTATTCTGCCGTAACACTTCCCGGTGCAATTTTGGGCTCTATTCTGTCTCTGAGAATTGATGATGTGTGGTTTCAAAGAATTCTGGCCTTTGTCATGCTGGGTATCGTTATTACCATGATCATTCCTCAAAGAAATATAAACTACAACCGGATCGAATCCAGTCCTGAACATCGTAAACCGGCTTTGTTTGTCCTTTTCTTCATCGGTTTATATGGCGGGTTTATACAGGTGGGGGTCGGTTTTCTTTTAATGGCTGCTCTATACCATATCCTGAAACTAAACCTTATCTATGTGAATATGCATAAGGTCTTTATTGTGATGATCTATACCATTCCCGCACTGCTGATCTTTGCAATCAGCGGCAATGTAAACTGGCTGTACGGACTGATCCTGGGGTTAGGTAATGGCGTCGGTGCCTATATCGGCGTGAAAGTACAAATCCGCAGCGGCGAAAAAATTATTAAAGTCATCCTAGCTTCGGCAATTCTGATCATGGCAATAAAATTATTTGTTTGAGTGATAAATTCA
>DKER01000109.1:0-18384 GCA_002452555.1 Fidelibacterota bacterium UBA6817 | reverse complement strand
TCTTAATTCTTAATTCTTAATTCTTTATAATAGAATTCCTGCCAGTGTGGCTGTCGTCCAGCTTGCCAGCGCACCGCCGAACATGGCTTTGAGAGCCACTCTGGAAAGGTCAGCTCGTCTTCCCGGAGCCAAGGCGCTGATACCTCCCAGCTGAATGGCGATGGAGGAGAAATTCGCAAATCCGCACAGAGCATAGGTCGAAATGACCTGAGCCCGTTCGCTCAATAAATTGTTATGTATGTATGTACCCAGATTACCGTAAGCCACAAATTCATTCAGAGAAAGTTTAATACCTAAAAGATTCCCAACCAGATGTGCTTCACCCCAGGGCACACCCATGGCATAAGCCAACGGTTTAAGCAGGTTTCCGAAAAGTGTTTTTAAGGATCCGGGAAAAATTCCGGCATATTCTCTTGTAATGGGCGATGATACGGTTCTTGCCGTATATTCGTAGATCGCACCGCCCAATAATTTCCCGTCTATCAACATATCCAGCCAATTCAGAATAACGTCGATGACTGCAATCAGGGCAATAAAGCCTAAAAGCATGGCACCAACATTGACCGCCAGTTTCAAACCGTCAGTAATTCCTGATGCTGCCGCATCAATGACGTTTGCATTTTTGGAAATCTCGGGCATTTCCACTTCACCGGCAGTTTTGGAAACCTCCTTTTCAGGATAAATAATTTTACTGATCACAAGAGCCGCAGGCGCAGACATAACACTTGCGGCGATGAGGTGTCCCGCATTAATTCCCATAGCGATAAATCCGGCCAGAACACCGCCGGCAATCGTTGCAAAACCACCCACCATAATTGTCAACAGTTCACTGTTGGTCATATCTTTAATAAACGGTTTGACCAGAAGGGGCGCTTCTGTCTGACCGACAAAAATATTTGCAGAACAGCTCAGGGTCTCCGCTCCGGAAGTCCCCATGGTCCATTGCATGAACCGGGCCATGGCTACAATGATTTTCTGCATGATGCCCAGATGATAAAGAATGCTCATAAATGCAGCAAAAAAGACGATTGTGGGCAATACCTTAAATGCAAACTGATAGCCAAATCCGGGCCAGGTATCAACACCGGGGAAAAAATATTGTGCTTCAACCAGGTTCCCGAAGAGAAAAGCAGCGCCATAATTTGACATGTTAAGAAATTCTGCAACTTTATCACTGAATGAGTGAAAAATTATTTGACCGTAATACCCTTTGCTAACAGGCAATGCAAACAAGGCAATTATAAATTGCAGGGAAATTTTTTGTGCGAATGAAATATTTTTCAGTTTCCTGAAAAGGATAATTCCGGCCAAAAGCAGAAGGAGCACCAAAACACCGCTTACATATTTAAAAACAAAGAACCACACAGAACCGGAAATAAGGGTCCACCCTGCACTTTTCAGAATTGTTTTCCATCGATTATCGGGCTGCAGCATTTCATTCCTGAACTGGTAAAGAACAATCAAAAACGCAAGAACACCCATTCCCACAAAACTGAACACATTTTTCTGGAGGATAATAACAGCAAACAAAAATTGCAGAGCCATCCCCCAAATGACTGTTCTGATCTGTATTGCTTTCCGATTATAAGACATAAGCCAGGCAATAAATAAAAGCAAAATCATACCAAAGAGACTCATTAACTTCATGGTAAAACCTCTTTATTTTGACATTTCAATCTTCTTTTGGGGGTTCAAAACAGTGACGGCAGCGGGCTTCATAGGATTCATCCGCACCTACTTCCACAAGTTTATCCGAACTTGTTATTCTTTGAGTATAATTGGCCGGAGCCCCGCAACGCATACAAATTGCCAGCGGTTTTGTGATATATTCTGCTACGGACAATAAATCCGGCATGGGATCAAAAGGCCTTCCTTTATAGTCTTTATCCAGACCGGCAATAATGACACGTTTTCCGCTGTCAGCGAGCTTCTGAACAATTTCAACAATATCACTTGAAAAAAACTGCACTTCATCAATGCCTATTACCTGAGCAAAAACAGCATGCTGTAATATATCTGTCGGTTTATCAATGACAATACTCGGGAGTTGCAGCTTGCTGTGACTCACAATTTTTTCATCATCATACCGGTTGTCTATCCGCGGTTTGAATACCACAACCTTTTGCTTGGCAATTTGTGCCCGGCGAAGTCTGCGGATCAGTTCTTCCGTTTTACCGCTGAACATACTTCCGCAAATCACTTCGATCCAGCCCCCTTTATGAGGATACCAGTCAGCGACCATGAGCTTCCCTTAATAACCATTTGATTTTTGTTTTTAATACATCAATCGCCACATAATTTTCAGCCCCCTGCGGAATAATTATGTCGGCATATTTTTTACTCTGCTCTACAAACGTTTCATGCATGGGACGAACGGTCTTATAATACTGGGTAATAACATTATCCACGTTTCGTCCCCGCTCGTGTATGTCACGATGCAAACGCCGGATAAAACGAACATCTGCATCGGTGTCTACATAAATTTTAATGTCCATTAAATCACGAACCTCCGGATTGTCCAGAATCAAAATCCCTTCAAGAATAATGACCGGCTGCGAAAGAATGTGCCGTGTTTCTTTTTTCCGGGAATGGGTAGAATAATCATATTGAGGCGCATCCACTGCCCGGCCATGCCGCAATTCCTTAAGGTGATGGATCAGGAGGGGAAATTCCACGGAATCAGGATGATCAAAGTTCCAGTCTGTAACATTGATTTTTGAATCATCGGGAATATTCCGGTAATACCAGTCCTGCTCAATAACAATAGCACCCTTGTCCTTAAAATCCCGTGCAAGTGCCTTGGCGACGGATGTTTTTCCCGATCCGCTACCTCCCGCCAATCCAATCATAACACATGCTGACTCATTCATGAGCAAGGTTCTTTTCTTCGAAGGCCGCCGGCAGAAGTTCGGACATTTTCATCTGGCGCGTTACGGCTCCGTTCTCATCTATCATTATAACCGGAATATCGCCACAAACATCCCAAAGGACTTGCCGGCATGCGCCGCAGGGACTCACACCGCCAAGACTGCTGACTGCTATGGCTTCAAAGGACTTTTCCCCGTTTGCTACGGCCGCAGCAACAGCATTCCGCTCTGCACAGACAGACAGTCCGTACGAACTGCTTTCTACATTAACTCCTAAAAAAATCTTTCCGCTTTTTCCTTTGAGTGCTGCACCTACTCTGAAGCGGGAATAAGGCGCATGGGCTTTCTCCCGAATGATCACCGCTTCCCGTATCAAATCATCATGATTGTTGTTTTTCATTCATGCTTACCAATTATTAATCTATGAGTGTGAATTTAATGATTTTTTTCTGCTCGTGGCCTGCTTTATCCCATATTTTCCAGGTTATTGTATGGTCCCCCGGCGTCAATCTTGAGGGAAAATCCATTGTGAAAACTTTTGTTGGAGCATTGTAATAATATACCATCCATATCCCATTCAGGGTTACATCCGCTTTGTAAGGATCTATTCCGCTCAGATTGTCTGACACTTCACACCAGGCACGTTTAAGATCTTTTAAAGAATAACGACCGCCGTTATCCGGGAAACTTTTTTCAATGACAGGCGGTGCATAATCCCGCAATAAAGCAAACGTTCCGCACGTTTTGATGGAAGCCCGGTAATAGTCTCTTTCTTCTTCAGGATCAGCCTGAACAAGGGACCATTTCCCGTCTCCGTTGCTGCGATACAAACCTGTTTCTTCATGCCATGGCCATGTGGGATCTGTCCTCAATGCAATACTAATTGATCCGTGAAGAGGCTGATCCATGGGATGCAGGGAATAGAGGTCTGAAACAAATTCACCGCCTTCCGGGGTTTCTCCGGATTTCTCAGTTTGAATCCATGAAACAACATCCCTGAAAAAAGTATTCTCAGGAATGATCACTCCCAGTTTATCATCTGCCGACCGGAAAGATTTACGATTTTCGGATCTGATTATAACCGGTGAAATATTCCAGATACTGTTCCATTCATGATGGCGATATTCATAAATCTTAAGACTGTGATATTTCTCGAAAACATCCGGAGGTATAATCGATGTCAGGGCACGGTTAACATCCACAATTTCACAGGTCAGCGGCAAACAGCTGTCTCCCTCCAATGAAATTTGCATTGAGGATGGAAGGACACGGTTTGAGAGAATTTCGAACATCAATCCGGAAGAGAAGTGGCGCGGAATGATTTCCAGTTCCGGCCCGGGATGTTCTTCCGGAGAGAATTGATAAAACAAATAGGGTTGGGTTGCAGGACGGAACGGAGGGATGGCTTTAATGGACAACACATAATTTTCATCCCGGTTTGCCTTAAGTTTTAAACGGTTATTCACGGCCGTTGAAAGAGCCCGCTGCACGTTTGCTTCCTTAAATCCGTACGGATTGTACCGCTCAATTAATAGATCAGCGTCCGGTTCCCTTTCCGCAAAAAGGGAGTCAATTGTAACAATGATGTTATCATCATCCCGGTCAGCATGAACAACTTGACCATACGCCTCTTTACCTTTCAGAATGACCTGAACACCGGATCGGTTTCCGTTGGCATCCCGCACCTGAATAACCAGATTATGGATCCCTTCCGTAATTTCCAGGTGCCCTTTTGAACCATTCCGGTAAAAAGACATATCCTGTGTTGAATTAAATGAATAAAGGGTATAAAAAACCCCATTTCCCTCGTATGCAAGCCGATAATGCCGGTCTTCGTGCATCCAATGGGTTTGATTCCAATCCAATCGGTCAAAACGGGATTCAAAAATCTCCCGCCCGTTGTGATACAGGGTTATGGAGTAAACCCCGTTTCGGTTATGGGGATAATTGCCTTTGTCCCAGGCCTTTAAACTTACACCCACTGTTCCCTGAACGTACACCGTATCGCCAATCACATATTTTTGTTTTCCTTCTTCACGCAGAGGAAAGATCAACCCTTCTTTTGAACCATTGACACGGGTTTCCGGCGTAAGGGGAATAAAAGCAATTTCTACCGGTTCGGGAGGTACCTTATCGTCAATAGAAAAACCATTCAGAAGAGGATTTATGGGATAGTTTGAAGAATCTCGCAATTCGAAATGGATATGGGGAACAACTGTTCCCGAATGGCCGGACAAGGCAACAAGATCCCCTTTTCGAACGGAAAATTCGCCCGGTTCAAAGCGTTTGTTAATAAAGACCTTCTTTGTCCTCTGTTGCTCGCCAAGAATCCAGGATGCCAGTCTTCCCCTGAAAGAATCAAGATGGGCAAAAACAACAATTCTGTCATCATCAAGTCGAATATAAAGGGCTTTCCCGTATCCGGACGGACTGATAACAACCCGTTCAATATAACCGTCTGCAGGAGCATAGCATTCGTAACCTCCCCGGGCCCATGTTTTAATGTCAATCCCTGAATGAAAATGACTGCTTCTTGTTTCGCCAAATGTGCCGCTCAACAATCGGGGGGCATTTGTCGGCCATATATAATCAGCAGACAACCCGTTAACCGGTATTATAAGGAGCAGTAAAATGAGGCAGGATATAATTAAATGCATATAAATCTGTTCACTTTTTTAATTTGAGAAATTTTCGTTTGCCGATTTTTAATACAGCCTCCCCTGCAAAGGAAGGAACAGCAAGCATATCTGTCATTTTCTCTCCGTCCAGAGAAACGGCGCCCTGTTTGATCAGCCGTTTGGCTTCCGCACCGGTTTCAGCCATTCCGGAAGCTGTAAGAATCTTCAGGATTGTTTCATCTGCATCCGGTGTGTATTCTTCCATATCATCAGGCGCGCCGCCTTTAACAAAAACCTGATTGAAATGAGCTCTGGCCTTATCGGCTTCTTCCGGAGAATAATAGCGCCGCGTAATATGCCACGCCAGATCATGTTTTGCATCCCTGGGGTTTTTTCCGGCCTCTAAATCGCTTTTTACGCCGGCAATTTTATCCGGCGGCAAACCCGTTGTCAAGGTGAAATACCGTAGAATCAGTTCATCCGGTATTGACAGTGTTTTACCATACATCTCTTCAGGGGTATCCGTAAGGGCAATATAGTTTCCAAGAGATTTGGACATTTTTTCCACGCCGTCTGTCCCTTCAAGAATGGGCATCGTAAGAATGACCTGCGGCTCCTGACCGTATTCCCTTTGAATATCTCTGGCAACCAGAAAGTTGAATTTCTGATCGGTTCCGCCGATTTCAATATCTGACCGGATTGCATAACTGTCATAAGCCTGGGCCAGAGGATACATCAATTCATGAACCGATATGGCAATCCCTTCGCTGTATCGTTTGGCAAAATCATCCCGCTCCAGCATACGGGCGACTGTATATTTTGACGACAAGACAATCACGTCTTCAAATGTGAGTTTGTTTAGCCAGTCTGAATTGTAGTGAATTTCCAGTCTTTCCCGGTCAAGGATAATTCCTGCCTGATCAAAATAGGACTGTGCATTTTCACGGGTTTCCGACAGTGTAAGAGCAGGGCGTGTTTTACTTTTTCCCGACGGATCTCCGATCATGGCCGTAAAATCACCGATAATCAAAACCGCCTGATGCCCCAGATCCTGAAATTCCCGAAGTTTATTCAATACAACACCGTGTCCGATATGTAAATCCGGCCGGCTTGGATCCGCCCCGAGTTTGATCCGTAAAGGTTTTTGGGTTTTAATGGATTTTTCCACTTTTCTTACCAGTTCCTCTTCCGGTAAAATTTCCTCTGATCCCTTTTTTATTAAATCCATCTGCTCATTCAAACCGGGAATTTTTGTCATTTCTTACCTTCTGTTTTTTAGCATTCTCTCTAATGTGCGCTGTGTTTCTTTTTTGGCCAAATCGTCCCGTTTATCATAGAGCTTTTTCCCTTTAACCAGAGCAATTTCAGTTTTAAGATGATTCTTGCTCCAGTAAACTTTTAAAGGTACGATTGTCAATCCGCCCTCTTCTTTTTTCTTTCTCAATTTTCGCAGTTCATCTCTGTGGAGCAACAATTTACGGGGCCTTAAGGGATCGTGTTCTTCATATCCGATATGAGAATAGGTGGCCATATGACACTGGAGAAGAAACAGTTCACCTTCCATAAAATAACAGTATGATTCTTTCAGACTGATCTTTCCCTCACGAATCGATTTAACTTCCGATCCGGTAAGATGTAATCCTGCTTCAAACGTTTCTATGATATGATAATCATGAAAGGCTCGACGATTTGTTACTACGACTTTTAACATAGGCAGAATTTAAAGGGAAAAGGGGATTTGTCCAATTACTTAGCGAAAAGTCGGTACCCGGGGAATTTGTTCGGAATTACCGTTCAGAATAATACCTACCAGTCCAAAACAGGTTACAAGAAAACTTCCTCCGTAACTGAGAAAGGGTAAGGGTTTTCCGGTAACGGGCAAAAGTCCGACAGTCATTCCGATATTGATAAAAAAGTGAAACAACAAAGCTACCGTACCCCCGATAACCAACATGGCACCAAATTTGTCCCTCGCTTTAAAAGCCATGGCAAACCAACGAATAAACAGGATAAAAAAGAGAATGAAAAGAATTGCAACCATAATAAAGCCGAATTCTTCAGCAATGACTGAAAAAATGAAATCCGTATGTTGCTCAGGAAGAAAGCGGAGATGGGTTTGTGTGCCCGCCAGAAATCCTTTGCCTTTTAGTCCTCCCGATCCAATGGCAATCTGCGACTGGAGGACTTGATAGCCGGCTCCTAGGGGGTCAAGATCAGCGTTGAACATTGTCAGGATTCTCGTTTGCTGATAGGGTTTTAAATGGTTCCACACCAGGGGCGTTATCAATCCTGCAGCAATATTCCCAATAAAGACTCCCACTGATGAAAATAAGTTTGTTTGGTTGTAGAATACAATGATCCCCAGAAAAATTCCCCATATCGTAAAAGCAGTAAGATGAAATGCTGCAACAATCGTGATAAGCGGTGCAACCAAAAGAAAAATATAATAAATCCGTATACCGCTGGCAAAAAGCATACCAATAAAAACAGCAATATAAACCAGGGATGTTCCCAGATCGGGTTGAATAAATACCATAGAAAACGGTATTAGGGTAAGAAAAAACGGTTTGATTACATAAACAAAGGAATCCGTAGAATTGCGGGTTATGGAAAAGTAGCGGGCAAGAATAATAATTAAGAAGAATTTCATAAACTCTGAGGGTTGAAGTTTAACAAAACCCAGATCTATCCACCGGTTCGTTTCGGCAGAATCACTTGAGAGAAAAAATGGAAGGATCAGAAGCATGACTCCAAAGACATAAAAAAGCCATGCCTTGTCCAAAAGAAATTGTTTGGGGGTAAAATAGATAACCGTTAAAAAACCTATCCCCAAAAATAATGATATAAATTGGATGATAAACTGAAATGACCATCCGGATTCAGACGCAAAACTTGAGGCGCTGTAAATGGATATCAGTCCGAAAACGGTGAGAGACAACACAATACCCAGTGTTACATAATCCAGCTCGGCAAATTTTTCTTCCATATCTTTCAGCTTTAACATATCAGAATGAACTCGCTTTCCAGTAATAATTCATGATTCGTTTTGCTATCGGCGCGGCAGAACTGCTTCCTGATTTACCGTTTTCAACAAAAACGACAATGGCATACGGAAAGAGAGGGTTTGCAGAATAACCGATAAACCAGCCATGGGCTTCACCATGAGGATTCTGCGCGGTTCCGGTTTTCCCGTGCATTTTCAATCCTTTTATTTCAGCAATTTTCGCTGTTCCGTTCGCTCCGGCAATAACCTGCCGCATTCCTTTTTCAATCAAATCCCATGTTCGGGCATTAATACCGGAGATAGAGTCTGAAGGGAAGGACAAAAATTTTAACGTTTCATCATTTTTATTAAAAACAGCCCGTCCCACATGGGGCGTAATAATTTTCCCCCGGGTTGCCAGCGCACAAATATAACGGGACATATCTATAGGCGTGATGACCAGATCTCCCTGGCCGATCACCATATTCAACAACAATCCGCTTGTCCAGCCGTTCTTCCCGTATTTCCCGTCCAAATATTTTTGATCAGGCAAATTCCCGATTTTCTCTTCCGGAATATCAATTCCCGTTAATGTGCCTACTTGAAATTTCTGACTATACCGAACCCACCGTTCCAGGCCGACCTCCTGTATTATATTATAAAAATAGACATTACAGGAATTTTCAATTGCACTCACCATATCCATTGAACCATGACCGGCTTCTTTCCAGCATTTAAAAACCCGCCTTCCCAGTCTATACGAGCCGGAGCAGTGATACTTACGGTCAGGGGAAATGACATTTTCATCCAGAGCTGCTATTGCAGCAATCATTTTATAAATTGAACCGGGAGGATACAGGCCTTGTACGGTCCTGTTTATTAAAGGTTTCGCCGGATCATTCAATAAAGCAAACCATGCTTCCTGGGAAACCGTTCCGGAAAAAATGGCAGGATTAAAATCAGGTTGTGATGCCATGGCATGAATCTCACCATTGGTGTAATCAATGACAACAACAGAGTAAGGCAACGAATCATTCTGAGATTCAACGTACTTCTGCAGATCCAGGTTGATGGTCAAATACAGGTCGTTTCCCGGTGTTACAGGGACTGTTTTCGAAAAATCTTCACCAAAGTCCATACCAAAAGCATTGATGCGGACAAACCGCGTTCCGTTATGTCCCCGTAATTCCTTTTCATATGATTTTTCAATGCCTTTAACACCGATGTAATCCCCGGATCTGTACCCTTCTCCGCTTAATAATTCCACTGTGCGTTGATCAATTTCAGCAATATATCCTAAAAGATGTCCCGCATTGATACCGGGAATATATTCACGCGTCGGACGGGATGTAAGAATCACGCCGGACAGTTCAAGCTGGTATTCCTGAATCATGGATACAGTGAGATAATCCAGGCTTGAAGCAATTTTTGCCGGCCTGTAATACCCGTTCATGTTTTTTTTCATTCGCTCTTTAAGTTCTTCCGCTGAAACATTCAAAATGCGGGAAAGTACATCCCATGTATGTTCTTCCCGGCTGATTTCAAAGGGATATACTTCCAGATCGTAATTGGACTGATTAAAGACAAGGGGTCTGTTATAGCGGTCAAATATGATGCCTCTCGGTGCAGGAATGTTGTATTTGCGGTACATATTGCGCACGGCTTCTGTGGACAGATCTGAATAGCGTCTGATCTGGAGATCATAAATTCTGTATAATAAAATTGAAAAAAGGATGATGGATATCCCGATCAGGATATAATAGCGTAAAGAAGTCAGACTATTATCATGAGACGTTGCCATTACTCTGAGTCCGGATATAACGGAATAAAATAGTTGGCAATAAAAAAAAGGCCGCCTGTGTAAAGAAATTCAGGAAGGGCATAATTCATAAGAACATAACGAAAAGAAACGGGCATTTCCACAAACAGGACCCAGTTAAAAATGACATGATTAATAAAGATCAGCAAAATTGCGGATAGCGAAGAAATAATTCGGACTCTGATAACAGACTGATGAATCATCTGTGTTAGCACGTAACCAGAAAATGTTTTAATTAACGGTGAAAGGCCCAGAACCGACGGGTGGAAAAGAACATCCTGAAGGATACCAAGAAAAAAAGCAAACCAAATGGTTTGAACCGGCGAAAGGCGGAAAGCCATATAAATCAGAATGATGTAAAATAGATCCGGTTTAATGCCCTGAATGCTAAAAAACTCATTAAAAAAATACTGAACAAGAATTATCAGAATTGTAAAAGAAAAATATTTTATTAATTGTGTGTTCATCATTTGAGTATGATAAAAACCTCATGAATTTGGTTAAAGTTCACAAGAAAATCACCGTAAACCAAAAATGTAAAGCCGTCCGGTGCCATATCTCTTTCCCGAATAATCCCTACCGGAAGGGATCCGGGAAAAATATCCGATAAACCGGATGTAACAACAAGATCTCCCGGTTCCACAGCCATTGTATTCGGGATATCAATGATGAGAAAACGATTTCCTCCATACCATTGAAGGATACCTTTGGCTCCGGAAGGTTCAATTCGAACACTCAATCGTGAGTTGGGATCAATCAGAAGCTGGGCAAGAGACGACGATTTTCCAACCCAGAATACTTTCCCGATCAGACCGTCAACATTGAGAATGGGATCATTGATCTTCACGCTGTCATCAGAACCCCGGTTCAATAACAGACTGTTGACACTTTTATTAATCCCCTCAGACAAAACCATCGCCGATAACAGATCAAATTCAGATCTCTCCTTAAAATCCAACATGTGACGAAGGCGTTTGTTTTCTTCCTGCAGAGATGCAAAACGGGTTGCTTCCTGGCTTAAATAAATCAGTCTGCGGCTTAGGATTTCATTTGTTTTACGTGTTTCTATCAGACGCTGAACCCATATCACAGGTTCTTTAACCGGTTCCAAAACATCACCGGTCCAAACCTGTAAATATCGGATTGAAGGATGGGAATTCTGCATAAAAATCACAAATGATATAAACAGTAAAAATATGGTTGTAATTTGGATTCGTCTGTTAAAAAAGAAATCTATGATTCTTTTTAGCATTACATCAATATTTCTCTATACTTAACAACATCTTCCAGCACTTTCCCTGTTCCCATGGCAACAGACAGCAGGGGTTCTTCAGCAACATTAACAGGCAGTTCGGTTTCCATACGGATGCGTTCATCCAGCCCTTTCAGCAAAGCACCGCCTCCGGTTAAAATAATACCTCTGTCCAAAATGTCAGAAGAGAGTTCGGGAGGCGTATTTTCAAGCGTTCGCTTTATGCCGCTGATCATGACATCTACCGTCTCTCTCAGGCATTCCCGAATCTGTTCGGATGTCACATCAATGGTCCTGGGAATACCAACAACAAAATTCCGTCCTTTCACGGAAAGGGTTTTATCTTCCACTTTCGTTGCCGAACCAATATTTAGCTTAATTTGTTCTGCTGTTCTTTCGCCGATAAGCAGGTTATGCTCTTTACGGAAATATTGAATGATCGCTTCATTCATTTCATCGCCGGCAACCCGGAGACTTTCCTTTGTAACCACCCCGTTCAGGGCAATAATGGCTATTTCTGTTGTTCCGCCGCCAATATCCACAATCATGTTGCCGACCGGTTTTGATATGTCTATACCAATTCCGATAGCAGCAGCCACCGGTTCCTCTATCAGGTAAATTTCACGGGCATTGGCTCTTTCACCGCTTTCTTTGACTGCCCGTTTTTCAACTTCCGTAATGCCGGAAGGCACACAAATCACAATTCTCGGCCGGGCAAAACGGGATATATTAATTTTCTTTATAAATCCCTGGAGCATGGCATCGGTCATTTCAAAATTGGCGATAACGCCGTCTTTCATAGGACGGACCACTTCAATATTGGGATGTGTCCTTCCCATCATCTCTTTGGCATCATCACCGACGGCAATAACTTTATTATTAATAGTGGACCGGGCAACAATGGAAGGTTCGTTAACAACGATTCCTTCACCCCTTACATAAATCAGAGTATTGGCTGTCCCCAGATCAATGGCAATATCACTGGATAACCATTTGAACAATGAAAATTTCATTTTATTTTCCCGTTTCCATATTGAGTTAACCTTTTAATTCTACCCAAAGGACAGAATATACGAATTTCGCATAAATTTATAGTTTTAGACATAAAGAAACACGGGAATAATGCTAAGAGATAAGAATTTATTATTGAAACATTGCTTTGATACTGCCCCATGTATGACGGAGCGATGTTACTTCCATAATAACACGGACAGGTTCTTTTGAATAAGCAATGCTTTTATCTCTGAAAACAATTTTCAAACGGTAGTTGTAAACCATGCTGGCTGATTTCCCCAGGACTTTATCATCAATATAAATATAAGCCCATCCGCTTCCATGGGGACTTACTTTCGCCAGTTCATAAAACGAATCACTGCTGTTCATGCTCCGTTCAAGAATGAAATGATCCACATCCTGTTCCTGCCTTGTCTGCCATTCAACAACAATTTTACCGTTTTGAATATAGGCTTCAAAAATATCCAAACCGCTCCATCCGTAAGCTGATCCGGATAAAACAAGAAGCATGGCTGCGATGGATAAGGTGCTTTTCACAATGTTCGTTTTCATATGACATAACAATATAAGTGAGTAAAAATAAGAAAACAAGAATTATTCAACATGAGTTTGCCGCAGGTCAATTTCATCATTATTGTTACTGTAAAAGCAACAGCTGAACCTATTGTTTGGACACATAATTACAACTGAGATCTTTCGCTTATCCTTCCATTTAATGATGTTATGATCCGGTGAAACATTGTAATTTTAACAATATGACAGACAATCATCTTTTCTCGCAAAACAAGAATACGCTTCCTCCGCTCGCTGTCAGAATGCGCCCTTCCCGAATTTCCGAACTTGTAGGGCAGGAACATCTGACCGGAGAAGATTCCATATTAAACAGACTTCTTCAAAGCCGGGAAATTTTTTCTCTTATTTTGTGGGGACCGCCCGGAACAGGCAAAACCACACTGGCCAGAATTGTTGCAGAAACAGCCGGTGCAGACTTTCATGAGATTAGCGCCGTAACTGCCGGCGTGAAAGATGTCCGCGAGTTGATTCTGAAAGGGGAAAACAACCTGAGTCAGGGCCGTAAAACCCTGCTGTTCATTGATGAAATTCACCGGTTTAACAAAGCACAGCAGGATGCACTTCTTCATGCTGTTGAAAACGGCAGTCTGGTGCTGATCGGCGCCACAACAGAAAACCCCTCTTTTGAAGTGATATCACCGCTTCTATCTAGAATGCGTATCCTTCGGCTGAATTCTCTTTCCCATGCTGACCAGAAGACCATTCTGAAACGAGCCCTGGCGGAAGATATCCTCCTGTCAAAATTTCACATTGACTTACAAGAAAATGATACAGATTTCCTGATCCGAACAGCCGGCGGAGATGCCAGAAAAATGTTCAATACTCTCGAAATCTGCTTCAAAATGTCTTTATCCCGGCAAAAAACCGGAAAAAGTCTCACCATCAACCGGTCCGATATTGAAACGGCTTTACAGGAAAAAAACCTGCTTTATGACAAAACAGGCGATTATCATTATGATACAATTTCAGCCTTTATTAAAAGCGTCAGAGGCAGTGATCCGGATGCAGCGGTTTATTGGATGGTCGTTATGCTGGAAGGAGGCGAAGATCCTCTCTTTATCGCAAGACGTCTCATCATACTTGCATCTGAGGATGTGGGAAACGCCGAACCCAGCGGTTTGAATATGGCAGTAAGCTGTTTTCAGGCCGTTCACGCCGTTGGAATGCCTGAAGCCGCCATTATTCTGGCACAGGTTACAACATTTCTTGCAGCTGCACCAAAAAGCAATGCATCATATTTGAGTTTAAAACGCTCACGGGAATTTATACGCCAAACAGGATTTCAGAATGTCCCCCTGCATCTTAGAAATGCCCCGACAAGCATGATGAAAGAGATGAAATACGGAGAAGGATACCATTATCCTCACGATTCAGGCGGATTCATCAAACAGAATTATCTCCCGGAACAGCACGCAGAGCTGCCTGTTTACAATCCTGTTGAAAACGGATATGAGAAATATATTCGGCAAAGACTAAAACACTTATGGCCTGAACGATTTGATTCCACGTCTTAAATACATTCTGACATCCGGCCTTTTTCCGGTTTGCTTTATTCTTGTTCTGCTTCTCTCAGGACAACTGACAGGAGCCGTTGAACCCCTGATTCTCGAACATGCCGATGTTTTGAATCATGTAAAAACCGGTGATGAAACATATATTGATCTGAAAAATGATGTTCGTTTCAGGAAAGGCGATATTCGGATTACCTGCGACAATGCCAGACATTACCGAAACAAAAACCGGCTTGTCCTGGAAGGCAACGTAACCGTTTGGGACACCATATCTCAGGTCCAAAGCAACAAAATTGAATTTAATACCGCTTCAGACAGACTGATATCTCCGGGACGCACATTTGTCCGTTATAAAGAACGGACGATGGAAGGGGACGTTATTCGGGCTGATCTGCAGACTAACCGGTATAACGGTTGGGGAAATGTTGTGATTAAGGATTCAACCTCTGTTTCACAAAGCGATTCCGTTTTTTATGACTATAATCCAAAGATCATTCATTATTATAGAGATGCCGTCATTGCTGATTCATCCGGACGGCTGATCCTGAAAGGGGATTATATACGCTTTCATACAGAAACAAACGAACTTTACAGCGATTTAAACCCTGTTTTTATCAGGAAAGATAGCAGGAATGAAGGGCAGTTGCAGGTCCGTTCCGATGTTCTGACCGGAAATACCGGAAGTCAGATCTTTTCAGGGACCGGTAATATTTTGGTTGAACAGGATTCCCTGCAGATTATAAGCGATTCTCTTTACTTCTCAGACAAGGATGGATCAGCCGTTTTCAACGGTTCAGCCAGGATGTTTTATAAAGACAATCGCTTGAACGGAAACCGTATGAATTTATCATTTGACAAAGATAGGATGATCAGCCTGACTGTAACGGGACGGGCAAAAATGGAAAGCGACAGGACCGGAATATACAAAGTTGATGGCCGGGACAGCCTGACAATTTTTACCAGCACTTTGACGGGAAGAGAACTGTGGGTTTGGTTCAATGAAGAAAATGATGCCGATTACCTGGAAATGAAAGGTATGGCAGAATCAGATTATCAAATCCTCCGAAATAAAGTGTACCAGGGTATAAACCATGCAAGCGGTGATACGGTTCGCATGTTTTTCAAGAATGATTCCCTGCAGTTCATTCACGTTGTCAGGGATGCCAATGGCACCTTCTATCCCCATCCTTCAGAAGCAGGTATGGACACCATCCTTGTTTACAGGGCAAACAAAATACACTACAATTTGATTGCTGACAAAACCGATCTTATCCACAATGCCCGACTGGATTACGGCGAGATGAATCTTGAAGCAGATACAATTCGTGTGGACTGGCCTTCAGATCTTTTATACGCTTTCCCGCAGATGACCGATACTGGAGCCGTGAGCATCCCTCGATTGATCCAACGGGGTATAGATCCTATGTACGGAGAAGAACTCATTTATAATTTTCGTACCCGGCGGGGACGGGTCCGATACGGGTCAACGACCCTTGAAGATGGTTTTTATACCGGCAGACAATTACAAAAACGGGAAGACAAACCGTTTTATGTTGAATATGGTCGATATACAACCTGCGACAGGGATGATGATCCTCATTACTGGATCGAAAGCCGGAGAATGAAGCTGATTCCCAACGAACTGGTCGTTGTAAAACCCCTTGTTCTCAGGATCATGAATATCCCTATCTTTTATCTCCCTTTCGGTGTTTACCCGGACAGAAAAGGCGGGCGGCACAGCGGTTGGTTTATGCCAACTTTCGGTACATCAAACATTTCCGGATGGTATCTGAAAGGCGCGGGATACTATTGGGCTCCAAATGATTATTTTGACACAAAAGTACAGCTTGATTTTTTTGATTTACAGGGAATTAAGATCAACAACACGTTGCGATATGCTCTTCGCTATAAACTAAACGGTCAGATCAAAACCAGTTATAACAACAATTTTCTTGCAGACAGTCCCCAACTCCGGTATGATGTTAACCTGTCCCATCAGCAAACACTCGGTCCTTCTTCAAGGCTGAGTATATCCGGATCCTATACCAATGACCGTTCCTATTACAGGCAAACGGGAACAGAACTGGATGAGCGATTGAATCAGAAACTGATCTCCAATGCAACCTATACAACCCGGCTCGGGGCTTTCGGCTTATCCGTAAATGCTTCAAGAACAGAAGATCTTATTACGGGTAACGTTTCAGCATCAGCCCCGCAAATTTCCCTTTCAAAAAGCACGGCTCCGGTTTTCAAAAAGAAAAAAGCCTCCGACCCGCAGCGCTGGTATCATACCCTGACTTACAACTACTCATCAAACCTACAAAATCAATACAGCCATACACTTCAACCGGATTCAACATATCTTGACGACAATAGAAACAGGATCCTTCACACCGGTTCTCTCGCGCTCAATCACAAATTCTTTAACTGGCTTACAGCATCACCCGGCTTAACATTAAATGAAGGCTGGATAATGTCTTATAAAGCACCTCGTTTATCTGACGGTATTGTTCAGCTTGACAGTACGGGAAAAATGATCCTTGATGATCGTGATGCGTTTAAACGCCGGGGAACATATTCGGCAAATCTTCGCTTTTCCTCCAAATTCTACGGAATTTTCTATCTCAGAACGGGGCGTCTGGAAGCACTGCGACATGTTGTGAATCCTTCCGTGAGTTTTTCTTATACACCGGATTTCTCTCAAAACTCAGATTATGTTTTTCGGGGAAATGATTCTCAGGGAAAACCTGTCAGATACGATTATTTTTCTTCCACCCTTCTGGGAAGCACGCCGACGCGGGATACTCGAACCATGAGCTGGAGTTTGGGAAATCAGTTTTCAGCAAAATTTGCAAAGAAAGATAATCCCGCAACCTACAATAAATTTGATTTCCTGACGCTAAACCTGAATGGCAGTTATAATTTTACGGCAGATTCCCTTCGCTGGAGTCCTGTGAGTGTTTCTTACCGGACATCTCGGCTTCCCGGCAACCTTCAGTTCAGCGGGAATATGCGTTTTGATCCCTATGAATACGATACTGCACGAAACAGAAGAATCAATACATTCGGGAATATTCCGCGATTGACGCAATTTTCGTTTGATACAGGGTTCCAGCTCCGTGAACAAAGCGGCAGGGATTCAACCCAAACAAGATCAGATGACAGGATTTCCAAATGGCAGGCCAACATAAGTATCCGATATAACTACACGGCAACAAATCCTGCAAAAACAAATAAAAACCTTACTGTAAATACATCGATTTCGGCAAAACTCAGTTTAAACTGGTCCATGAATTATACAGTAAATATTAATATCATAGATCAAAAAGTAACCTATCAGTACATCTCCCTCCAGAGGGATCTGCACTGCTGGGATATGAGCCTTAACTGGACACCCACATCGTCCGTCAAAAGTTTTTACCTTAAGATCAATGTCAAATCATCTGTATTGAGCGATGTCTTGAAGTATGAAAAACGGGGAGGAAGACAAGCCAATGTCTGGAGATAACATCAGAATCAGAGCATATAACCATAAGCGGGATTTTGAAGACATACGAAAAGTGTGGCATGAAGCGGGATGGATGGAATTCGAAAACACCCAATCCATGAACGTTTTTTTTCAGTCAGGAAGAATAACCGTTGCAGACGTCAACGGTTCTGCAGAATCAATGGCATTAACCATAACCGGTGAACTCATTCACCAAAAAAATCGTTTAAACATGTGTGTTGTAGGGGCGGTTACAACCG
>DKER01000063.1:20050-21657 GCA_002452555.1 Fidelibacterota bacterium UBA6817 | reverse complement strand
CAGGTCTCCCGCCGACAACAGGACTTTCTCCCGTAACAGAGGATATTTCTCCGGCCTGTTGGAGAAGTAAGAACGAATCCCCCTGCCGGTTTGTAAAATATTGCCCAGGATAAACAACTCTTCAGCAGTGAGTGCAGACCCTTTAACAGCAGCTCGTTTCAGTGATTCAGTCTGATCACCGAAACCGCGAAAAACAAGGGCAGAATCCAAGGCAATAAGCTCCCGCATTTCGAGGATTAAATCCTGTGAATTCCTAAAAATTTCAATAGGCTGAAAGGATTTGAGGTTCTCTGCTCGTCTGCCGGCTTTTTCTGTAAAGGTTTCAGACCGGATAAGTCGCCGGACCCGCTCAAACCCAAGAGCCTCATCAGGTTGAATCATAATTTGTCTATAATCCCAGCCCCAGATTCAGACGCTCAAATGCATCCTTCATTTCTTTTCCGCCCTGGGATAATTGTTCCATTATTTTTTTCCGCTGTTCAGGATCGAGCTTTTTAAAATTTTCTAAAAGGTATTGTTGTTCCTGAAAGTCAAAACTCCCCATTTTTTTTATAAAATTGTTAAACTCATCAGGAGTTCCTTTTATAGAGGGTAATATATCGCTCAAACCTTTGGCAGCCATTAAATCTTTTAGTTTTCCCTGATCAAAGAAAGGATCAATCAGGGTTTTTTGAACACTTGGTATGATGTTTTGAAGCAGCATATATGCTTTTGACTGCTGTCGGATTTGGGGTATGATACGGTTTTCTCCGGGGAAGAGTGTTAAGATCCAAAAAATAACACTTAAGACAATTGCCGCTTTCACTGCCCCCAATACGATGCCTCCCAATTTATCCACCCAGCCTAAAAGGACAAGATTCATGGCAGCTTTTAAAATTCCGGCCAAGACCTGTGCAATCAGAATCACGCCGATGAATAAGATAACATATCCCAATGCCATTGTTAATGTAGGATTCCATCCAAATGATCCAAAAAGTGCATTTCCAACACTGACACTATAATTCGATCCCACAATAACACCCACGATAAGTCCAATCAACCGAAAACTGCTGAGTATCAATCCGTTAAAATAATCTTTAACGATAAACCATGCAGCTATGACAATGGCGATAATATCCATCCAATGCATAATCAGCCTCCTAATTCTTCCCGAACGATCATTTGAACACGTTGACCATCTGCCTGGCCGCTGAGTTTTTTCATGGCAGGCCCCATTACTTTCCCAATATCCCTCATGGATTCAGCTCCGGATTCGGCGATTATTTCCTTAATAATTTTCCGAATCCCCTCATCGCCCAGCTCAGCAGGAAGATAACCCTTTATGATCTCCAGCTCTTCCGTTTCTTTCACGGCAAGATCATGCCTGCCTGCATCTTCATATGTCTTTGCAGAATCCTGACGTTCTTTGGCCGCTTTTTTCAGAACAGCCAATTCTTCGGGATTTTCAAGTTCATGCATAATTTCAATCTGTTTTTCTTTTAATTTGGACAGAAGCATCCTAAGTGTCCGTATGCGGACAGCATCCCGATTTTTCATGGCTTCTTTGAGATCATTCTGAACTTTTTCAAGATAACGCATAGTAACCCCGAACTTGATATTTATTTCCT
>DKER01000063.1:0-20001 GCA_002452555.1 Fidelibacterota bacterium UBA6817 | reverse complement strand
AATGTAATAAAGATCACGATTTTCTATAGAAAATTTTCATTTACTTGTTTTAAGCAATATATTTGCGTTTGAAAAAGGGGTTATTATGAAAAAATACATGATCTTTCTAATGCTTATAAGTGCCATATTGAAAGGTAACCCGAAGGAAGGAGGCGTTCAAGGCCGAATTACAGATCTAAAAACAGCAAGCCCTTTGCCGGGTGTTAATATCGTGGTTGTGGGAACCGATTACGGAGCCATGTCGGACGAAAGGGGTTATTACCGTATATCGCAGATGTCGCCCGGCAGTTATGTGTTCCGTTTTTCTATGATTGGTTATGCTGATATTTCCAAGATTAATGTGGAAGTTCACCCCGGAAATGAGACTAACTTAAACGTAGAGTTGGAGGCAGAAGCAATAGTGCTGTCGGCTGTGACGGTTACTGCGCCGGCTTTCGAGAAATCAAAAGGGGCGGTGGTCAGTGAAAGAACCATCGATTTAGGAGAGATCCGTACAGATCCTGCCAGTCAGGGAGATATACAAAGAAGTGTTCAGGTGCTGCCCTCCGTATCCAATACATCCGATCAAATGAATGAAATTGTTGTCAGAGGAGGAATGACAGGAGAAAATCTGTTTATTATTGATGATATAGAAATTTCCAATCCAAATCACTTTGGCCAACCGGGTACGGGAGGGGGGCCTGTTAATCTGATCAATGCAGAATTTGTTCAGTCCATCGATTTTTATGCAGGAGCATTTCCTGCCCGTTTCGGCGATAAAGCATCATCCGTCATGAATATCAAATTCAGAGAAGGGTCACAGGAGAAGCACCAATATTATGTGGACATGGGCATGTCCGGGATTGGGGGTGCCCTGGAAGGCCCCGTGGCAGAAAAAGGATCCTATCTGTTTACGTTTCATAAAAGCTTTTTGGATCTGGTTATCCAGAATACTGGACTTATGGCTGTCCCCCAATATTGGAATTCTCAGGGAAAAGTAACTTACCGGCTATCTCCCAGAAATCGTATAATTTTTAACGCTGTTTATGGAAACGATCATATTGAAATTGAAGCGGATGAAAACGACGCTTGGAGCAGGGGTGTTGAATATGTCTATACAGAAAGCGAAGTTTATGCTTTGGGGAGCTCTCTTCTGACAAACTGGAATTCCTCAATGTATAGCAAATTTACTCTGTATCACAATAAAGTAGAGTACCGGTATGATGTAGATCGTTATCTCTCGCCAACGGTCCGAACGGATTGGAATGATTCTAAGTTTGCCGAATCGGAAACGGCCGGAAAGCTCTACGTTTCAAAAGCTTTTTCAAGCCGTACAGACATACAGTTTGGCGGTCAGATAAAAGATATTTATCTGGATTATCATTCCATCGTTTTTCCGGATACGCTCTATTTTTATTCGGGTGATTCCATTACAGGAATTTTTCGAACGTCTGACTATGATGCATTCACTGATCAGCGCCATGTTCAAAAAGGTGAAGCATTTTTATCCCTAACCTTTCATCCCTTAAGAAAACTGAAAGTTATAACAGGCATAAGAGCAGATTATTTTAGTATGGGGAACACAATAACGGCAGCGCCAAGACTTGGATTGTCATACCGGTTAACCCCGCTTTTTAATATGAATGCCGGATTGGGACGTCATTATCAAACACCTTTTTATTACAACAATATAGTCAATGAAGATAAAAATCAGCCCTTTCTGAACAGTAAATATTCCGATCATGTTATTGGAGGTATTGAATACTTTCCTGCAGAAGACATGAAATTTTCCATGGAGCTTTTTTACAAAGGATATGAAGACCTGGCTTTACCATCCAACAGAATAAATGCAGGAAAAGATACGAGCACTGTGGAGTATTATTTTGTATCGGAAGGAAAGGGAAGAGCCTTGGGTATTGAATTTTTCTTTCATAAAAAAATGTTTGACCGATGGTATGCCATAGCCAGTTATTCCTTTTCAAAATCGGAATTTTGGGATCCGCGGTATGAGGAATGGTATGCAGGCGAGTACGATTTTCGGCATGTTGCAAATATTGTTGGGGGATATAAATTCATTAAAAATGATTCCTGGCGATTACCCATGAAAATTCTTTCCCTGAATTCAGATGAATTTATCATAAGCGGCCGTTTTCGTTATATGGGGGAAAGACCTTTTACAAAGAGAATTTATTATCCGGAACTGCAGCGCTGGTACATTGATGAGACCCGTTACAATACTGAGCGTTTCCCTGACTACCAACGCTTTGACCTATCATTTCAGTGGAAAGTTCATTTTAAAAATGCACATCTTACATCCTATCTAAACATTCAAAATTTCTTTAATCGGGAAAATATCTGGGAATACTCATATACCTCTGATGGACGCATAGAAAAAATCCTCCAGTATCAAACGATGCTGGTCGGTGGATTTATCTTGGAATTTTAAGGTGACAGCCGAAATCAGTAGCCGGTAGCCGGTAGCCAGTAGAAAGCAGTGGACAGTCGGCAGTTGACAGTTATCAGGCAATCAGTCCTCTTGAGCCCATGAGCCCATGAACCCATGAACCCATGAACCCATGAGCCCATGAACTCTTGAACTCTTAAACAGCGAGCGCAGCNNAGCGAGCCTCAACGTCTCAACCTCTTTTCCTGAACGAAACTGACCGACAATCAAAGTGAGCAGTTGTTTTTCAAAGTTAATCTCATTATTTTAAAGCAATAAACAGGAGGGAACAGTTCATGGCCTACCAGATAGACTATATTGAAACGTTACCGGCATTATTTTCTGATGCTCTGAAAAAAAATGCTGAGATGGTTGCTTTTTATGTTAAAAAAGATAATGAATGGCAAGGATATACATACCGGGCCATTCGTGATTTAGTTGAGAAGACAGCTATGGGGCTGGATGCTTTAGGTGTAAAAACCGGCGATAGGATTGCCATTCAATCCGAAAACCGTCCGGAGTGGGTGATCACAGATTTTGCATGTGCCCATTTTGGATATGTAACAGCTACAATCTATCCCACACTTGTTGAAAAACAGGTTGAGTATATTCTTAATGATTCTGATGCAAAGGTTGTTTTTGCGTCCTCCTTTGATGATGTGAAGAAAATTTTAAGTGTCAGAGATAAACTTCACCACCTGAAACATATCATCGTATTTGACAATGTTGAGTTTTCTGATCCCAATATCCTAAATTTTCAGGAATTTTTGAAAATCGGTTCTGAACACAAAACGAAGGTTGATTTTACATTGGAAAGCCGGGGTGCAGAGCGGACCAAAGACGATTTGTGGACAATAATATACACCAGCGGCACAACGGGCATGCCTAAAGGAGTAATGCTGACGCAGTTTAATATTTCCACGAATATTCAGGCCGCCCAGGCAACCCTTCATTTTAAAAGCGGATGCCGATGGCTCTCATTCTTGCCCCTGAGTCACAGCCTTGAGCGCGTTGGAATTCACATGGCGTTCTGGATTGGTTCAACAATCTATTTTGCCGAAGGGATTTTAAAAGTACCGGACAATTTAAAAGAAGCCAAACCGCACTATCTGGTGAGTGTGCCGCGGCTGTATGAAAAAATATATGCAAAAGTTCTGGACAATATCGCCCAATCTTCACCGTTGAAACAGAAAATTTTTTATTGGGCAAATAATATTGGCAGTGATGTTGCGCAGAAGTATATCCAGAAAGACTTGAAACCCGGGGGATTTTTGGGTTTTAAATACCGTCTGGCAACAAAACTGGTTTTGTCGAAAATAATGGATGCTTTTGGAGGTCATTTCATTTTTGGTATTTCAGGCGGCGCTCCTCTTTCCAAGACGATCGGTGAATTTTTTGCTGCTGCCGGAATCGTTATTTTAGAAGGATTCGGCCTTACAGAAACAACACCCGTTACAAATGTGACACTTAGAAACAATATCAAGTTCGGTAAAGTAGGACCAACAATGCCGGATATTGAAATGAAAATTGCCGATGACGGAGAAGTCCTGTTCAGAGGTCCCAATATTATGAAAGGATATTGGAAACAGGAAGCGGCGACAAAAGAAGTCATTGACGAAGACGGCTGGCTACATTCCGGCGATATCGGCACTGTTGATGAAGACGGTTATTTGCAGATTACAGACAGGAAAAAAAATATTATCGTGACATCTGGCGGGAAAAATATTGCTCCATTCCAGATTGAAACCGGTCTAAGCAAATCCCGCTATATTGATCAAATCGTTGTTCTCGGTGACAGAAGAAATTATCTGACAGCCGCGATTGTTCCGGCCCAGGAAGCTGTGGAATTGTGGGCTAAGGCAAGCGGAATTTCGTATTCTTCCTGGGATGAATTGAGAGACCGCCCTGAAGTCTATGCGTTGATTGAAAAAGATATTCAGACTCTTCAGACAGAATTTGCCCGCTATGAACAGGTTAAAAAGTTCTTTTTCCCGCCCGAACCGTTTACCATTGACGGGGGTGAACTAACCCCGAGCATGAAAATCAAACGGAAGGTGGTTGAGGAAAAATATAAAAAGGAAATTGACAGCTTATACTCGTAACGAGACTCTTGCCGGGAACCTGAGACTCAAAAGAGTCTGTCAAAATCCAAATTGCAAAAAAAATCCTTACAGGAGGGAGCATGACTATCGAAAACAAAAAGTATCAAATTATCCCTGATTTTTTTAACGAATCAATCAGTAAAAATCCTGACAGAAACGTTTTTTATGAAAACAAACAGGGAACATGGGTTTCTATGACGTACCGTGAAGCCGCAGACAGGGTAGAACTGATAGCCTTTGGTCTTCGTGCTTTGGGAGTAACAAAAGGGGACAGGGTTGCCATTCAATCGGAAAACCGTTCAGAATGGACACTTACTGATCTTGCCTGTGCTCATTTTGGCTATGTAAGTGTGGCAGTATATCCGACCTTGTTATCTGCTCAGATCCAGTTTATTCTTGAAGATTCTGAAACCAGCGTTGTGGCAGTATCTACCCGTGAACAGGCTGAAAAGATCCTATCCGTTAAAAAGAACCTTCCTTTGCTCAAGTATATGATCATTATGAATGAAGAAAGCTATGATGAATCCTGGATTCTTACATACAGTGAACTTCTTCAAAAGGGGCGGGTTCTAAAAAAGTCTTCCGGTTCATCTTTACTGGAAGAAGGTAAGAAGATTTTGAAAGATGATCTGTGGACACTTATCTATACATCCGGCACTACCGGTAATCCCAAAGGTGTCATGCTGACCCACTACAACCTTGTTACTGATGTTGCATCAACGATGGATATGGTTAAATTTGAGCGGGGATGCCGGTGGCTATCTTTCCTTCCTCTGAGTCATAGTTTTGAACGGGCAGCCTCTCATCTCACATTTTGGCTGGGATCGGAAATTTATATAGCCGAGGATATTCTGAAAGTTCCCGAATACCTAAAAATAGCCCGACCTCATTATCTGATCAGCGTGCCCCGGCTATATGAAAAGATTTTTGCTAATATTACAAACGGTATAGCTGAAGCACCCGGGACAAAACAGAAAATCTTTCATTGGGCTGTAGGTGTTGGACGTGAAGCTGCCACCAAATATTTGGTCAAAGGCAAAACCCCCGCAGGTGCTTTAGGTATAAAATACGCACTGGCAAAGAAGCTTGTTTTCAGAAAGATTATGGATGCCTTTGGCGGGGAACTCCGTTTTTGCGTGTCCGGCGGTGCTCCTCTTCCAAAAGAAATCGGGGAGTTTTTCGCTGCAGCCGGAATTATGATCCTTGAAGGCTTCGGATTAACGGAAACCACTCCCGTAACCAATGTTAATCTGCCCAATGATATTCGTTTCGGAAAAGTCGGTCCTACCATATCTTGTGTGGAAATGAGAATTGCCGATGATGGGGAAGTTTTATTTAAAGGCACGAATATTATGAAAGGGTACTGGAACAACCCAAAAGCAACAGCCGAAGCCATTGATGAGGACGGCTGGTTCCATACGGGTGATATCGGTACTATTGATGAAGACGGATACCTGAAAATTACGGACAGGAAGAAAAATCTGATTGTAACATCCGGCGGAAAAAACATTGCTCCTGCAAATATTGAGAACCTTCTGGGACAGTCGCCCTTTATTGATCAGATTGTTGTAATCGGGGATCGACGCAATTTTCTGGTGGCTGTTATTGTTCCCGCTAAAGATGTGGTGGAAAAATGGGCTGCCGACAAAGGCCTGACTCAGAATTACGAAGAATTGCTTAAACAAAAAGAGTTAATTGATGCTATTGCAGAAGATATTGCAACCCGTCAGTCTGTTTTGGCACGCTACGAACAGATCAAGAAATTCCTTCTGATTCCTGAAGCTTTTACCATCAGCAGCGGTGAACTAACACCCAGCCTGAAGATTAAACGTAAAGTTGTGGAAGAACGGTATAAAAAAGAAATTGATAAACTCTATACCGATAACAATGTTGAATAAATAAAAGCAAAACATTAATAAAATGAATAAACGCCTCTTTAAGAGGCGTTTTTTATTCAAATAACTGGATAAAACCGCCGGTGTGAATAAAAATTGCCGGTTCTTCCGGTGTGATTATTTTTTTATCACAATAATCCAATAATCCTGAAGCGCCTTTACCGGTGTATACATTATCCAGAAAAATTCCTTCATTAAAGGCAAATGATTTTATAGAGGCAAGGCATGCTTTTGTGGGAATGCCATACCCTTCACCAATATATTTCCCGTCAATATGAACGAGATCTGGATTCACGGATACTCCCATCATGGCACCGGCTTCCGATGCAAGCTGATAGACATTTTTTGACAGCTCTTTTTCGGGGACGTCTACGCTGATCCCGGTTATCCTGCCATCCCAGCCGGTTATTGCCTGCCCTAAAACAAGACCAGCCTGTGTCCCGGCTGATGAAGATGCATGGATTATATGCCTGAAATTGATTCCGCTCTGCTTAATATCTTTTAAAATTTCATCAAATCCGGCTGTATAACCCAACGAGCCAACAGGCGTTGAACCGCCGGGCGGCATAAAGTATACACGCCGGCCTTTGGATGTGAGTTCTTCATATACCATGTTTGCTTTTTTATCCCGTTCTGTCCTGGGCACATGGTAAATTGTTGCTTCCAAAAGATTGTCAATCAGAAGGTTTCCTGTTGGTTTGTCCGGTTTTTCGCCGCTCAGTATCAGATGAACATCCAAACCGAAGCGTGTTCCAACAGCCGATAATATCCTGCAGAAATTGGATTGATTGGCTCCGATACCTATCAGTGTATCACATCCCTGTTTCATGGCATCTGCAATGAGAAAATCAAACTTACGGGTTTTATTCCCGCTTAAACCGAATCCGGTCAGATCATCCCGTTTGATCCACAATTCACAACCTGTCATTTCTGAAAGTCTGTCCAAACGGTGAAAGGGTGTGGGTAACAGGCTGACCTTTTCCCTGGGGAACTGTTGTAAAAGTCTGCTGATATCTGACATATTCATCCTTTATTTTTTGAATAATCTACGTATTTTTCATCTCAAATACACAGAAGGGGTATCAACGATGACTGAAACAGCATGGATAACAGGGGCCACCAGTGGAATCGGTGCTGCCTTTGCTGAATATTATGCGTCCCGGGGATTTGATCTTGTTTTAACAGGACGCCGGGAGGATAAACTGAGAAACGTTGCTGAAGGACTGAAAAAAAAGTATTCTGTTAAATACAGTCTCTATCTTGGCGAGTTAACCGATGAATCAATCGTTTCACAAATTGAGACAGATCTCAGAAAAGACAACAATGCAAGTGTTCTCATTAATAATGCCGGTTTTGCCTATTATGGTGCTTTTCATGAACGGGATCTGACGATCCACCGCACCATGTTGTCTGTCCATTGCGATGTTATGGTACGCCTCACTCATGCCGCACTTCAGACAATGCTGGCATCAAAAAGAGGCACAATTATTAATGTTGCATCGGTTGCGGGATTTTTTCCGTATCCCGGTCACACGATGTATTCAGCTACCAAAACTTTCATGATCAACTTTTCCGAGTCTCTTGCAGTTCGATATCAGGATGACGGCATTAAAATTATAGCTCTTTGTCCCGGGATGACAATCACCGACTTTCACACGCGTATGGGTTACAAAGCAGAGAAGGTATATAAAAAATCCGGTTTTGAAAAAGCCCATACCCCCCAGGATGTTGTGAAAGAAACGATTCGATGTCTTAAACGAGGAAAATTTGTTTGTATTCCCGGTTTTAACAACCGTTTTCTGATATGGCTGTCGCGGCAGGGACCGAGGAAACTGCTGNNCTATAAAGTGATGAAAAACTGGATCAGCAACCGCCGGGACAATCCTGCGTTTAAACAAAAATCCGGGTGATTTTCTGCTTTTAAATTGACACGATAACAGGAGCTCTGAGTATGTCATTTCTTGATATGGGAATCGTGGTTATTTACATCGTTATGATTGTAAGTATTGGAATAGTCATTTCCAGAAAAGCCGGGAAAGACATGAAAAGTTATTTTCTCAGCGGGAATCGGGTATCCTGGTATTGGCTGGGTGTTTCCAATGCTTCGTCCATGTTTGATATCACCGGAACCATGTGGGTCGTTTATGTAATGGTTGTTTATGGGTTGAAAGGCATTCTGCTTCAATGGCAATGGCCAATATTTAATCAGATCTTTATGATGGTCTATTTGTCAATATGGATACGGAGAAGTCATGTGCTAACAGGTGCAGAATGGATGGGAACGCGTTTCAGTCGACGGGGCGGAGAACTTGCCCGCTTGGCTGTAACGGTCTTTGCGCTGGTTTCTGTAATCGGTTTTTTAACCTATGCTTTCCAGGGGATCGGGAAATTTGCCGCCACTTTTTTGCCCTGGGATCTGAGTCCCGATATGTATGCCATTCTTTTTATGAGTATTACAGCCGTTTACGTCATTACGGGCGGTATGTATAGTGTTGTGATTACCGATATTATCCAGTTTGTGCTGCTGAGTGCTGCGGGGATTGCGTTGGGAATCATCGCGATGAACCGAATTCAACCCGGTGAACTGGCGCAACTTGTTCCTGCCGGGTGGGACACTTTTCGTTTTGGAGCAAGGCTGGGCATTGACTGGAGCACACGCCTTCCGTCAGCCCATAACCGGATATTGACCGATGGCTGGGAATTTTTCAGTATCATTATGATGGGACTTCTTTTCAAAGGATTTCTGGTCAGCAGCGCCGGACCGTCTCCCGGTTATGATATGCAGAGAATTCTTGCAACCAAATCGCCTAAGGAAAGTGCCCTTATGAGCGGAATGGTCTCTGTTACTCTGATTCCCAGATGGATTATGATTATGGGGATTACATTAATCGCCGTTAAATTCTTTATACCGGAAATGCAGGCTATGGGCAGTTCTGTGGATTACGAACAAATCCTCCCTTTTGTTATTCGGCAGTTTTTACCTGCCGGTCTGCTGGGGCTGATTTTAGCCGGTCTTTTGGCCGGGTTTATGTCCACGTTTGACAGTACGGTAAACAGCGGTGCCGCATATCTGGTAAATGATTTGTACAAACGATATCTCAACCCGGATGCAAACGATAAAAAATTAATCCTGATGTCCTACATTGCATCTCTTTTCCTGGTGCTTCTGGGTATCTTTTTCGGACTCATGGCAGATTCCATCAATCATGCCATGATGTGGATAGTCTCCGGTTTATGGGGCGGATATGCTGCCCCTAATATGCTAAAATGGTATTGGTGGCGTATGAATGGTAACGGATTTTTTGGGGGAATGATAGGCGGAATGAGTGCTGCGGTTATTTTACCGGTTCTAATGCCCGGACTTCATCCCCTTATTACTTTTCCGGTTGTTTTCGGGACATCGCTGGTTTGCACTATTACGGCAAGTCTTGCCACACAGGCTGAGCCGGATGAAATTCTCAGTGATTTCTACAGGAAGGTTAAGCCGTGGGGGTTCTGGGGACCCGTAAAAAAACAGGTTATCACAGAAAATCCCGATTTCATTCCATCTTCTTTTAAGCGGGATATGATGACTATTTGTTTTGGTATTGTATGGCAGTTAAGCCTTGCGGCCGTTCCAGTATTTATGGTGATGAAATACTGGAGAAATATGGTTTTATGGCTCATTGTGGCAGTTTTTACAACAATTTTACTAAAACGATACTGGTATGACAAACTGGGAAATGATTAATGATAAGCAATCATGAACAAGAATTATGATGCGGATGCTTTTTTTAGTAAATCCTTCTCGTTTTCTGTCAGCCAGTTTTTTGCCGCTTCATAATCATTGGGAATAATACCATCCAAAATTGCCGTTTCTATCAACCCTTTTATCTTTCCCACCAGCGGTCCGGGTTTAATATTATAGAATTGCATAATTTCATCTCCCCGAACCGGAGACTGAAAAGCACGGAGTTTATCCTTTTCTTCCACGGTTATTATTCTGTTTTCAACGTCATTAAAATTATTCTGATACTGCTTGATTTTTTCCGGATTCTTGGAGGTAATGTCAGCCCGGCAGAGGGTAAGCAAATCATAAATAGAATCACCGGCTTCCACTCGCAGGCGGCGAACAGCACTGTCTGTTACTTCTTCTCCCGCTATAGCGATGGGTCTGAGGTGAAGTCGTATTAATTTTTTAATCTCTTTGACCTGCCGCCCCGGCAGTTTCAGATGCCGTCCGATTGATTCAAACATTCGGGTTCCCACATCTTCATGACCGTGAAATGTCCACCCCAAGTTCGGATAAAACCGTTTAGTCGGAGGTTTTCCCACATCATGAAACAATGCAGCAAGTCGTATAATCAGGCTGTCTGTCAAAGCAGCAGCATTATCAACAACCTGTATCGTATGGTAAAACACATCTTTGTGTCCGTAACCATTTTTTTCCTCAATCCCTTTCATAACGCTGATCTCAGGCAGGATTAAGGGCATAAGGCCTGTATTTTCCATTAAAAGAAGTCCGATTGACGGCTTTGGAGACATTAAAATCTTGATCAGCTCATCCCTGATTCTCTCAAGACTTATGATTTTAATCCGTTCAGCCATTTTTTTTATAGCTGCAAAAGCAGGATCGGCAATTCTATAACTGAATTGCGAAGCAAAACGTATAGCCCTCATCATCCTAAGGGGATCATCATAAAACGTTTCTTCCGGTTCAAGCGGAGTACGGAGGACTTCCACTTTTAAATCCCGAATACCGTTAAACGGGTCATAAAAATCCCCATATTGTTTCGGGCGGATATCAATGGCCATGGCATTTATGGTAAAATCACGGCGCCGGAGATCTTCCGTTAAATCCGTAAATGTAACATCCGGTTTTCTGGATTCTTTCTGATACACTTCTTTTCTTGCGGTCACGATCTCAATACGGAACGGTTCATGGGGAATCATTGCCGTGCCAAATTGTTCAAATTTGACTACCGGTCCTGCTTTGAGCCGTTTCGCAATGCGTTCTGCAAAAGCCACAGCATCACCAATTACAACCACATCCAGATCGGTGATCGTTTTTCCCATAAATGCATCACGAACAATTCCGCCGACAATATAGGTTTCGTAATCGGCTTTTTCGCCTTCCTGTCCGATTATATGTAAGCAGTGTATCAGCCTTTCCTGGCCTGAGAACAAATGGTCTATGTCAATTTTCATGCATTTCGAAGGGTTTTTAGTTTACTCATAACATGTTTTAAAACAGGCGGTCCGACCAACAAATTTAAAAAAGTGATCCACATTAAAACAGCATAGAGTTCGCGGGTTATCAAAGACTCCTGAAATAGTGTAAGACTTGAGAGAAGCCCGACAGTGAGTCCGGATTGAGGCAGAAAAGCCAAAGACATCCCTGTTGCCGTTTTACGGTTTTCTCCGCTGAGCCTGAGTGCAAGATTTGTTGCGGAGCTGAGGGTTATCAAACGAATCAGAAAGAGGACAATCAAGAGAGGGATTAACAGATTTGGTAGTGAAAGGTTTAATCCGGCGCCGGTAATGGTAAAATAAACAATGAAAAGGGGAAAGGAATAATTTTCAAGATTTTTCATGAAATAATTGCCCTGCCGGCTAAAATTCCTCAGAATGATACCGGCTGTAATAAAAGCAATCAGTGATTCAGGGAGATAATTATAAGCCGTAACATAAGCCCCTATGGAAATGAGAAGAATAAAAAACAGAAATTCGCGGCGGAATCGAGATAATATAAAGACAAACAGAAAACCCAGGATGACTCCTGTTAAAACAGCCGAAACAAAATGAACTGTCATCTGCAGTATCACTGATCCTGCCGATAAGGCGTGTGATGTTTGATCGTAATTGTGAAATAAAACTGCCTTTCCCACAAAAAAAATCATAACAATAATATTGGTTGTGAGAGAAGTTGCAAGGAGGAAATCTTTGTAATGTTTCCGGGGCTGGTTTTCAAGGCTGATTGCAAGAATGGCAGCCGTGGAATTCGAGGCGAGAATTAATCCCGTTATGATTATCATTGTAGTTGATACAGGACTGCCTGTTCTTAATAAGATATTCTTTGAAAAAATCCACATAACGAGTCCTGTTAGAATAATTGTGGATGTCAGTTGAGCAAGGGAGATGACAGGAACCAGAGAATAAAAATTTTTATGCTCCCTTATATTCAGGCGACCGCCTGCAAGAAAAGCGATGAAAAATAGTGACAGAAAATGGATAAAATCCAAAGATCGTATGGTATCAGACGTTATCAATTTTAGTGCATGGGGACCGATAAGCACTCCGTATAAAACAAACCCTGTGATGGTTGGTATAATTTTACTTTTTATTGTATGTCCTGCAACGGCGCCGGATATGAGGATAATTCCCAGGAGAATAGCCGGATTTACAATGGTTGGCAGATTCAGGTAAACAGCCAGCCATTGTGCCAGTGCTGCGAGAATTGTAAGCAGGATAATGAGGATTATTGCCATTGATTATCCTCATTTTTCATTAAAAATAATAAGATTGTATAGCTGACGATGTAAGCAAAGGCCAGGCTGCCTGCAATAACACCTGAATAAGCAGATGATGAAACCATGATCAAATACACGCCAATGGCCGGACTCAGTGCTCCCAGAGGCATAAGGAGAGGAAGCACCGGGCGAATTCTCTCTGCTTCAATAACGGCTTTTGTGAAAAAACGACGAAAAGACCATTGATTTAA
Organism: Fidelibacterota bacterium UBA6817; assembly: GCA_002452555.1. Taxonomy (GTDB): domain Bacteria; phylum Fidelibacterota; class Fidelibacteria; order Fidelibacterales; family Fidelibacteraceae; genus Fidelibacter. The sequence goes on along the minus strand of DKER01000063.1, from coordinate 6,882 downwards.
AAAATATCGGATCAATAATGCCCCAGGAACAATTACCGGCGTAATGAACGGGTGAAGATTTATATTTGCTCCAAGATACAAGAGAAGAAACAAAATAACCGGTCTGACCAGGGGTTTTATCGTTTCCCGGATCTTTTGTTTATTTTCACATCGGTATGAAATGATTGTCCCGGTTGTAAGGTTCATAAAAAGAGGATTGAAACCAAACGTATATGCAAATCCTGAATTGAGAAATAAAACACCCAGAAGCCAGATGAGATAATCTTCCGGATCGGATCGAAGTTTTATGAGACCATATGATACCAGAAATCCCATAATAACAGAAACGGCAATTTCCATAAGAAGGAGAAGAATATATGACGGTAAAGAAGCGGTAGTTCCGATAGGTGACAGTAAGCCAAAAAGTAAAATCGTAAGCAAACCGCTCATCCCGGAGATAGCCTTGAATAAAACGGCGAAGGAGTAAGAATAATTTTGTGTTTTTTCAAGAAAACGGATAGAAGCAGACGACACTTGCGTGAGAGAAAGAGAAATAACAATTCCTCCTATCAGAACTTCCCATGACTGGAATCCGGCAAAATAAAGCAGGTTGAAACCGGCAGCAAGCATGAAAGTGAAAATAAAAAACGTGTGCAGGGCAGCGAAGCGGCGCAAATTTTTATTAAAAATCTCAATATCCCTCACGCTTGAAAACAATCCCCAGTATAATCCCTGAAAGCCGAGTGCAAAAAGGAGAAAGGGGGATATTTGTATATTCAGATGATCCGTAAATAGCCCCATCCCTTTAGGTCCCAGAAAAATTCCGCATAAGAGTGATATTGTCAGGATCAGGATTTCAGAAAAAATATCACGGGATGTAACATTTCGGACAAATAATACCCGGACAAACAGAAGGAAAAGAAAGATAATGAGAGGCCATAAAAAAATGGATTCCATAGATAAATTTATTCATGTTCAAGCATGCCTGCAAAGTTAATATTAAAGCAAAGGTATATTATCTAAAACGAATTAATTTTATTACATGGGTCAGTCTGTTTAAACTATGATATGGACAGGTTGGAAAAGCGACTGATTGAACGATTCGGTTTGCCCGGATTTCGTCCTATGCAAAAAGAAATTGTGCAGGGAATACTGGACAGACAAAATGTGATGGCGGTTTTAGCTACCGGCGGCGGGAAATCCCTGTGCTTTCAACTGCCGGCATTATTTGTCGGCGGACTGACACTGGTCATAACACCTCTGGTTGCGTTAATGGAAGATCAAGTGAAAAGAATCCATGAGTTAGGTATTTCCGGAACGTTTATATCATCAGCGATTCCTGAGGAGGAAAGAAAACGAAGGATAAAAGCCTTGGTTGACGGTGAATATACAATGGTTTTTATTGCACCTGAACGGCTCTCTTCTCCTGAATTGCATAGGGCGCTTGACAAAACCCGTCCGCGGTTTATTGCTATTGATGAGGCACACTGTATTTCACAGTGGGGACACGATTTCCGGCCTTCATATATGGAAATCGGTCCGTTTATGGATCATTACGAAATACCGTACCGCGCCGCCTTTACGGGAACGGCAACCCGGGAAACATTACAGGATATGAAAGTTGCTTTGGGATGGGAAGAGACCATGGTTTTTAAATCGACTTTTGACCGTCCCAACCTGAAATATCTGGCTTATTCCTTAAAAAACCCGCTTCAGAAATTGTATCAAATGAAACGCATTCTGTCTCATATGAAAGGGTGTGGTGCCGTGTATTGTTCAACCCGAAATGACGTTGAAAGGATAGCCGGGATTTTACATATGTGGGGAGCGGATGTTTGCATGTATCATGCCGGTCTTTCACCCGAACACAGAAGAAAATCCCAGGAGGACTGGGTTTCGGGACGCCGTTCCCTGATAGTGGCAACGAATGCGTTTGGAATGGGTATTGATAAACCGGATGTGAGGTTTGTAATTCATTACCAGATTCCCGGAAATCTTGAAAATTATTATCAGGAAGCAGGCCGTGCAGGTCGCGATCGGAATGCTTCTTTCTGTATTCTTCTTTTCTGCCCGGAAGACCGGGACATTCAGCATGCATTTCTGTCAGGCCATAACTGGCAGATTGATGATGTATACAATGCAGTCGCAAAGGACAGTATCCCTGAAGAGTTTCCGGATTACCTTAAACGCTATATACCTGAAAACAAAGAAGGCATACTTCAGCAAAGTGCAAAAGTTGTATCCGATTTTCTCTCGTTGAAAAAATATGCCGAACTGCAGACGGATAAATATGCGGATATGGAATCATATGTTACAGGTTCTATGTGCAGACGCTTAAAAATTCTGGATTATTTTGACGAAAAAGCCCTGTTTAAAAATTGTGACGGGTGCGATATCTGTCTTTCCCTTGAAGCAGACAGTATTTCATATAAAATTCTTCCCGAAAAAAATCTTCTGAATGAATCAAATAAAATTGCCGGATCTGTCTATCATAAACTGTCTGAAAAACATTGGTTTTTTATCTCCCCCTGTTCAAAAAACCGTATTCTGTACAGAATTATCCTGGATTTTGCAGAGAAAAACGGTTGGGTCAAGGAATATATCCCGTTTTTTTTCTTTTGTCCTTCATATTTTATCCCTCATAAAAAGATGCCAAACAGTTTTCACTTGCCTGATTTGACAGAAGAATTATCTCCGTTGTATTTCCCAGAAATGAGTTTAACGATCAAACTTGAAATGAAAAACAGAGGGCGTATCTGTAAAGATCAGTGGAAACAAATCCTTTCTCATGGACATTTTGTCAGGATCAGCCGCGGCAAATCTCCGGAAGTCTTTGCAAACATATCAACTGAAGACGAAATACGATTTCTTTTTCCAATGGCGAAGGAACACATCATTTGTGAGTTGAAAAAAACGATTGAAGCGGATAACGGCCTTTTGCCGCCACCCGGTTTGAGAACGTTGCAAATGTTACGGAGAAAAGCCGTTTCGCAGGAAGTCATTGATCAATATCTGTCCTGACTTATTCCCATTTTCTCGTTTATACTTAGGAACAAAAGCTCATTCTTACCGTTTGGATTGAATTGAAATTCCGGTATATTTGAACATGAAGCGAAAAGAAAAACACCACTATCTTGTAAAAGATTTCTTTATATCAGTTATAATTATGATGGCCGGATTTGCCATGCTTCTTATCGCGTATGAATTTTTGAGCCGGGATCTGCCCGGACTTGAAGAACTGGAAAAATTTGAACCGGAGCTCATATCCCGGGTATATGCCTCAGACGGGACAGTCTTGAAGGAATTTTACACGCAGCGCAGAGTTCTGATCCCCCTGGAAGAAATTCCCCCGCATGTGGTCAATGCCCTCCTGGCAACAGAAGACAGGGATTTCTATGATCACTGGGGTATGAATTTAAAACGGACACTCAAAGCATTCGTTGTCGGATATGGCGGAGCATCAACGATAACACAGCAACTTGCCAGAACACTTCACCTGAACATGGAGCGCTCCTACATTCGTAAACTGAAAGAATTAATAGTTTCCATAAAGATTGAACAGACATATACGAAAGATGAAATCCTGGAAATGTATTTGAATTCTGCTCATTTAGGCCATGGAACATACGGAATTCAAGCGGCTTCCAAACTCTATTTCAATAAAGATGTGCAGAATCTGAATATTGATGAAGGTGCAATGATAATTGGTCTTTTGCCTGCACCGGCACGCTTTTCCCCTCTTGTAAATCCGAATATAGCCATTCAGAGACGAAACCTTGTTTTGAGAAATATGGTCGTTACGGAAAAAATTAACAAATGGGATTATGCCAATGCTCTGAATCAGCCAACCAATGTAACCCCTCGGACCGAAACGCTGGGTATTGCACCCTATTTTACCGAATACATCCGTCAGGAAATCTCTGATCTGAGTAGTCGTTACAATATCAACATTTACCGTGATGGGCTGGAAATTTATACGACTCTTGACAGTCGTATGCAAATGATTGCGGAAGAAGCTCTTGAAAATCATATTCGTTTCCAGCAAAAAAAGCTTGAACGGAGACTAAAAACCAACCGGGCAGAAATGCAGATGCTTTTAGGGCTGGAAGACTCTCTGGTTTTCAATATTTCCAATGACTCGCTCTATAATCTCTTACCCGAGAGTCAAAAGACTGTTCAGGGAAGTTTTTTTGCTGTCAACCCTGAAACAGGTGCCATCCTTGTTATGATTGGCGGTCTTGATTTCAATCAGACCAAATGGAACAGAGCAACTCAAGCCGAAAGACAGCCCGGTTCAACATTCAAACCCTTCGTTTACACGGCTGCCATTGATAACGGTTTTTCTCCGGCAGATGAGGTGTTGAATCAGCCGGTAGTCATTATTGAAGGGGACGGAACCCGGTGGACGCCGACCAATTACAATAAGAAAACCGGCGGTTTTGTGACCATGAGAGAGGGAATCCAGTGGTCTACAAACCTGGTTTCAATACGCTGGGCACAAAAAGTTACGCCGGCTGTTGTACGAAAATATGCCCGGGATATGGGTATAACAACGCGTATTGATGCCGTGGAATCCATATCGCTGGGAACGTCACAGGCCAAACTGTCAGAACTGGTTGCGGCATTTGCAATTTATCCCAACAAAGGTGTTTGGAATAAACCCTATGCCATACAAAGAGTTCTGGACAGAAACGGCAATGAAATTTACCGGAGCCCCAGGGAGAGCCGGGAAGTGCTGAGTCAGGAAACGGCCTACATCATGACGGATATGCTCAGAACTGTTGTTGATGCGGGAACGGGCGGCAGTGCCCGATGGAAATATCATTTTAATATTCCTGCAGGGGGGAAAACGGGAACAACCCAAAATTATACCGACGCACTTTTTATCGGTTTTACCCGGGATATTGTTGCCGGGACTTGGGTCGGCGTTGACGATCCCCGTGTTTCTCTCGGCGATGGTCAGGCCGGATCAGTTGCTGCATTGCCGATATGGGCCGTTTTTATGAAAAATATTTATGATGAACTTGGGCTTCCTGTCAGGGATTTTGAAATGCCTAAAGGTGTCAGACGGTTTGAAATTTGTTCGGAAACAAAGAAACTCCCGACAGAATATTGTCCTACAACCTCAGAGATTTTCAATATACGCTATGCACCGAAATCACGGTGCGCAGTTCACGGTTCGAACAGTTCACCCGCTTCACAGGGTATCGATTTCTGATCCTTATCTTTAAATCGTAATTCTCCAAAATACGCCGGTAAATGAAAATTCTTTTCCGGCAACGGAGTCCAGCTGATCCAGTGAGGCATGGATGTTTCATCAGCGCATTTATAAAAGTTTCCATGCCAGGTTTCGTTAAATGTTTGGCTCGACAAGGGTGTATATTTTTGTATTAGTGCAAAAGGAATTCTGAAAGCCAGTTCCCAATAAATGTCTTCTGTCAATTCCTTTTCTATTACCATCGGAAGGGTACTCTCCCTTTGGACCATCATCAGGTCTTCTTTCGAGAGAACATCATAATCTATTCGTTTTCCGTCTTTCTTTTTTGGATTTCGAATATAATAACATAACAGATTGCTGCCGCAGTTGAATTCAAAATTGAAATACCCTGTTGATCCTTCCGGTTTTAAAAAGAATTCCACGCAACTGTCTTTGCTGACTTTTGCCTGGTAACCGGTTTGCACACATCGCACGTAACGGTCTTGAACGGAAAATTTTCCGTAGAGTGCCTGTGAATCCCTGAAAAGACGGACTTCTGTAGGAGGGAAATGGTCACTGCTTTCAGGTCTGATTTGCAACAGCTGAACCGGCATCAATCCTTCCCAGTTTTTTTTATCCAGTAAGGATACGTCTGTGCGAAGTTCACGAAATTGAATAGGGTAGACATACTCAGAATTCATATTAAAACTCCCAGTAAAAATGTGGTACAGGCAGAGGGGCAAAAGCCAAATCCAGCTTTTCAATAAGCTCAGGTTCACCGTTAATATCATCTGTTGCTTTCAAAACAGAGGCCGGTCTTACTCCCAGCCAAATCCTTGAAAATGCATTGACGGAACATTCCATGATCGGCAGGTTATGGCGGCCGGGGTTTTTTACGGCTGAACATTTTTTACCCAGCGTCACCAGATACGTGCCACCGCACCCCTTCCATGGACTGTCTTTGGGTAAGAACGTTTCAATAGGATCATTGAGTTTGAGAATAAATTGAAAATCATCACAGTTTAAAACTGTCCTTTCCAATGTTTCTTCAAGATTCAGAATTCGGATCTGAAAGAAAGCAGACGTTTTCATTCCTGATTCGTGAGTGGAATTTTTTGTTATGGAACGAAAGAAAAAAGGTTTATCCAGAATATCCTGGAATTGGATATGCGGCGGTTCGAACATTTGTACCGAGTGAATCTGATCTCCCATACTTTTCAGCAGAGAGAGTAATTCCAGCATTTGGTCGGTATTTTGATAGGCCATCCATTCAACTTTATATGGTCCTTGTTCCTTACCCTTCCCGGAAAGCCACAAATGGTGGGTTAATGTGCCGTTTTTATCTCTGAAGCCTAATCCGAAGTTGCTTTTTTTCCAGTTAATTTCTGCCAATGTATGTTCAAAAGGCAGATATGCCTTACCGTGACAAGGCATCTGCAACATCCGCGTTGCGTGAATTTCTTCAGCATCTTTAGCCGTAAGCCGGCAGGGAATACGATGTTTGGGCAGTCTTTTAAGGGAAGAGGGCTGAAATGTTGTGATGTGAATATATGAGGCCGTGCCAAACCCCAGTGTATTATAAAATCCCTGTTCAAACATGCCCAATGTGCTTATATGGGCACCCATTGCAGCATCTTCTGCTATTCTGCAAGCCGTAATCTTTCGGGCAAGCCCAAGTTTTCGAGCAATATGACCGGTTGTAACCG
>DKER01000001.1 GCA_002452555.1 Fidelibacterota bacterium UBA6817 | reverse complement strand
CCTCCCGCAAACTTTTCACCGGTCCAAAAATCATACCACTCCGTATCGCCGGGAAGATAGAGCCGGCGGGTACCGCATTCGGATTCCGGGTTATATTTTCGTGAATTCATATCCGGAGTCCGCCAGGCCAACCGGAGCTTTGTCGCATCGGCCTGCCGTGATTGTTCAATCCTGAAGGGGTAACGTTTTTCTGCTTCAAGGGGTATAGAAAAGCGATAGGTACTATCTGCACCCTTGTCATTCCAATGTTCAGCCAGTTTTGTTCCGTTAAAAACGAACCGGACGGCATCATCACTTGTAAGCCATAATTCGTATTCGCCGCTGATTTTGGGCTGAATAAAACCGGACCATGACATGCTGTTGCGGTCCCAGTGAACCTGAGGCGGCAGATCTTTCCCCAGGTAGACATCAAAAACGGGAATACTCAGTAAGCTATCCACCATCAGGGTGTCCAAATTCCGGCCGTTATAATACCGGGCATTAAAAAATCCCTTTTTCCCCTCTTCGGTTATGAAGCATTCGGCAGGAACAGCTTCATTATAATAATCTTCCCCATAGTACATGTGATCTGTAACAGGAGCGATCATCAGGGACGGTCCAAACATAAACTGATCATCAATTGACCGGACTTCCGGATCGTTCGTAAAATCCATTGGGAGTCCACGCATAATAGTGTAGCTGTTCTCAGTAACTTTCCAGGCCATTGAATAGATATAGGGCATCAATCGATATCGCAAATCCAGATAAAGCATGAGTGCATCATAGGCCCAATCACCGGGTTGGCCAAAACGCCAAATTTCTCGGGGAGTATCCGTTCCATGGGCTCTGAACACCGGTTGAAACGCAGCATACTGAAACCAGCGCACATAAAGTTCACGATAGCCCGGGTTATCACAGCCTCCGGGAAACGCGCCATACCGTGTTACATGAAATCCGCCGATGTCATTGGACCAATAGGGAATACCGGCCATACAAAAATTCAATCCGGTAGGTATTTGATTTCTGAATGTTTCCCAACCGGCAACAATATCGCCGGACCATGTGGCTGCAGCATGACGCTGTTGCCCGGGGAAAGCTGACCGGGTCAGGATAAAAACCCTTTTATTTTCATTTGCTGAACGCTGTCCCCGGTACACGCCGCCCGTTGACATAAGGGAATAAGTGTTCAGATACCGGGCCATGGTTCCCAGGTAATTCCTGCGGGCACTTTTGATGGATCGTTCATGAGGGGCCACAAATATTTCCGGTTCTGTGCCATCCATCCAATACGCATCGATGCCTTTGGAAAAAAGTTTTTGATTCACATGTTTCCAGTAGATATTCCGTGCACCCGGATGATATGCATCATACGTATGTCCGTCGGTCCAATGAAAAGGCTCAAACAACAATCCGGCAGGATACATATCCCGGTATAACTCCGTATCATACCCGATCACCGGCCAGATACTGATCATCAGGTGAACATTCAAGGAATCATGTAATTCCTGAATCATGAGATCCGGGTCCGGATAGCGGGCAGTATCAAATGTCATGGCATTCCAGAGAGAAGGATCCTCACCCCAGAAAAGCCAGTCCTGCATGATGTTATCAACGGGTATTTGACGATTTCTGAATTCACGGGCAATCCCGAGCAATTCTTCCTGTGTTTTGTACCGCTCTTTAGACTGCCAATAGCCGTAAGCCCATTTGCCGAACAGGGGTGCAGATCCGGTAATTTCCCGATAAGCACGGATTACATCGTCCATATCGTCACCGGTCATAAAGTAATAATCCAGAACATCTGCAACCTCAAACCAGAAATAACTGCTGTCGGGCGAATCGTTAAAAATAAGTTTACAATAATGATCCGGCAACAGGCCATAGCGCCGATCAGACAGAAGAAAGGGAACGGATACTGTCATATTCTCCTGCGTCATAACGATACGATGTCCCCGGTAATTCATGATTCCTTCAGGGAACTGTCCAAGGCCGTAAAGCCCTTCCATATCTGAAAAGCGAATATTCCACATGGCATGATGCGTCATTTCATCCAAGACCTGTGCCGGAGTAAATAACCGGGGAATTTCAGGATGTTCGGCAAATAACAATTCCTGCTTATCATTAAAAAAAGAAACGGCTCCGGTTCTTAGGTTCACTCTGGCCAATATATGATCGGTTAAAATTTCAATTGTGTCATGTTTTACATTCGTTTCAAATTTCGGAATTTCCCATTCCCCAATGACAATAAGACTGCTGTCTGTTTTTTGTACACCCTGGGGCTCGAAAAGAACCCTGATAATCTTATCCGAACATACTTTCAGATTGAGGGTTCCGGTTTCAAGAGTTACTGAAACACCATCCGGATGTATAATATATGTCTGATTTGTTTTATTGTTATGTTTGGTCGAAATGCAGCCAATGCACATCAAACAAACCAATAAAATTTTATAGACATGATTCAACTTTACTCTCCGTTGTGATTTTCAGAATTAAAAAAAGTCAGATACGACCCTTTCGTTAAGCTCTCATGGGAAACATCCCATCCCTTGACAGTCTCACCATCTTGAACAATTGATATTTGGGAGGGTGATCGTTCGGGAATCCCCCTTTTTTCTATGACAATTTCACTGCCGGAATAAAATTTCTGATCAAGTTTTACGACAATTTTATCGAACAAAGGATAGCCGAGCCGATAAGATTCCGTGGCCGGACAATCGGGATAAAACCCCAGAGCTGAAAAGACAAACCATGCAGAAATGGCACCGGCATCGTCATTGCCGGGCAACCCGTCTGGACCGGTTCCAAAATCATTCAGCATAATTTCCCGGACAAAAGCCGTACAATGGTGTTCAAATCCCGGAGCATATGTAAAAAGGTAGGGGTATGCAATATCGGGTTCATTGTTAATGGTAAAATGTCCTTCTGAAAAGCANNNCCGGGAATATCATGGGGAACAAACCAGGTATAATTCCAGGCATTTCCTTCCACATATCCCGGTCCGCCAGAGCCCTCCCAATAACCGGAACCTTCTGTTTCAAGGGGGTTAAACGGTTCCATCCAATGTCCGTTTTTCAGTTTGGGACGGATGAATTGTGTTTCAGGATCGAAAAGTTGCCGGTATGCCTTAGCCCGCTCAAAGAATCTATCGGCTGTTTCATGATGACCGGTTTCCCGGGCTAAAACACCAATGGAATAATCGGACAGATTGTATTCCAGCGTTGTTGAAACGGGACCCCAAACCCACCAGTCCGTACTTGTATCCTGTTCAAATGGAATGTAACCGAATTCCAGCAATTCATGGTATCCTGCACGGATTGGAGGTGCTGATTCCCCGGGTTTTACCTGTGCAGGTTTCAGAACAGCCTGCATTGCTTTTTCAATATCAAAATTCCGAACACCTTTAACATAACTGTCAGCAATAACAATAGCAGCCGGGTCCCCAACCATCATAAAGGTTTCATTTCCGGCTAATTCCCATTTGGGAAGAAAACCCGATTCTTCATACATATCGATCATCGTTTGAATCATGGCTGCCTGACGTTCGGGATAGACCAGAGTTAAAAGCGGATGCAAGGTTCGGTACGTATCCCATAGGGAATACACGGAATACCGGTCTCTGTCGGTTTGTTTGCCCATACCCTGTCTCCCCATAAGAGGATATTCGCCGTTATGGTCATTGATAATGTTCGGATGGATCAAACAATGATAAAGCGAGGAATAAAATTTTATTTTATCTGCATTTGATCCGTCTTTGACAGATATTCGAGATAACTGTTCGAACCATAATTTTCGGGTCTTATTCCGCAACGCTGCAAAATCCATGTCAGAAGCGTCGTGATCCAGGTTTTCCCGGGCATTTTCAATACTCACATAAGAAATTCCCGTTTTAACAGAAATGCTCTCCCCTTTTTGTATTGAGTAAGTCAACCATGCTCCAACGCCTGAATCTTTCGATTCCTGCATTTTTTCATTACTGACAGTCTGACCAATCCATGTCCCAAACTCTTGCGGAGCTTTTTCCAAACGACTTACAAAATAGATCGTGTGTTGATTATCCTCGCCGCAGAAACCTCCGGACAAATTGTATCCTTCAATTTCAACCGGTGAAACAAACCGTACAAATCCCCCCTGTCTTGGCACCAGACTTCTGCCTGCATCAATCAGCAGACTTACATTCCCTTTTTGTGATGCGGTGAACCGAATCATACCGCTGCGTATTCCGGCAGTTACATCAACATCCAGATCCGGTTCATTGAGATGCACTCCGTAGTAACCCGGTTCTGCTCTTTCATTGCTGTATGAACACTTATACCCTTCCGGATAGGGATTTATGAGATCTCGTGTTGCCGTAATAATAATACTGCCAAGATCTGAACATCCCGTTCCGCTTAGATGGACGTGCCCAAAACCGTAAAACCACGGTTCACCGTGATTATAACCGGAAGGCGCGTAAAGATCTGTATGGGGACTGACAGAGACCATCCCCCAGGGAGCAAGGGCACCCGGGAATGTATTCCCGCCGCCGGCTGTACCTATAAAGGGATTCACATAGCTTAAAATATCATCCTGTTGCGTGATACACCCCTGTAAAACAGTCACCAAGGCCGTTATAGCAAGAATTTGACCGATATGCTTCATTAAATTTTTACAAACCATTTCTTTTCCCACATAATATGTGCAACAAAATACATCACTCCCACGATGCTTAATGCAAACAATAGAGAAGCATTAACAGGATTTGCTATCTGTAAAAAAACAGACTCATACAAAGCATCATGAAGGGTTGTAAAAGTACCATTTTCCTTATTCCATGAAATTGTCCATAATAATCCGGCTAACAATTCAGATAAGGTAAAAACCGTGATTGCATTCATTCCGAAGATCACAAACGGTTTGGTCCCTTTTCGAATTCCCCGGACATCCACAATCCAAAACAGCACAGCAAAGCAAATAAGAGCCCAGCCATTCATAAAAAACACATAGGAGCTGGTCCAAAGATTTTTATTAATTGGGAGCCAGATACTCACGATTAATCCGATTAAGAGTGAGATAAAGCCGGCTACAAACAATTTATTTGTAACATCCAAACGATTTGTTTTATTTAAAAGCCAATGAGCCGTTTGAACCCCCAGCAATGTTGAGGCAATGGCCGGGATTGTGCTGAGAATTCCTTCCGGATCAAAACCTTTAACCGGGGCAAAAAACCATGTATGATTTCCCAGAAGACTGGAGTCGATGAACCATGCCAGGTTTCCCTCGGGCTCCAGAATCCCTGCCCCATACCCGGGAACAGGAATCCATTTTAGGGCAATCCAATAGAGACCAGTCAAACCAACGATCCAAAACCATCGATACCGTAAACTGCTATATAAAAAAATAAGACCGGCAGACAAATAACACAGAGAAATTCGTTGTAAAACCCCGGGAATACGCCAGGTTCCCAAAGAAAATTCAGAACCCGGGATCAGTCCGAAGGGGAACCCGTTGATAAAAAGTCCCAGAGCAAACAAAAGGGCTGACCGCTTCAGTGTATGCTTAATTAACTGATGCTGTGTTTGACCTTTTGAGCGGCGGTTTTCAAACGAAAAGACAAGGGATATTCCCATGATAAAAAGGAAAAAAGGAAATATCCAATCTGTAATGGTCCATCCGTGCCAGGCGGCATGAAGCAAGGGCGGATATGCATTGTCATAGGATCCGGCATTATTAACCAGAATCATAGCCATAATTGTAGCTCCGCGAAATACATCAAGAGAATATATGCGATGAGACATATCCACAGTGTTTAATGTCCTTTCCGAATAAATTCTTCATACCGTTTTTTGTATTCCCGTTTATACTCTTCTACGGTAAGATTGAAACTTATGCTGGGTTGACCTTTAATCGGTTTCCAAAAAATTTCGACCTGTTTTGTTCCGGCAGGAATAAAAACCATATTATCTTTAAATAAAAGAGGCGCATTGCCAACCATGATTCGGCTGACGTCCATAAACCACGGCAGGTGAAGAATGACTGCAGCCGGATCTGTTTTAAAATGACAGTCCAGATCCAAAACAGCCGACCTCTTTTTGAACATAAGGGAAAAACTCACGTCTCCAAAACGAACAGGCGCATTACGTACAGTTATTTTCTCCCCTTTTTTCACCCATTCCGGAGAAACAGCAGACAGAAGGTGCAGTGTGTCGTTTTGTTCCCGAACCATCATATTCCTCAAAAGAATGCGGTATTCAGCAGCAAACCAGCCGTGAGGTGAAAGGTTCATGCCAAAGTCCCGATCCCTCCACGGAAGGATGGAAAATTCAAAACCGGCATGTGTTGCACTGGTATGCAACAATACCGCATACAACTCACCAATAACGTTTTCCTGTTCACCG
>DKER01000073.1 GCA_002452555.1 Fidelibacterota bacterium UBA6817 | reverse complement strand
GCCAGTCCTGCACTGGCTTATTTGGACTCTTTGCCCTGGACGACGGATTTGATGGGACTAACCCGTTCATTGCCCGGTGATTGCGGTGCTGTTGAACATGACGGAACCGGCAATATATTCAATATCCCCCTTACTGAAAATGATGTGGGACCCTATGCTGAAAATATCCCTGTATCGGTCAAAGAAGAAAGGAGTTCAGATCAAACACCGGTTGTGCCGGACATATTTTCCCTTTCTGCTTATCCAAATCCTTTTAACGGATCAATTTCACTGAGTATTCGATTGTTAACCAAAGAACACATAACCATTGATGTTTTCAGTTTGGATGGACGGAAGGTGATAACTCTGGATGATGCGGTTCATCCTGCCGGAATATTTCGTATAAACTGGGTTCCTGAAAATATCGGTTCCGGTGTTTATCTAATTCGGGCAAAATCCGCCGGAAACCAGAAAGTTTTGAAAATATTGTATGTCAAATAAGGTAGGATTATGAAATCTGTTATTAAGATGGCGTTTTTCTTTTTTCTGATGATACTTTCATTGCAAGCCGCAAAAAAAGGGACCATTCCTGATGATACAATAATATTTGAATCCCTGAAAAAAAAGGCAGGTCTTGACAGTGTTTATGAATTGTATAGAAAGGGAGAAATTGAACAAGCATGGGAAGCACTGACAGATTCGTTAAAAGAAAGATCAAAAAGCCGTTATTATTTTGATTGGACAAACTTCCTGTCCCTTATGAGGGAATATGATTTATCGTATCCGGGTATATTTGAACGCCAACACCGGTCTTTGGCTCAATACCATTTTTCCCGATATGCGCCGGAAACGTCCTGGCAGCTTCCATTTAAGAACCTGCTTGGTGAAGACGTTACGGCTTATGAATTAAGACATCTTGCGCGCCAGCAGAAATCTGCGGACATGACACTGATCTACTTTCATGAGAATAAAAAGGAATACAAGGACTACTGGACCCGGCAGGTGATGGATTTAATGCAGGCGTACGCATCCGGAGAATATGATGATAAAGGCAACGGAATTTTTGAGTATTACCGTGCAGGACGGCGGGTTCATAACTGGCTTTTTAATCATCATGCCTATTATAACAGTCCGGATTATTCCCGAAAAAATCAGGAACTCCTGATCAAAACATTTATTTATCATGGTTTTGATTTAACGGAACAAACAAGAAAATACAATTCAGGGAATCATCATACAAAAGGACTGGTTGCTCTTTTTGAATTGGCTGTCTTTCTTCAGGATTTTACTTTTTCCGATATTTGGATTGAACAGTCCCTGAAATGGCTTACTGAACATATGCGCCGGGAAATCAATGATGATGGGTTTCAGTTTGAACGATCAGTACATTACCATTTTGGAGATATTGAAAATTATCTCAGGGTTTATCAACTGGCAAAGTTAAATGGTATTCATATTCCCGAACTCTTTGAGAAAAAATTTAATGAGATGTTTGACGTGCTTGTAAAAATTGCCCAACCGGATAAAAATCTTCCGGTTCTTCAGGATGATACAGATCATTTTTTGAAAAAAGTGAATGATCTGGGAGGAATTTTTAAGGCAGGCAGTCTTTTGTTGCAGGATCCGGTTTTGGAATATTTTGCCGCTGCCCATCCCGATCCTGAATGGTTCTGGCTTTTGGCGCGAATGCTGAATAATGAGGTCCCTGAGAAGAAAAAGCCGCATTATGGGAGTCTGGCTTTGGAAAGCACCGGATATTATATCATGCGAAGCGGCTGGAACCCGGAATATGCCCATATGAGTATTTCAGCCGGACTCAGCGACGTAAAACCGGATCATCAGCACGGGGATATGTTGGGATTAACAGCTTCTATTGGCGAGAATCAGGTTTTACCGACCTATCAGGTAAAATACAATGCTCCGGATTACCCTGTTTTTAAAAATAGCTGGGTGAAAAATGTGGCTGTTGTAGATTCAGTTCCCCACGGCATGGACTGGAAAGGGAATACGGGAGGATCGGGGTTCGGGAAATTTCAGAAACTTCCCAATCCAAAAACAATACTGTGGAAAACCGGGGATAATCTGGTTGTGTATGTGGGAACGCATGACGGATATAAAGACCTGAACGTTGAAACATTCCGTACAATCCTGTTTTTTAAACCTTTGAAAGAATGGATTGTCTGTGATTTGTTTATGGCACCGGAATCTCATCATTATCAGCAAATCTGGCAGGAATCGGATAAAGCGGATCAGGATGGAAATCTTAATCGTGTGTTTGAAAACGGATTAACCTTTTCTATCCTTCAGAAAAACCCTGCGGAATATCATACTGCCGTAACTCAGTTACGAGAGAAAAAAAGTTGGATGGTCAGTTCAGTCGCAGATACGTTTCAGTTTGTAACCCATCTTTTACCCGGGATTAACCATGAAGCGAAAAAGAACACGGTTTCATGGAATAAACTGCCATTTTTATCCGGTATCAAAATCTCTGATAAGACGGGTACTGTTCTTTCTGTTGATAATATTATCATACTTTTTGGAGTAAAAACAGTTCGGGTCGGTAAATATGATATTAAAAACATTAAACCGGCCAATCTGATGCTCAAAAAAATTGGTTTCAGAAACTATACAATAACCAACATAAGTCCGTACATAATTTATGTCGGTGATACTGAATTAGAACCCGGTCAACAATTAAATCAGGTACAAGAATGATCCGAAAAGTAATTATAATTCTGTCACTGTTGCCCCTAATGCTTTCAGCCCAGGAATATCCCGGACTTCGTGAAAGTGACGGAAGTGAACATCCCGTTCACACACCTCATAGAACAACCGGTAAGATTATCAACATTCTAGATTATGGAGCAGATCCCTATAACAATGATAATGATGACAGACCCGCATTGGATCTTGCGATTGCAGCGGCTTCTGCCGGTGATGAGATTTTCTTTCCGCCCGGATATTACAATCTTAATTCTGCCAGTATTTATAAAAACACTGCCCATTTAAAAATGAAATCCGAAGTAAATGTCCGGGGAGCGTCCGTCGATTCAGTATGGCTGATATCAAACTTTCCTCTGCAACTGAACCAAACGGAAAGCACCCGGATATTTTTCGGAAGGGGTGTAAATAATATTGTGATAGAGAATATTACTTTTACGTCATCCTATGACGGAACCCTTTCGTCAGATGTTACTGTCAATAATCCCAATAAAGCTGCACCGAAATATGGGATTTCTCTTGAAAAGGACGGGGTATGGCGTCCCTGCTATAATATCACCATCAGAAATTGCCGGTTCAGTCTGATCCGGAGTCAGATGGTCCGGATTTCTACCAGCCATGATGTTGTTGTAAAACACTGTGAATTCTCAGAAGCCACGGATGTTGGCGGCGGTGGATTTGGTTATGGTGTTTCGATCCAGGGAGAAGGACCGGAAATTTTTAATGAAGGATATCCCGGTGACACTCGCTTTAATCTTGTGGACAGTTGTTCATTTATTGGCCCATATATACGGCACGGTGTCCTGATCCAGTATGTGGCTCATAACAATACTGTCAGAAATTCATATTTCTATAAATCCGGATATGATGCCATTGATCTTCACGGAGAAGATGAATATCTTAATGAGATAATAGGAAACGTGGTGGAGGATGTTAGTAGCGGAGCCGGTGTAGGAGTGGGTAATACAGGGGCAACACATGATGCATCAGGAAGAAAGAATTATATTCACGGCAATATGTTTGTCCGATGCAGGGAAGGTGTGAAAGTCTATCTTGAATCCCCCGAAACCCGGATAATTTCCAATACATCAGAGAACTGCACCCGCGGTATTTATCTTTTAAATGCTCCGAAAACGGTTGTCAAATCAAATGAACTTAAAAACGGCATATACGGCATTTTGCTGGAATATGACAATGGAACATTGGGTAACTATTACGGAGCACCTGACAGTGTCATTATTCATGAAAATTACATTCACCACAACTCGTATGGACTGTATATACGGAGCGGTACAAATATTATGTTGGGTGAAAATACAATTGAAAACAACAGTATCGCCGATACATGGTTTGATCAAAGTGTGACATTTATTGAATATACTTCCATCAAAGAATCACAAATCATGATCCGTGAAGCATTTTCATTGTTACCGGCTTATCCCAACCCGTTCAATCCCCGTTCCATGCTTTCAATTCATGCAGGAAAAAGCGGTGAATATAACCTGTTGATTCGGGATATCAGCGGACGAATCGTCTGTGAAATATTTCAAGGTCCCTTGCATGAAGGGGTTTATCAGTTTCAGTGGGAACCCGGTAATTTGGCGTCAGGGATTTATTATGTGATATTAATTCATGAAGGGCAATCCGATCTGCAGCGAATAACCTATTTGAAATAAGGATTACAATGGAGTAGGCGAAAAATTTTATCCTACGTATGACAAATATTGTTGGTAAAGGAAATTACAAACATTACATTTCAAAATAGCCCAAGGAAATAAAAATGAATAATTTGTTCCCAAAAGTTGGCAACTCAAAAACCTTAAGTCAGGAAGTGCAGATTAAAATAGAGCAGGCTATCCGAGACAGAAAATTGTTGCCGGGCGATAAACTGCCAACGGAAAAAGAGCTGTGTGAAATGTTCCAGGTAAGCCGTACTGCACTCAGGGAAGCGTTGCAGATGTTGAGTGCCCGCGGACTCATAAATATCCGTAAGGGAAGCGGTATTTATGTCGCCAGTTTTACAAGGGAAAGAGCTATAAAGCCTATGAGTCTTTTTCTGGAGTTGAATCTAAATGAAAAATTGATTCGGGATGTAATGGAACTCAGAAAAATAGTGGAACCGTCAATTGCGGCGCTTGCAGCCATGAACAGAAAAGAAGAAGACTTGTCAGAAATGATCAAAACTATCAGTAATCTGAAAGCATGTTCGGAGAAGGATGCAGAAAAAGAAGCGACAATTGATGCCAACTTTCATATGGCCTTAGCCAAAGCTTCCGGCAATCCGCTTGCTCCCATGATTCTCGAGCCTGTCTATTCGCTGATGCCCAAAATCAGATCTCTGGTTTATGAGAAGGTTCCCGGAGCCAAAGAAAAAGCAGTTCAATATCATGAACTCCTTTTTGAAAAGATAGTCAACCATGATAGTGAGGGTGCCCGGGAAATCATGCGTAACCATCTCTCCATTGCCGATCAGGACAATGAAAATCTTATACATGTTATTAAGTAATTAACCTAACATATCATTACCATCGAAGTGGTTTAATATCATATTGATAGAAATAGCTAACATTATTCGTTTTTTTCTGCAATATATAACATGTCATACAAATTATACTTGAAGTAATACACACCAAATTCTAAATTCGTTACAATTCAAATAATTGATTAATGATCAAAACCCTGATTAAAAAATAATTAAAAGAGAGGTTCTATGAAATTCCTTTTAGCTTTAAGCATCATACTTTCACTGCTGGCCGGTTCGTGCACGACCGATAAAACCCTGCCGATTAATGCCGGTGATGTAACTGCATTGTTGCAGGCTTTGGAACAAGCGCAACCCGGTGATGAGATTCTCCTGGCTGATGGAATATGGGCTGACCTGGTTCTTACTCTGGATGCAAAGGGAACAAAGAATAAGCCTATACGAATATCGGCCAAAACCCCCGGTAAAGTTTATATTGAAGGCAAAAGCTGTTTTTATATCAGCGGAGAGAATATACACATCGATGGACTCCATTTTCGAAACGGATTTACTCCCGGTGATGCGATTATTCAGTTCAGGGACAAAAACGGTCAGGTTGGCAATCACTGTCGTTTGACCAACATTGCCATTGATCATTTCACTCAGCCAAACCGGCATGATCGTGACCATTGGATAGAATTTTATGGACGACATAACAGTCTGGAACACTCAACTCTCATCGGTAAATCCAATCGAGGTCCTACCATTCGTGTCTTCCTGAAAGGCAATGAAAATATATACAATTATCATCGGATTACCGGTAACTACTTTGGATATCGGCCCCGCATGGGAGGACCCCAGGCTGAGACAATGCAGATTGGTGACTCCGGAACATCCATGACCCCCTCTCATACACTTGTAACCGACAATTTTTTTGATCGGTGTAACGGAGAAGTAGAAGTTATCTCCAGTAAATCAAATTTTAATGAGTTCAGAAACAATATTTTTCATCTTTCTGAAGGTTCACTTGTAACCCGTCATGGGAACTACGCCATTATTGATGGGAATATTTTTATTGGCAGTGACGACAATCCTTATATCGGAGGTGTCCGTCTGGTGAATACGGGGCATTGGGTTACAAATAATTATTTCTATAAGCTGCAGGCTGATGAATTCAGAGCGCCTCTCGCCATAATGAATGGTATCCCAAAATCCCCGCTTAATCGATATAATCAGGTAACTGACGTTGTTATTGCTCATAATACATGGATTGACTGCAAAACGCCATGGCACATATCGGTAGGTGCAAATCTGGATCGAGCCGGTGTTTTACCTCCCAGTGAAATCCGCAGTGAAAGACCCGTCCGAACTCTGATTGCCAATAATCTCATTGTAAACTCCGTTTTGGATCCTGAACCGCTCCGAGCTTATGATAAAGTTGACGGTATCCGGTTTGAATCGAATTTTATTGATAATTGTGCCGAGAATTCTCCTGCTGACGTTCGGAGTTTAAACCATACTCGTGTACATCTATCCGGCACTCCGCCCCTTCTGTTCCCGGATCCCGACATGGAATTACTCAAGAATAATAGTTATCCGGGATTTGAATTTGATCGCATTTCCACAGATCTTTTTGGGAATTCACGTATGTCTGAAAATTGGATCGGTGCAATAGTCCCCGGGAAACCAATTTTATCTGATCCGTCAGATCCTTCCGGTTATGGCGCTACATGGTTCCGACAATCCCCAGGGCAGCCAAATCCGCGACGGATTTATGTTTCAGCAGCATCGGAAGACCAGGTAAAAACCTTGTCGGAAGCCCTCGCCGCAGCAAGCGACGGTGATACAATAAGTCTGGCATCGGGTGTTTATACTATACCGCAAAGTTTAGATATTACCGGCAATATTACATTCATGGGGGAATCTGCCGGTACATGTCGCATCCGCTATGAAGGTTCCGTTAATTCTCCGCTATTCCGGATTCATCCCCGGGCCAAACTTACCTTAAAAAATCTGACACTTGACGCAGGCCGTCACGGTGAGGCTCCGGTTCATACCGCAATTTCTCCACTCGATGTCAACATGTCTGCGAACTATAACATTGTCATGTCAGGAATTTATGTCAACCATTTTCAAACTGTGCTGAACGCAACCAAAGGGTCATTTGCCGACAGCATATACATCAGTAACAGCAACTTTCAAAATTGCGGATCGGTTCTGGCGTTAAATGCTGAGATTGATGATAAGGGAGATTACAATGCTGAATGGGTCATAATTCATCACAGTCGATTTTATGAAATTTCCGGCCGGGTTCTTGATTATTACCGGGGCGGTTATGACGAAAGTACTATTGGCGGTAATTTGATCCTGGCAAATTCGATTATAAGCAACTCCGGCAGCAAAGCATCAGACGGACTCCTGATATCAACTCGCGGTATCATCAACGTAGACATCAAAGATAACCGGTTTGAGAATAATCCGGTAACCTCTGTTGCATTGCTGTGGGGTGAAAAGAAGAATCGTCACTCGGGTAACTCTTTTTTGAACAGTGCTGAAATTCATGTACAGGAACACCTCAAACAATCTCTAATGTATTAATAAGTCGACAGTCGACAGTGGGCAGTCCGGTAGCCGGTGGAGGGGTGGACCCATGTGTCCGCCTGGTCGGCAGTTGTCAGGCAGTGGAATTCTTGATGTTACGGAGCCTCCGGATACGTTTTGATCCACAATGATTTGTAATTAAAAAAGGTTTTATTCATACACAGATCGTACTAAATTCAAAGAAACACCGGAGGGAAATACGGCAATGATGAAAGATCTGAACACACCATGGCGAATTACAGCGTCGGCAATTTACAGAGCGCCTGTTGATGGAAGAACATACGGAACGTATGAACTTGATGTGACCGACACATTGGCTTTCATTGATAAAAGAAAACAAGAGGGCATCCGGATTACATTGACACAGATGTTTGCGGCAGCATTGGGAAGATCTCTTAAGTATGATGTTCCTGATTTGAACTGTTATATGCGACGGGGGAAATTTATAGCCCGTCCTGATGAAATGGTTTTTGTCTCTGTTTATATGAAAGAAACCAAGGAAATGGACGGTTTTCTTGTTCGTAAAGCCGGCGACAAAACAGTTACCGAAATTTCAGAAGAAATGCATAAAAAAGTGGAGCGAACCCGTAAACACGGAGATGATAAAGCAACCAGCAACAAAAATGTCCTTGCAAAAATCCCATGGCCTTTTAGAAACTGGTTATTCCGGGTTATCAAATGGATAACCATGGACATGGGAATTCCTATTAAAGCCATGAAACTTGAACCCAACAGTTTTGGCAGTGCCATGGTAACAAATATAGGAACGCACGGACTCCAGTTCGGTTTTGCAGCCCTTTTCCCTGCATCCAATATTCCTATTGTTGTTATAATGGGGAAATATGAGGATAAACCGGTCGTGAGAAACGGAGAAATTGTTATTCGTAAAATCATGCCGGTAGCAGGAACTTTTGATCACAGAATCGTTGACGGTTCACAGGGGGGAAGGCTGGCTACAGCTATTGCGAAGTACATTGAAAATCCGGAAATGTTAGACAGTGTGTGAAAATAAATACCTTCACTAGAGATAGCGCTTGCGGATACAAGCATATCTCCTTAAATTTCACAGCTTTTTGAGAATGACATCGCGGAGTGGAGCAGTTGGTAGC
>DKER01000011.1 GCA_002452555.1 Fidelibacterota bacterium UBA6817 | reverse complement strand
CACTGCCGACATTCAATCCCCGCTTTGCGGGGTTCAATCACCTCACGTTGTTCGGTGCTCAATCGCTGCTTCGCAGCGTTCAACACGTTGAACATCGAGCTTGCGAGATGATTGAATCTTTGAACACTGAGCGCTGCGAAGTGATTGAACGGCACAACGTGCCGACTGGCTACCGGCTACCGGCTACCGGACTGCCCACCGTCGCTCCCCTCTCGTTATTTGATATTCAATTAACAATTATCTTTTAAATTCTTAACTTATATTATTGGTCCGTTAATTAACAGGGAGGTCTTATCATGAAATTAATACCTGAAATTATTTGGGAACAGATCCAAACCAAACAATCCATGCCGGCAATTTTTCAAAAATTTAACGGTAAGAATTATGAATCAATCAGTTATGAACAATTAGGCAACATTATTGTCAGGATGACTGCCTATCTGAGGGAAGAAGGTTTCAAAGCCGGTGACAAAATTGCACTTATGAGTAACAACCGTTATGAGTGGCCGGTTATTGACCTGGCTGTTCAAAGCATTGGGGCTGTTCTCGTCCCGCTTTATACAAGTCTGAGCAGTGACTCCGTTAAGGCAATGCTTACCCACTCCGGTTCAAAGGCATTTTTTATAGAAAATGAAACATTGCTTGAACCGCACAGACCAATGTTAAAAAATTTGGGGATTTCTCTCTATTCCATTGACCGGATTTCTGAGGATATTCCCCATTTAATGTGGCTCCGCTTTGCCAAAACTGACATGGAAGAACGGTTACATTACCTGGAAAAAATTACAGAACTGGATCCGGATACAGTTATTTCCATTAATTACACAAGCGGTACAACCGGTGAGCCCAAAGGAGTTATTATCACTCACCGGAATATTGTTACCGATGCTTTTTCAGCGATTCGATCTTTGCCTATATACTCCCGCGATCGATTCCTCAGTTTTCTTCCGCTGAGTCACACTTTTGAACGGATAGCCGGATATTACTGTCCATTTTTTGTGGGAGCGGAAGTTGCTTATGCCGAAAGCATTTCATCTGTTATAGACAATGCAAAGGAGATTGAACCAACCATTATTAACACGGTCCCCCGGCTTTTGGAAAAACTCTACGATAAACTGCAAGCTAATCTGGCCGGTATGAGTCCTGTTAAAAAAACTCTCTTCAAACATGCAATGGCACAGGGGACTAAATATTTCAACCATACTCAGGGAAATGCAGATTACAGCCCTGCGGACAGGTTCAAGGATAAACTTTTTGAAAAGCTGGTCTATAAAAAAATACTGTCTGCTGTAAGTCCCCGGCTTCGTATGTTCATATCCGGCGGAGCTCCCCTTGCGCCTGAAATTGGTGATTTTCTCCGTTCCATCCGTCTGAATGTCATCGAGGGGTACGGTATGACTGAAACAGCCCCGATCATTTGTCTGAATAAACCGGAAGCAAACAGATCCGGTACAGTGGGACAACCGATTGACTGTAATGAAGTCATGATTTCCGAAAACGGAGAAATTCTTGTCCGCGGTGATAACGTCACACAGGGATATTACCTGGATCCGAAACTGACAGAGGAATCGATCGATCAGGAAGGCTGGTTTCACACCGGCGATCTTGGTTCACTCGATGAAGATAATTTTCTCACCATAACCGGCCGGCTCAAAAACCTTATGGTTACCAGCGGAGGAAAAAACATTTCACCTCAACCTCTGGAGAATGCCCTTTTAACAAGTCCGTGGATTGAACAGGTAATGGTTGTAGGAGACGGGAAAAATTTTATCAGCGCTCTGATCGTTCCATCCCCTGAAAAAATCAACGAATGGTTTATGGAAAGAAACAGGGAGATCCCTGATATAGCTGATGCCATAAAAAATCCGGAAATCGTGGAATCGGTTCAAGAGGACATAACAAAACGAATGACCCCATTTTCCCGGTATGAACAAGTTAAGAAATTCACACTATTAGCTGAGCCTTTCAGTATAGAAAAAGATGAGCTTACACCCACACTCAAAGTTAAGAGAAATGTGGTCGAAAGGCATAATATTGACATCATTAATGCAATGTACATAGAGTAATATTCCCTGATTATCCTGTGAATTGATTCAGGAAATTTTTATTTTATTAACAGGTACCGGAAAGTGTGCTGTAATCCCGGATAATCATATTGAAAAAAATATTGAGGATAATATATGGCCGGTCATTCAAAGTGGGCTAATATCAAACACCGGAAGGCGGCTCAGGATGCCAAACGGGCAAAGACATGGACAAAACTCCTGAAAGAAATTACGATATCGGCACGGGAAGGCGGCGGCGATGAAAATGCCAATCCCCGTCTGAGAACAGCCTTGCTCAAAGCACGGGGAAGCAATGTTCCGAATGATACGATTATTCGGGCAATCAAAAAAGGCACCGGCGAACTGGAAGGTGTTCATTATGAAGAAATCACCTATGAGGGATATGGTCCGGGCGGTGTTGCCCTGCTTATCGAAGCAGTGACGGACAATAAACAGCGGACCGTATCGGAGATCCGACATATTCTGAGCAAACATGGCGGTAACCTTGGAGAAAACGGTTCTGTAGCATGGAATTTTTCCCGCAAAGGCATAATTATTATCCCGGCTGAAGGCATTGACGAAGACGATCTGATGATGGAGGTTCTGGAATCCGGTGCAGACGATATGAAAAAAGACGGGGATTATTTTGAAATCACCACCGATCCGTCACCATTTAATGATATTCATGAAAGCCTGAGTGAAAAATACAGCATCGAAAGTGCTGAAATTTCCCAGGTTCCCGGTACAACCGTAAAAATCGATGATCTGCACACTGCCGAAAAATTTATGAAACTTTATGATCTTTTGGATGATCACGACGATATACAAAAAGTCTGGGATAATTCCGATATTCCCGAAGAAATCATGAATCAACTGGAGAATGAGTGATTCTGCTCGGCATAGATCCGGGATTGAATATGACAGGGTATGGCCTGATTGATTATAAAGCCCGGCATACCCAGTTCATTGCTGCCGGCGTCATAAAGAATTCCCGATTGAAATCTTTTCCGGATAAATTGCACTACTTATACCGGGAAATTGAGGATGTTATTAACCGTTACAAGCCTGAACTGGTCGTTATTGAGGAAACGTATTCAAATCGAAATCCACGTACATCCCTCCTGCTGGGACATGCCCGCGGTGTTTTGATGGTTGCTGTATGCAATAAAAATATCCCGGTTGCAGAATATGCTTCACGTTATGTTAAAAAAGCACTGACCGGGAATGGCGCCGCTTCAAAAGAACAAGTCCGGTATATGGTTTTGAAAATTTTGAATATAGATAAACTGCCAATGGAAATGGATACATCAGATGCTCTGGCCATAGCCCTGACTCATTGCCATCACATGAAATTTCAATCGCTTCAATCTGTAACCAACAAGGGGAAAAACTAATGATTTCCGGTCTGAAAGGAATTCTCTCGGAAAAACATCCCGATGCGGTGATTATCCGGACGGGTTCATTCGATATTGAAGTTTTTATTACACTCAACACGTATGAATCACTTCCAAACGTTGGGGAAGAATGCCGCTTGTTCACATATTTACATGTCCGTGAGGATATCCTTAACCTGTACGGTTTTCACCATACAGACGAAAAAAACCTGTTTATTAAACTCATTTCTTTAAACGGTATCGGGCCAAGAAACGCTCAGGTAATCCTTTCCGGTATTAAGCCGGATGAATTCCGCCGGTGTATTGTTTCGGGAGATATAAAAAGTCTGATAAAAATTCCGGGGGTGGGTGAAAAAAAAGCACGTCGGATAATCATTGAACTGAAAGAAAAGCTTTCCGAAGAAGAATTGGCGGAAATGACCGGATCTTTTCCCGGTCATGCATTGGACAAACGGATGGAAGAAGCATTAGCCGGACTTGAGACCCTGGGATTCAGAAAAGCCGATGTTTTGAAAAGTGCCGAAAAATATTTATTGGAGAATCCTGAAGCTGAAACAGATGCGATTATTCGATTTATCCTCCGAAGCAATAAATAATCGGAAAATTTAAATTATTACCTGTATTTGTTCATTGAATTTTATAAAATAGCAAAAATATTTCAGGAGGATTCATGCACAAAAAACTTTTCATTCCCGGGCCGGTTGACGTAAGACCGGAAGTCCTGGAAGCCATGGGTACGCCCATGATCGGTCACAGGACAAAAGATGCCACTGAGCTGCAAAAGCAAGTATCAGAAAAAGTTGCAAAAGTTTTCATGACCCAAAATCCCATTCTTTTATCTACCACATCAGGAACCGGTCTCATGGAGGGGGCAATCCGATCACTAACCGCCAAAAAAGCAGTCGTATTTTCCGTGGGAGCCTTCGGCGATCGGTGGGGAAATCTTGCAGAGTGTAATAATGTTCCCGTAGATATTGTAAAATCAGAATGGGGATATCCAACCCTCCCTGAAATGGTTGATAAAGCTTTGGCCTCCGGAAAATATGACGTGTTCACAATTACCCATAATGAAACATCAACCGGACTCATGAATCCCGTAAAAGAAATAGCCGAAGTCCATAAGAAATATCCTGATGTGCTATGGTTGATGGATGCAGTCTCTTCAATGGGGGGAACACCCATCCCTGTAGATGAACTGGGTGTGGATGTTTGTATCACGTCAACACAGAAAGCTATCGGACTCCCACCCGGATTTTCTATGTGTTCCGCCAGTGAACGGGCACTTGAATACGGCAAACAGGTTAAATATCGCGGCGCATACCTGGATCTGATCGATTTATATAAATACGTGGTTAAAAAACCCTACCAATATCCTTCAACCCCTTCGTTAAGCCATATGTATGCCTTGAATGTTCAACTGGAGTATGTTCTAAATGAAGAAGGACTGGAAAACCGCTTTGCCCGCCAT
>DKER01000221.1 GCA_002452555.1 Fidelibacterota bacterium UBA6817 | reverse complement strand
ACCCGCGCAGAATTGGGTACGGCACTTACACCTGCAGCACCGATCAGGGGATTAATTTTATTCTCTTTACTCAGGAACAGGTTCATCAGTTTAGCAAATAAAACCCCGCCTGCCGTTGCTATCATAAATGAGACAGCTCCCAGAATAAATATCAGTATGGATTGCCGGGTTAAAAATGTCCCGGCTTGCGTAGAAGCACCTACAGTCAGACCCAGCAATATCGTTACGGAATCAATAACCGGCCCACGGGCTGCATTGGCCAGACGTTCTGTAACGCCGCATTCTTTCAGAAGATTCCCGAAAAATAGCATTCCCAAAAGAGGCAGGGATTCCGGGGATATAAATGTAGTGGCGATAAAACCCAGGATTGGAAAAAGAATTTTTTCTGTCTTTTGAACCTGTCTGGCAGGTTTCATATGAATGACCCGTTCTTTTTTTGTTGTCAGTAAGCGCATGATCGGCGGCTGGATCATGGGGACTAAAGCCATATAGGAATATGCCGCAATAGCAATGGCACCCAGAAGATGAGGAGCAAGTTTTGACGACAGGAATATTGCCGTAGGACCGTCAGCTCCTCCAATTATTCCGATTGTTCCGCTTTCGGCCATTGTAAAACCCAAAGCATTGGCACCCAGAAACGTAAGAAAAATTCCAATCTGTGCAGCCGCACCCAGTAATACAAGTTTTGGGTTGGAAAGTAGTGCTGAAAAATCTGTCATTGCTCCGATACCAAGAAATATGAGCGGAGGATAAATTCCTTTCATGACTCCCATGTACAGATACATTAAAACCGAACCTTCATCATAGACGCCGATATGAATTTTCTCTGCAAGATAGGGAATATTTCCCATAATAATCCCAAAACCGATGGGAACAAGGATCAGGGGTTCATACTTTTTTACGATTCCCAGATATATGCAGACACCGCCGGCTGCCATCATGATAACATGTCCCCACGTAATATTGGCAAATCCGGAAAAACTCAGGAAATTAAATAATATATCCATTAATCCTCCAGAGTAATAAGAACATCGCCCTCAAGAACAGAGCTTCCCGGTTTAACGTCCACGGTCTTTACGATACCGTCTGAAGATGCCATGATATTATTTTCCATCTTCATTGCTTCCATTTTTGCCACAACCTGGCCGATTTCAACGGAATCCCCGGGTTCAACTGAAACGGATATGATAGTCCCGGGAATGGGCGCTTTAATAAACTGACTGCCAACTTGTTCTGTCGGCTTGTGCGTCCGTTCAACCCTGTCCATGCTGACCGGAGCCGCATTCTTGCGGACAAGTTTTGGCGTTTTCTGCTCTGTTCGGGCTTCCATCAGTTCCACTTCGTAATCCACGCCATTACATTCTACAAGAGCTGATTCATCGGACAAGGATTTAATGGACAACTCGTAAGGATTCCCGTTAATCAGAAATTTAATCTTCTTCATGCTTTATTTCCCTGCACGTTTACTGATAATCAATGGTTGTCTTAACCCGTAGATCTTACTGGACCACGGCGAATACGGTTTTGCCCACCGTTCAAAAGTCAATTTGGTTTTTTCTTCATCCAGGAGTTTTTTCTTATACAAATACAGGGCAGACATGATGGCAACGGCTGTTTCATCGGGTATTCCTGTATTTTTGTTATCTGTCTGTTGTTTTTCACGGGCTAAGCGCCGTTTATTATCAATCTGCTTCTGACGAAAATGTGATATGTTTATCACAAGGGCACTGACAGTCATAACAAAAAGATAGACCGCTGTCAGCGCTATGAGAACAATGAAAAATCCAAAAAAAGTGATTTTTAATACAGAAGCACTGTTCTGTTTGGTCAGTTCAGCAAACAAAGGGCTTGATGCAACGAGCAATAAGGCAGATACTTTATAACGGAACATTGTAACTCCTACAAGGGAATGTTTCCATGTTTTTTGGGCGGATTCGTCAGTTTTTTCGTCAACAGACTTTCAAAAGCTCTGATAATTCTAAAGCGGGTATGGCTCGGATCGATCACATCATCCACAAAGCCACGGCTGGCGGCAACAAAGGGATTGGAAAATTTCTCTTTATACTCTTCCTCCAATTCTTTAGCCCTTTCTCCACTTTCATCACCCTCCAATTCTTTTCTATATAGGATCTGGACAGCTCCTTCAGCTCCCATTACAGCGATTTCAGCTGTAGGCCAGGCATAATTGACATCACCCCGCAGATGTTTCGAACTCATAACATCGTAGGCCCCGCCGTATGCTTTGCGCGTAATAATCGTAACCTTTGGAACAGTAGCTTCTGCAAAGGCATAAATCAGTTTAGCCCCTTCACTGATAATACCCCGGTATTCCTGCGCGGTTCCGGGAAGAAAACCGGGCACATCCACAAACGTAAGAATAGGAATATTGAAAGCATCGCAAAAGCGGACAAAGCGGGCAGCTTTTTTGCTGGCATTGATATCAAGGACACCTGCCAGATAACTGGGCTGATTCGCGACTATCCCAACGGATCTGCCGTTAAACCGTCCAAAACCGGTTATGATATTCGGGGCAAAATGCCGGGCAACTTCTAGAAATTCCTCGTCATCCACCACACGGTAAATGATATCTTTCATATCATAAGGCTGATTGGGTGAATCGGGAATAATCGCTTCCAATTCTTCATCTGTCCGGTTAATGGGATCATTTGTCGATAAAAGCGGAGCTTCTTCTAGATTATTCTGAGGAATAAAACTAATGAGTTTCCGGATAATCCCCAATGCCTCTTCTTCATTTTCTGCCGAAAAATGAGATACGCCGGATTTGGAAGCATGCACCATGGAACCGCCCAGCTGTTCTTCTGTCACAGATTCATTGGTAACGGTTTTAACCACTTTGGGACCGGTAATGAACATATAGGATGTTTTTTCCGCCATAACTATAAAATCAGTAAGGGCGGGTGAATAAACGGCTCCTCCGGCACAGGGACCGAGAATTGCGGAAATCTGAGGAATGACACCGGATGCTTCAACATTTCTCTGAAAAATATCCGC
This sequence comes from Fidelibacterota bacterium UBA6817, assembly GCA_002452555.1. Taxonomy (GTDB): domain Bacteria; phylum Fidelibacterota; class Fidelibacteria; order Fidelibacterales; family Fidelibacteraceae; genus Fidelibacter. The sequence goes on along the minus strand of DKER01000221.1, from coordinate 138 downwards.
ATAACCTGCCAGTGACATAATCCCTTCCTGAATACGGGCGCCGCCGGAATCATTCAAACCAATAACCGGAGCACCCATTTTCATGGCAAGATCCATGACTTTACAGATTTTTAGGGCAAATGTTTCACTCAGGCTGCC
>DKER01000015.1 GCA_002452555.1 Fidelibacterota bacterium UBA6817 | reverse complement strand
GATTTTGTATTAACATTTTGGGCCAATTTGGAAAAATATTCTATGTTCTTATGTTCGAACCCGACTTCAAAACTTTGATATGGCTTAATTTCTTTTCCGACCCGCAGCAGATGGCTGTATGAAATAAATCCGCCTCTGATTTTTAAATTTATTTTATCCCGACTNNCTGTATGAAATAAAACCGCCTCTGGTTTTTAAATTTGTTTTTTCGTGACGTATAATCTCACCATAGAAGGCTCTTATATTATACGGTCTGTTGGAATTGGCGTATATGTCCCAAATATTCCATTGGCGGTAAACACCCCAATCGTACCAGTCAGGATTTGCAATATTAATCACAGGACCTAAAACCGCCTTGGGGAAAGCCCTGATTTCAATTCTGAGAAGCTCTGCATAGCGAGGGGTCGTCTGATAACCTGTAACAGCTCTTGATACATTGTAATAAGAATAGAAATGATGATCCTGCACAATCAGATCTTTTCTGTTTTCCTGAGCTTCAGACCGGTTAAGAATGATAAGCGTTAAAAGTGTGATTTTAATGAGACGCATAATGAATCGGGATACCGGATATAATCCGCATATCGCTCCCATATACTAATTTCCATTTTTTTATCACTGGCAATAATATTTTGAATGGTATGCATACCATAACGAATTACCCGTCCTTCAGCATCGTAGGAATTATAAATTTCAATCCGGAGGAGATTAATGCCGTGGGGAAGGGGATAAGGTTCCATCGTCATTTTGATTATGCCGTGTGTTTCCGGATCAATCCACACTTCCCCTTTCATCAGATTCAATTTTCTTGAACGTGGCACAAACTGTAAATGGCGCAGTTTTTTACCGTTCAATTCATCAAATCTCAGGTCTTTTATTTTATAATAATCGGAATAATTTTCTGAGTAAAATGACGGTGGAATTATTCTCCGGTATAGTGTGTCAGGCGCCGGAAGATTGCCGGGAACATCGTTGACGGCGTAGTAACTGTAAGTCCGCAGTAATGGGTGATTAATGCTGTGATATTCTGCCCCCCTGGTTTCAATACGGGTTGTAACCGTATCCTCCCGAATCGTTTGCTGCTGAATAAATGTGAATGCATGACAACCGAGAGAGCGCTGGTCTTTATCCTTTTTTTCCCGGATTTTGCTGATGAATGTTTCAAACTCGTAAACCCGTTGGCCGTGTAATTCAGGAGTGATGAAAAATAAAGTTATTAGAAAAACGAGTGAAAGATTCTTGAATTGTTTCATTTTTCCCTTAATTGAATTTTTTGTCCACCGGGTAATTTAAATAATGCTGATATATAACCCTCCCTGTTTTCAGGGGGAGACATTACAAGGGCGGATGATGCAAGTATTTCATTCCATGCTTTTTTCATATCACTCACCCGAATAGTAACGGTGTCGTCTCCCGGCACACCCTTTAATATGATAAAACCTTCCCGGAAATAAAATTGTCCGTTTTGTTCCGCAGCCGGTTTGGACATAGCAAGAACGTCAGTAAAAAAGTCACTATCAAATTCCGGATCGAGAGATAAAATGTAAATTTCTCCGGACAACACCAAGGGTTCAGGGGGTTGATTCCGAACAAGGGTCGTGTTAAAAAACCAGATAATCAGGGAAATAAGAATAAGAATTGCCGAGACCCTTTGAATCGGACTAACGCTCATTGAAAAGCCTTTCTGATAATTTTGGGAAAATAAAAAGATTCATAAGATTTACACTCAGATGCATCCCCCATGGGAATGCAAGCCCCTGGAGTTTTATCGTAAATAAACACAAAAAGAAGCTGGTTATAAAAATCCAGATTGTTGCGCTGAGTTGCTGAATGTTTGTATGAACAAAGGCAAAGATTGCCGAAACAAGGACAGCAGCCCAGATCCAGTGATTCCACACATTAATCAAAGCCATAAACAGATACGCCCTGAATAAAATTTCTTCCACAAAAGAAGCGCTTAGGTTTATTAATACAGCCCATCTTTTTTGTGCAGGTGATCGGGGAATGAGTTCATCATTTCGATTAAGACGTTCATGAGCTGTTTCTCCGCTTATTCCGGTGATCAGCCATGTTAAAAGAAGAAATAAGAAAGACAGAACTGCGCCGCCGATCAGTCCCCACAAGACATATATGATAAAATGATTCAGATTAAAAAGGGCTTTTACCCGAAGGAGCCAGTCAAATAAACCGGCTTTATTTGCAGGATTCAGTATATAAACAATATTAACAACAGCGGGAATGCTAAGGGTAAATAACCAGATAAAAATCTGCTGGTAAAAGCCGATGGGGCTCCATACCAGCGATGCGGTTATTTTTAATTCCTCTTTTTTTTCGTCCATAACTCCCGATCATTGTTTACAGATATTTCTTTATCTCGTCCTCCCAAAAGGTTTTGGGACGGTAACCTGTCACCTTATTGACGATTCGTCCTTTTCTGTCAACGATGAACGTTGTTGGAATACTTTGAAAATTATCATAGGCCTTCACCACTTCGGGCGTAAACATAACCACCGGATATTGGATTCCCTTGTCCAGAATATATTGATCAACAACATCCCATCCGGCCTGGTCAACAGAGACACCTAAAATAACCAGCCCATTTTTGCCGTATTTATCCTGAAGTTCAATAAAATCGGGGATTTCCCTCTGACATGGCGGACACCATGTTGCCCAGAAATTAATGATTACCATTTTGCCTTTTTGTTCTGATAATGTGAAACTTTCACCATATCCGTTGGACAGTGTAAAATCGTCGGCTTTGCGGAAACCTTCTTTTTCTTTGCCGCATGCCATCAGGGCGAATATGAGCAGAACCGGAAGAACGAAACGAAGCCATTTCATAGATTTATCTCCTGTTTTCCTTTTTTACTTCTTTACGCATTCATTGTTCATCTTCTTTTAAGAAGTTTGCAAGGAAAACGTTACAAGTGTTGTGACCGAAGGTGATTTACAAGAAATTCGAGCCCTTCAAGATAACTCAATTCCTTTTTACCGGCAATTTGGGTCAGACAAACCTCGCCGGTAATTGAAATTTTTCTGAAATCTTCCCGCCGGGATATGTTGGACAGATGCACTTCGACGACAGGGATTTTTATGAGTTCAATGGCATCGCGAATGGCAATACTTGTATGAGTGTAAGCTGCAGGATTGATAATGATACCGTCAACATTCTTTCTTTGCCGTTGTAATATCGTTACTATTTCTCCTTCATGATTTGTTTGACGGAATTTAACGTCAATATCAAGTTCGAGTGCTTTTTGCCGTATGAGTTTATTGAGTTTATCCAGAGTCAGGTTGCCATAGATTTTCGGATCACGGCTCCCTAAAAGATTAAGGTTCGGGCCGTTCAGTATGAGAATTTTAATTTTTTTTTCAGAGGGCTTTTGCAAATGTGATATCCTTTATCCACGTTAAAACATCCATGATCATTTCTTTTGGGACATTGTCCTGAATGATTGCATCGCCGATTTTTTGCAGCAGAACAAATTGAATTTTACCGTTTCGGACTTTTTTATCCCGGGTCATCGCATCAAACAGTGTTTCGGGGGTACATGATTGCAGTGAACCGGAAATGGGGATGCGTAAAAGACTGCTTATAAAAGTCTCGGCTGTTTTGGTATCCAGGGCAGCCATTTGGGCACTGATTTTTAGTGCGGCACACATACCGATAATGACGGCTTCGCCATGAGTAAATGTTCCATAACCGGCGGTGTGTTCAATCGCATGTCCCACGGTGTGGCCGAAATTCAGGATCATCCGCAATGAGCTTTCCCATTCATCGGCAGAAACGATGGAGGATTTTATTTCAATTGCCCGGATAATGGCAGCATTGACATGGTCAAGATTGCGCAGGGTTAGGATATCAGCAAAATTTTCCAGAAGAAATTGCGTAAAAATACGATCCCTGATAAACCCGTATTTAATAACTTCTGCAAACCCTGAAACCCGTTGGCGGAATTCCAGCGTTTTTAAAACGGTTGGATCTACAATAACAATTTTGGGTTGATAAATAGCTCCAATTAGGTTTTTGCCTCTGCTGTGATTGACGCCGACTTTTCCCCCGATGGAAGAATCCACCTGTGATAAAAGTGTTGTGGGAATTTGAACGAGATTTATGCCGCGGTAAATCGTTGCTGCCAAAAATCCGGCCGTATCACCCACCACTCCGCCTCCAAGGGCGATGACCGTTGATCCCCGATCCATTTTCAAATCCAGCATACGGTCATAAAGAAACTGAACGGTTTGAAGGTTTTTATTGGCTTCCCCGCTTGGCATTAGAATGAAACGAACTTTGTATCCCTCTTCTTCCAGCGCTTTTTCAACCACATCCCGGTATAATGCTGAAACATTCTTGCCGGATATCAAAACAACATTTGGTTGAATATCAAATTGCTTAAGGATTTGCCCTACGGAAGATAGGATTTCATTTTTCACATAAATGGGATAGCTGCGTTCGTGAAGGTCTACTCGTATTTTATGCATGATTTATCCGTTTCATAATTTCCCGGACGATTACATCAACCGGTCTATCGTCTGTTTTAATATAATAATTCGCCATTTTATAAACAAAAGCACGTTTTTCAATGAGTTCTTCTATGTGGGACAGGTTAACGGGTTGAGGAAGAAGGGGCCTGTCGGACGTATTTTCTAAACGTTTCAGTATCGTCTCGGGTTTTGCCTGAAGCCATATCACCACACCTAATGATTTCATCCACATGCGGTTTTCACTGTCAAGGGGAAAGCCTCCGCCGGTTGCAACGACCAATTCTTTATTATTCATAATGGGATCATGCCTGATTTTATGCTCCATTTTTCTGAAGGCTGCTTCTCCCTCATCCCGGAAAATTTCCGGAATGGTTTTTCCTGCCCAATTTTCCAGATAACGGTCCAGATCGATAAAGATATAACCTAATTTCTCTGCAAGAGCCTGTCCCACAGCCGTTTTTCCCGATCCCATCATTCCTGTCAGAAATATGATCATTGTGCTGCGTTTACATGTTTCAGGGTTTCCGGCCAGCTGTCCCCGCCATATTTTGACAGAAACGCATCAAGAATGGGTATGGCTGTAACATTTTCCGCAACTACCGATGCAGCAGGAACTGCACAGCTGTCGGTTCTTTCCATGTGAGCAGGTGTTGGGACTCCTGTTGACAGATCAACGCTTTCCAGGGGTTTGACAAGGGTTGGAATCGGCTTCATAACAGCTTTGAAAATCAAATCGTTTCCGTTGCTCATTCCGCCTTCAATTCCCCCGCTGTTGTTGGACAGGCGGCTGATCACGCCGTTTTTTATCGTAAATGGGTCGTGAACTTTGCTTCCGGGAAGATCGGCACAACCGAATCCCAGCCCGAATTCAATACCGCGAATAGCCGGAATTCCCAATATATGAGAGGATATCATGGATGTAAGCCGTTCGTTCCATTGAGTATGACTTCCAAGTCCAATGGGTAATCCGCGGACAGCCACTTTAAACACTCCTCCCAGAGAATCGCCTTCTTTTTTTGCCTGATCGATGGCTTCAATCATTTTTTTTGTTACATCCCGATCAGGGCAGCGAACCGGTGAAATTTCTGAATCGGTCCACTGCAACGGATCAGTAAAACGGCTCTCATCCAGAGATACCGATCCAATTTTCACGACCATGGAATGAAAGGAAATGCCGGTATTTTCAAGAAATTGGCGGCATACAGCGCCTGCCAGGGTACGCATGGCGGTTTCCCGGGCGCTTGCCCGTTCCAGAATATTCCGAATATCGTCCATGCCATATTTTATATAACCGGCATAATCTGCATGACCGGGTCGCGGTACTGTTACTTTTGTATCTGTCCTTGCAGACACCGGATCCATCGTGTCCTGCCAGTTTTTAAAATCTTTATTAGGAATTATGCATGTCAGAGGACTGCCCAAAGTAACACTGTTTCTCAGACCGGAAAGAAAGGTTACCGTATCATTTTCAATTTTCATCCTTCCGCCTCTGCCGTGACCGGTTTGACGTCTGGATAATTGAAGGTTGATTTGATCCGCGTCCAGCCTGAAGCCGGCCGGCAAACCGTGAATGATAACGGTTAATGCAGGCCCGTGGCTCTCTCCGGCTGTTATAAATTGAAGATGTTTCATGGTATCATCCCATTGCGCTTATTAATTGTTTTTTGATCAATGCCCGGTCCAGATCTTCTCCAAAATGAGGGTCATCTCTCCATAATTTCTGGCTGTCAACGGCTTGTTCAATAAGCATATCCAAACCGCCTGCCGTTTCAATTCCCTGTGAAATAAAATACTGTTGAAAATTTGTGGGAACAGGCGAATAATTCAAATCCAGAAAAAAATCTCCCCGGTTTGGCGTTATAAAAAAAGAACCGGGAATTTCAGGATGATTAACAGAACCTGCAGGTGTAGCATTTATCCAAAGTGTCGTCCCCGCAAAGGATTTGGCAGGATTGTGGACATAAACGTCAAACTGATCACTGAAATCTTTAATTCTTTGGCTTGATCTTCCAAAAATCTCAATTTGCGGAACGCGTGATTTTTTTAAGGCAACAACAACAGCCGGTGCCACGCCCCCGTATCCGAAAATCACGCTGCGGGTAAATGTTTGAATATTTAAAGTCCTAAAAACATTTAAGAGTCCGCTTAAATCGGTATTCAGAGCTGTTATCCTGTTTTGGTCCCAGTGCAGCGTGTTGGCAGAACCGCACAGCTCTGCGCTTTCATCAAGCCGATCACAAAATTTCAGAATGGTTTTTTTATACGGAATTGTAACATTGATCCCCGTGAAATTCTCCTGTGTGAGTCTCCGGATTGTTTTTGGCAGGTCTTCTGGCGGAACATCAAAAATTGTATACCCAATATCGATATATCCGGCCTCACGGCATAAAAGTTTGTGAAGTACAGGACTTAGGGAATAGGATATGTTCTTTCCAAGAATTCCCAGCTTCATATTTAACGCCGAATTTTTTCCAGGGTGCTGTAGAAATCAGGATAACTGATATCAACCACTGAATAATCCTCAATGATTACCGGTTCAGAGGCGATCAAACCTGCGATAGACATCGTCATGGCTATCCGGTGATCCATGAAAGCATTCACAGTTCCCCCGTGGAGCGGTGTGGGGCCATGTATCGTCATGCCGTCTTCATGTTCTTCGATATCTGCCCCAAGTGCCCGCAGGCATGTGATGGTCGTGTTAATACGATCGCTTTCTTTTACCCGCAACTCCTGTGCTCCCCGGATCTGTGTTCGCCCGTTTGCCTGGGTTGCGATCAGCGAAAGGATCGGTATCTCGTCTATAAGCCCGGGAATATTTTTGGTCGTAACGGAGAAAGCCTGTAAGCGTGAACTGCTTACACTGATATCGCCGTAGGGTTCCATTGAACGATTTTCATCTGAATATTGAATGTCAGCTCCGCAACGTTGCAGTAATTTAATATAGGCAATCCGGGTAGGATTAAGGCTTACATTGTTCAATACCAGTTTACTTTTGGGCAATAAAAGAGCAGCAGCCACCCAAAATGCGGCTGAGGACGGATCGGCAGGAATGTTATATTCAAAACCGGGAACGGATTTTTTTAATGTATGGACCGTCCATGTGTTTTTCTTCTTGAAAATGGGAATTCCAAGCATTTTCATCATACGTTCTGTATGATCCCTGCATGGAACCGGTTCAGTTACATGTGTCTTTCCATCAGCCAATAGACCGGCCAGAAGAATAGCCGATTTTACCTGGGCACTGGCTACAGGGAGCGTATACCGCAGACCTTTGAGTTTTGCAGGGTGAACGGTAAGAGGAAGACACCCGTTCGTGCTTTCAAAGGAAGCATTCATCTGTGTCAACGGTTCAATAATTCGTTTCATCGGCCTTCTGGACAGGGATTCGTCTCCAAAAAGGATAGACGAAAATGATTGGCCTGCAAGAAGTCCGGCCAACAGTCTTGCCGTGGTTCCGGAATTTCCGCAGTTAAACATGGTTTTGTCTTCCGAAAGCCATTCATGGATTCCGGGACTTTTTACATTGACGGTATATCGTCCCAGCTGAAAACTGACGCCCAGTTTTTGAAGGCAGGCCACTGTGGAAAGGACATCAACCCCTGTGTTCAGATACCGTAATTTAGATTTACCCCGGGCAATCGCGGCAAAAATCAAGGCTCTGTGACTGATTGATTTGTCCCCGGGTAAAGAGATATTTCCCCGTACTCTTTGTGCAGGGGCGATTTCTGTTGTTTTGTTACTCATCCATTATAACCGAAATAAAATCCGTGATATTGTAATCCAGATCCTGTATACCGGCACGGACCAGTTTAAGGTTATGCAATTTTACACAGGTTTCCGGGGCAATAACAAATGCATTTTCCGGAATGGCACCGCTTGACAGCATAAATGCTGCAGCTGCCGTATCCCGTTCTTCAACGAGAGGGACATCCGGATAATGATCCGCAAGAAAACTCTTACACTGCCGCAATGCCTGTAAATGAGAATGGATCGAAACCGGCGGTCCTTCAAATCCGGGTTTAGATAACAGACATTGTTTAACCAGAAAGGGAAAGTGTCCGGATATTTTACACCGGGTTCCCGTGAGGTGTGATAGCGTTTCCTGGACAACACCGCCTACAGCATTTTGAATTGGGAGAAGCCCGATTTGGATTTTACCCAACTCAAGGGCTTCAAGAACATTTTCCGCTGAAGTCAGGCACAACACCTCTGCATTGACAAGCTGTCTGTCATGAATAAACTGTAAAGCGGCCTCATGAGAAAAACTCCCTTCATCGCCCATGGCCCCTATGATTACTTTTTCTTTAAGGATCGTTTTTGTCTCTTTACGAATAAGAGAAGCAACAGTGTGGGTTGCTTTCATAAAGGATCTGAACATTTCGGATGAATGGTCATTATACATGAGCATATCCCTGAAGAGCTGAGGAGTATCGTTGCTGCAGAACGATTCAACAGCCCTGAGCATTCCGTATCCTTTTGTGGGTGTTTTTGATTCAGGCAGTTTCATGGTTAAAAGAACATTCCCGATAAAATGCGTCAATCCCTGTGACGCGGCAATGCTGCTGTCGTGTTCTTCCGGTGTTAATATGCGTGTAAAAAAATGCCATTCCTGAAAGATATCCCGCCAAAATGTGGCAAGTTCAGGATATTGTTCGGAGGGCGTAAGGATAATCAGGTTGACGCGGTTTTCTGCATAGCTGTCGGGTCCAAACAGGGGATGGATCCCTAAATGAGGAATATTGGGAAGTATTTCGTCCAGCCATTTAACGGGCCAGGACTTGACAGAAGCAGTATCAATCACCGTGCTTTCGGGTGAAAATTTATCCTTATTTTCGTTTAGAAAACCAGGAATAGCCGATATGGGAATACACAGAAAAATGACTTGTTTTTTAAGTGCTTCATCAACTGAAACGCTCTGTATACCGGTTTCAGGAGTAAATTTTTTACTGTCACAGGCATAGACGGTTCCGTAACGGGAAAGGATCCCTGCCATAAGTCTGCCGAAGCGGCCATAGCCGATTACGCTGAATTCCGATGGTTTCATAATCTTAGCAGCCCCCGTCCGATAACCTGGCTGATAACCTGCAATTCTTTCATTAATTGTCTGAATTGTTTCGGATAAAGGGATTGCGGTCCGTCCGAAAGGGCATTGTTGGGATCGTCGTGAACTTCCACCATAATACCGTCTGCTCCCGCAGCTACGGCAGCCCGGGCCATGGACAAAACCAGATCCCGTTTTCCCATGGCATGACTGGGATCCACAATAACGGGCAGATGGGATAATTTCTTGATGACCGGGACAGATGACAAATCGAGTGTAAAACGGGTAGAACTTTCAAATGTTCGGATTCCCCGTTCACACAGAATAACATTCGGGTTTCCTCCGTTTACGATATATTCTGCCGCATTGAGCCACTCTTCCACTGTGGCGGATATGCCCCGTTTAAGTATGATAGGTTTTTGGGTTGTGCCAAGGGCTTTAAGCAGACTGAAATTCTGCATATTTCTGGCTCCCACCTGAATCGCATCTACGTACTCACAGAAGAGATCGATGTCAGAAATGGCCATAACTTCCGAAACACAAGGAACTCCGGTTTGTTGGGATGCTTCTTTCAGATATTTGAGTCCTTCTTTTTCCAGACCTTGAAAAGCATAGGGGGATGACCGGGGCTTGAATGCGCCGCCTCTGAGAGCATGGGCTCCGCTTCGGGTCAGTTCACGAGACAGTTTTTTTATCATTTTCTCGTTTTCAACAGAGCAAGGGCCTGCAATAATTGCAATTTCCTTGCGGCCAAAGGGAACATTTCCTACATGAATAATACTGTCTGACGGGTGAAAAGATCGGGAGCATTGTTTATAACTCTCTGAAATGCGTATGATATTTGCAACCCCGTCAAATCCTTTGATTTTGTCTATATCAACCCGTGAAATATCCCCGATAACACCGAGGATCATATGATCTTCTCCTCTGGATTTGTGAATTTTCAAATCCAGTTTATGAAGATGTTCCGATATATGGTCTATATGCTCTTCTTTGCAATTCGGCGTAAGAACGATGATCATTATATTTTTTCCCCTTCCTTTGTTACAGCCTGTGCACCTTTTTCGCCGGCTTTTCTGCCGAATAAAATGATATGCGAAAACAAAGTTTTGAAATCTTCAGAACTCATATACGGGGACGAGACATTGTTCAGGGATTCGAGAATTTCCTTTTCTCTTTCAGGGACTGTCACCGCCTGACCGTTTTTCCCTTTTTCAAGGCCGATTTTATAGGCCAGTTCCATACGCTGCTTCAGCAACTCAATGATCGTTTTGTCAATTTGATCAATTTGTGTGCGAAAAGAACGGATAACGTCATGTTTCATGGATGTATTTATTCTCCGATAATTTTTACAAGGACTCTTTTGGGTCTTCGACCGTCAAATTCTCCGTAAAAAACCTGTTCCCATGGGCCGAAATCAAGACGGCCATCTGTAACAGCTATGACAACGTCGCGACCCATAATTTGCCGTTTATGGTGGGCATCACCGTTATCTTCACCGGTTCTGTTATGAGCATAAAGCTTAGTACCCGGATCAAAGGGAGCCAGTTTTTCAAGCCAGCGTTTGTAATCTTCGTGCAGGCCGGGTTCATCGTCATTGATGAATACAGATGCCGTTATATGCATAGCATTTACAAGGCAAAGCCCTTCCCGGATCCCGGATTCCCGAACCAGTTCCTCCACATATCTTGTAATATTAACAAAACCCATGCGTGACGGGATGTTAAATGTAAGATGTTTTGTCAGTGATTTCATCATACCTCCTGCAGTCTTGAAAAGTAATGAAAAAAGAATGAAAATAGAAAGCAACATTCCCGTTTACAGAGAGTAAAAGTATTGAAATTTGACAAATCGCAACCGTATATTGAATTAGAAATGCCTCAAAGTACATAAAATATTCATCTGCTAAACATTAGTAAAAGGAGGACTGATATGAATTCAGTTGAGCTTATCCAGTCTTTGCAAACTTTAAAAACCGAGGGAAATCCCGTTACTACCGTTTATCTTGATGTTTCCACATCTCAGCAGCTCCGGAGTGCAGAAATAGTTGTAAATAATTTATTCAAGCAAAAAAAAGAGAAGACTTTTTATAAAAACCTGTCTGATGAAGAAAAAAGATCTGTAGATAAAGATGTTGAGGGAATCATCAAATTTCTAAATAACCAGCTGGGCGGAGCAAGGCAATCCTTTATGATCATTTCCTCAGCCAGGGTTTATGTATGGCAGGTTGTTCATATTGGTTTTCCTGTCGAAAATATGATGGTTATTCAGGACAGGCCGTATTTAAGACCGTTCCTTGAGGGAATGAGTCAAGAGAGGAATTATGCCATAGTTCTGGTGGATCAGGGGAAGGGAAAAATCCTTGTCAATCACCTGGGTCATAAAGAAGAGTTATTGGATGTCATCAATCTTATTCCTGACGATACGACTGACGGCGGATTCGGCGGTATGGACGAACGGAAAAACGAACGACGCCGGGAAGAAGCAGTGTCCAAACATTACAAGAACATTGCCGGGCAATTGGAGCAATTGGATGCAACATATCGCTTTGACTGGATTATTCTGGGCGGACTCAGAGAGAGCATGTCAGATTTTGAAAGTTTTCTTCGTCCGGATATTAAACATAAAATTTTCCGCAAGTTATCCATCGATCCCAATTTGTCCATCGATAAGGTGTTTCAACTGATTGACAAAGAAATACCGGAATGCCGGCATATGTTTGAGGGTGATTTGTTGAATATGCTCGCGAATGAGTTTCATAAAAATTATAAAGGCGTCAGCGGTATTCGCCATGTTGAAGAAGCCCTTCAGCAGGGACAGGTTGATACCCTTATGATACAAGACAGTTTTCAAACAAAAGGACGCGTATGTAAATGGTGTTTACACACAACAACGGACAGCGATGATTTGTGTTCAGAATGCGGCCATCCCATGGAACGCACACTTGATATAACCGACGAACTTATTCATATCGCCCTTGATACAAGTGCCAGGATTGAATTTGTTTCGACTGAAATGGGGACATTTTCACCCATTAGCGCCATCCTTCGATACAGGCGCTAACTCGTTGATACAAAGGCACTTTTGAGAATATTCTAAACAGAGTTTTAAATGAAAGGCTTTAAAACATTGTTATATAGTTTTTATCTTGACTTTAATCCGATTTGAATTTATATTTTTTTAAGTATGTATATATGTTGAAAGTTCTTATTCAATAAGTGTAAATTCAGAATAAAAAGGAAAACCGAATGTCTCTCAATAGATGGGTTCGTTTGGGTGTGTTTCTGGTACTCTTGTCAGGCTGTGCCTGGTTTCGCGGGAGGGGCGGAGATGAGAGTGATTTGCCAACGAGCGATCAGGTCCTTATTGATGAACAAAATGTCATGATCCGGCAGGAAATGAGTGCGTTAGCAAGGGCAGGGGTTCAGGACAGTGTCATTCAGGAGAGGGATTATCCTTTTGTCATTAATGAGCTCTCTTATGAGCTAAAAAAACAGGGAGCCCGCATCAAACATCTGGAAGCGGAGCTAAAAGACCTGAAAGCAAAATCTTCCTTGTGGGAAAATCCGTTAAAAATATATAACAAAGAGATAATTCTGCAGAACGGATCTACCATATATGGTAAAATCCTTTTCCAGGATAATGATATTGTTAAGATCCAGACTCTGATCGGATATCTTGTCATAAAAAGAAGTGATATAGTACGGATTGTCGATAATATTCCTGCTGCGCCGTCCGAAACTGTTTCCGAGTCTGCTGCGCCTGTATCTTCACGTCCTGTTACAGCTCCGACAGCGGATGCCGTTTCTCCCGTCGAACTTCCGCAGAGACCGGCAGCAACAGCCGTGAGTGCAAATTGTGTTTTGGTAGGCAATATTCGGGAAACGACCGATCATTCCGGGAATCGGATTTTTTCAGGTGAAATAAAGAATATTGGAGCAAGACGGGCAGATTTTGTAAAAATTAATTTTATTTTCAGAATGAATTGGAGCGGTGAAACAAAAACACTGACTAAATTTGTGAAAGGGTCCTATATGACTTTTGCCAGCGGCGTTTCATCTGATGCATCGCTGCTGCCCGGCGCTTCCGGCACCTTCACATTGATTATCCCGGCTTCTTTTGGTACATTCATTGGTTACTCTTATACAATCAACTGGGAGGAATATGAATAAGAGACACTCTTTTCATATCTTCATTTTTCTTTTAATTCTGGCATTGGGATTTTCATCCTGCGGGAGTTCTAAACCTGCCGTCGATCCGGAAGAATTACAAAGGGCAGAAGATGATCTTAGACGCCGTGAACAGGAAGTCCAGCAGAGAACCATTGAAATTATGGACCTGAAAAACCAGATAATAATACTCCAGAGTGAAATCAGTGATCTGAAATCGACAATCATTGATATGGAAACTCAGACCGATTCCATGAAAAGCCGTATTCTGCTGGAAAAAGAGTCATCGAAAGAACTGGAAGGAAAACTGTCAGAGCTGGATGAAAAAAACCTTGAACTGATACGGATGAATGAACAGCTGCAAACGTATTTGACCGCGTCTCAGGATTCTATCCGCCGCGCTCTTGAAACAGAAGCCGTCAGAGAGTCTGAAAGAAATCTTTTAAAAGCTATTGCATCGGAAACGGATACGGCGAATGATTCTGCAGAAAGTAAAACCGTAAAGGATACCGGCGCAATTGATAAAGCGATCAGTCCCGTTATGAATCTGACCCAGGATGAATATCTTCAAAGATATCAGGAAGCGCTTGATCTGTTATTTGATAAACAAAGAAACCGGGCCATTGAAGAGTTCAGGGAACTGATAAGAATTTCACCCGATAATGATTATTCGGACAATTGTCAATATTGGATCGGAGAAGGATATTATGCCCAGGGGCTTTATGAAAGGGCAATATCCGAATTTGCAAAGGTTAAAGACCTTCCCAATGGGAATAAAGCAGATCATGCCCAGTTTAAAATCGGATTATCATACCTGAAACTTGGACGAAAAGTGGAAGGACTGGAAGCGTTTAAAAAACTTATTGAGGACTATCCCGGAAGTGAACTTGTAAGTAAAGTTCAGGAAATGATGGATTCGGGACAGTTTTAAACATGAAGTTTGTGATTTTTTTCTGTTCTTTGATATTATTTATTTCAGCGGGGTTTGCTGATCCAATGCTTGATATTCAAATGCTTTTTCCGGAAAGGGCTGAAGAACAGAGAGCGGCCCAACAACAGGTGAAAAGAGATTCATTGAAAAACCCTGTTCTGCCGGATGATGTGATTCGCCGCATCGAACGGCTGGAAGAAGATGTTCGTATTTTGAAGGAAAGGCTTGGCCGTGAGGAACGTTCAACGCCCCAAGTCTCTGAAAAATCCCTTCCCTCTGTTGAAAAAGAGCATTATGCCAAAGCACTGCAGTATTTCAATTCAGGCGAATATAAAAAAGCTTATGAAAATCTGCGGCTGGTCAGCGAAGGGACTGATGACCGGGAATTGCGAATAAGTGCTCTTTACTGGATGGCTGAATGTGCCTTCAGGCTTGACACGTATAATGAGGCAGTAATCCTGCTTCAAGAGGTTTTGGCCGATGACTTGGATCTGTTCAGGGAAAATTCAATGATCCTGATGGCTGTCAGCTTTAGAAACCTGGGGAAAAGTACGGAAGCCAGGCATTATTTCAGTATGTACCTGGAACACTTCCCCCAGTCTAAATTTTCAAGTTTTGCCCGTAGAGAGTTGGAGAAAAATCCGTGATACATAAATCAAAAAGTCTGTTGTTGTTTTCCCTGGTTTGCTTACTGTTTTTATCAGGGAAGAATCTCTATGCCTCTTCACAGGTCTCTTTTTCAAAGCCGGGACCCATGATGAGAATTCCCGGAAGTTCTTCTCTCGAGTATCCCTATATTTTCAGAGCCGGTTTCGGCTCCGATCTGTATGGCGTGGATGATTTCCGTATGTCAAGTGCTGTATACTTTGATATGGAGCTGATCAATACGCTTAATGTAGGCTTGTCTGTTGTCCAGCCCCTTGAAGTTTCTGCTCTTGATCCGGTCAGTGTTGAGTATGGCTTGAACCTCACAAAGCGTGTAATGTCCTATGGTGATATTTCCATGGCTGTGGGGCTCTGGGATTTTGTCCTCAGAGATGTTGAAGGCAAGATGCAGCTTGATAAAAACGATTTTTCTTTTTTTGCGGTTATTTCTACTGAAAAATCTTTAGGCACAACCGGGTTAAATACTTATATGGGCGCGGGAAGCGGTAATCTTTCACGGGCATTTGCCAGTAATGATACGACCACTTCAATCGGTGTGTTTGCCGGATTTCTTTTTAGGACAGGTATGCTTCATGATCGGGGAGGTATTAATTTTTTGGGAGAATTTGACGGCTCAGGGCTGAACCTTGGGCTGCAAATACCCGTTACTGCAGAGTACCAGTTCAATATCGGTATTTCCCAACTCCAATGGCTGCCCAATTTTGGCAAAGCAGATGAAAGCAATCTGCCTTCAGTTTCACTTGGTTTAACCCTGTCCATTCCCAAAGCTTTGTCCCAAAAAAGACCCGGCGGGCGGATGGATATTCCTATCGAAAGCAGAAGATTGCAGCCGGTTACGGGTACGGAAGTTCAGTATAAAGCCGAACTGGATTCTGTTATCCGTGAAGCTGATGCAACAATTATGGGACTTCGGGATTCCCTCAGAATTTCCGTTGAAACAGTTGATAACCTGAATAATATGGTTGCCCTTTTAAGACAACAGAAATCCGTTCTGGAAGATTCATTGCAGTCTGTTAAACTCCAGCAGCATGTTATGCAACAAAATATTAATCTTGCTCTTAAGCATCTTAGCCGGAGCCTGAGATTCTTTTATGCCGGAGATTATACACAGGCACTTAATGAAGCTGATATTGCTATTCAGCTTAATCCAAACTTGTCTCTGGCTTATGCCAGACGCGGATCAATTTATTATAAAATGGGTGATATACAGAGAGCAACGATTAACTGGAATCTTGCCCTGCAGATAGATCCGGAATATGAAGATGTGAGAAATATTCTGAAAGTTTTGCAGGAAAACCGCACCAGAACACAGTCCTTTATGGGAAACAATTAAGGAGCCGCAATGGATTTTGCAACGATTATAGGGATCTTTCTGGGACTGGGATTGATTTTTTTCGGCATCACTCTTTTGACTCAGGATTATCAGATGTTCTGGTCGTTACCGTCACTGGCGATTGTTCTTGGCGGATCACTGGCGGCATCATTGATTGCTTTTCCTCTCCATGAAGTCGGTCGTGTTTTTAAAGTGATAGGAATTGTCTTCAGACGCGAAAAAAGAGAAATGCAAAACCTGGTTAAACAAATAGTTGAACTGGCTTCTTTTGCCCGCCGGGGTTCAACAGAACTGGAAAAACATATAGATGAAGTGCGTCACCCCTTTTTAAAAGATGGAATTCAATTGGTTATTGATGGTTATAGCGATGCAGATATTCGTGAAATTTTAACGTCACGCATCATAAACCGGGAACAACGGGAAAAAGGTGAAGTGAATATTGTAAAGACAATGGGGAAGTTTTCTCCCGCCTTTGGGATGATCGGAACACTCATAGGCCTGGTTGTGATGTTGTATGGCATGAGCGCTACCTCAGCAACCGGCGATATGGCTTCTCAGCTAGGAAAAGGGATGGGGGCAGCTATTGTCACGACTTTTTACGGTGCTATTCTGGCAAATCTGTTCTTTAATCCCGCTGCCGCAAAAATTGATTCCAGAATCCAAAAAGCATCAATGGTTCAGTTGATGTTGATTGAAGGTGTATGTCTTCTTTATAACCGAAAACATCCTCTAATTGTCCGTGAAAAACTGAATTCATTCCTCCCTCCGAGAGAATGGATCAGAGAGGTTGAACAAAAAGGATAATGGAAGATTTAATTAAAAGAGCTCCTGTTTCCAGGGAAGAAACGGATTCGGAAGAATGGCTTGTCACATATGCTGATATGATGACCCTTCTTATGACTTTTTTTGTTCTTCTATTTTCCATGTCAACCATTGATCCGGTTAAAATTGAACAGTTTGGCGAAGCAATGGGTAAGGAACTTGGTAAAAAAAGTGCGCCTGTTGAAGGCCGGGTTTCCCTCGCCCAGATTGACAGAGATGTGAAAGAGATCATAAATCAGGAGAATCTTGATCAATATGTTGACGTTCATCATTCTCACCGGGGAGTAACTATTTCTATTGTTGCCGACCTGCTTTTTGCCAGAGGCAGTGCAGAATTAAACCCACAGGTTTTTCCGATTTTAGATAAATTTATTGCAAAAATCGACAACTCCATCTATCAGATTGCCGTTGAAGGACATACTGACAGTGATCCAATCCGTTCAAATCTTTATCCTTCAAACTGGGAGCTGTCTGCGGCGAGAGCTTCAAAAGTTGTCAATTATTATTTGTCAAAAGGATTGGAACCGGAGCGTTTCAGGGCTATCGGTTTTGCCCATACGCGCCCCAAAGCCCCAAATACGACTCCGGAAAATAAAAGTCAGAACCGCCGGGTTGAAATTACATTCCTGGCAATATCTTAATAAAGGAGAGCACCCATGAATTGTCGGAAACTTGTTAGTTTTACTCTGACAATAATCCTGTTAACGGTCTTGACCCTGAACGCCCAGACTAGCAATTATTTGTCACAAAAACTGGAACTTGAACAAGCGCTCCAGAATAAAATTTCTCAGGCTGTGGAAAGAATTCTTGGAAACAGCCACTTTATCGTTGATGTAAAAGCTGATCTGGACTTTGTTCCTGATCATCGCGTAGAAGAAGTTTATGAACCGGCTGCACCGGTTCGTGATGATACAAGACGTACAAGTCCTGCACAAACGCCCTCTGCAGCCGCGCCTGCTTATGAAGAGGAATTTGATGAAATTCTTCCCGGTATCCCTGCCCGCATCGGAGACAGGAGACTGGATGTTTTAACAGAAGAATTACCCGATGAATCCATCCGGGTTAGAGAAGAACAAACCGCCCTTCTTCCCGGCATAGACAGTCCTGAATCTCAGGATCGTCTAAGAAGTCGTTCAGTAGCCCGCTCCACACCCCTTATTCCCAAAGTAAAAAGACTGGATATCAGTATAATTTTAAAAGAAGGAATCAAACCGGATCTGGTAGAATCAATTCGCCAGGTTGCCATTGTTGCTTCTCATTTTGACAGGGTTCGCGGCGATGTGCTCAGTATAATGACAACCACTTTCAGCGAAGATGAAACACCCAAAGTTGATCCGGTTATCGCAGCTCGTGATGTGCGGTATGAACGATCCCAGGAAGAAATTCAAAGGACTGACGATACGCAGCGCCTGATCCAGCAGATACAGGATCAAATCAACAATCTGGCACGTCAGCAGGAAATCAGACAGACAGCTCGAAGCGCGGAACCCACTCCAACAGAAAATATGCTGCTGAAAATCATTGATAAACTTAACACACGTCAATCCATTGCCGATGATCTTGAAACGCAAAAAATGATTACAGAACAGAAAATCCGACTTGAAATGCTGGGTAAGGATACAACCCGTCTGCAAGAACTTCAGAATGAGATTGCAGCTTTAAAATTGCAACTTGCCACACAGCAAATGGAAGTTGATGATCAACTGAGAACACAAGCGGTTTCAGACAGCAAATATCAGGAAAAAAGGGAGTTGGAAGAAGCCATTGCCGAAAAACTTGCCCTTCTCAGCGAAACACAGGATGAATTGTTGAGCCTCCAGAAAAGCAAAATACCCCTGTGGTTTTGGGCTATACTGGTCGTTTTGACCGCAGCGATCATTTCTTTAGCTGTTGCAATTATCCGGAAAGGGAAAAAACACGAAAATGAAATGATCACACGGGAGAAAAACCGGCAGGCCGAAGAAGAGTCTATCAGACGGAAGATTTTAAGTGAAATACAGGCAGAAAAGAAAGAAAGTAAGCTTGAACGGGAACCTGTTTCTCCGCCGGATCCCATTGAGAAAAAAGCCGAACTGGACGGAATCCGGAAAAATATTGTAAATATGAGCGTAGCAAATCCAGATGCTGCAAGCCGGATTATCCGGGATTGGATGGAAGAAGAAACGCCGGCTGATGAAACGGCAGAAGAAGGAGAACGGGAAAATGAGTGATCCGCAAAAACTCTCCAATCTTGACAGAGCGGCTATCATATATAAAACACTGGGAGACAATCTGTCTGTATCGTTGTTTCGACACTTGTCTCAAGCACAGCTGAATAAGTTAAGACGACATGCCGAGACATTGACCAAAGTACCCTTTGAACTCAAAAGGAAGGTCCTGGAAGAATACTATTTCCAATTAATGTCGGAGAAAATCAAGATATTCAGCGATGGTGAGCAAAAAGTGCTTTTTGATTTTCTCAAACCGATGTCTTCTGATCAGATACGATACCTCCTTGAACCGGAAAGTGAACTTGTAAAAGCATTGGTTCTGAGTCAACTGGATATGAGTGTGCAGGTTGAAGTAATAAAAAATATGGAAGAAGATGAAAGAGCCAGAGTTCTTATTCAGATGAATGATATAGAACAGATTCCTTATGAAGGAATAATCAATATTGAAAACGATATCCGGGATAAAGCACGACTGGTTCCCCATAAAGCACATTTTAATAAAGGCGGTTCTAAGCAGATTGCGGATATTTTAAGTCAGCTTGAACCGAATTTTGAAGAACAATTTGTAAGTCATGTTCAAAATGAAGACCCGGACCTGGCAAGGGATCTTGCCAAGTACTATGTTCCTTTTGAAAGTTTTGACAAGCTCCCTCTTGATGTTTTGCGTGAGGCATTAAAAAGTGTTGAACTTCAGGATTTGGCACTGGCATTAAAAGGGATGGAAGAGGAATTTGTAAAGTTTATCATAGGAAACCTTCCACAGAAAACACAAATCATGCTGGAAGACGAAATAAAAGATGCGGAAGGTCCCCAACCAAGACGAAAAGTTGAAACTGCCAGAAGAAAATTAGTTCAATCAGTAAAACAACTGGCTTCCGAAGGAAAGTTTGATATCGAGGACTTTCTTGATACGGATATGATAGAATAATAAAAGATTTAAATCATATTCTTGAATTGAATTAATTTTAACCGGACATTCTGTCCGGTTTTACTATACAACCATAAGCAGGAGAATCCTATGCCAGGTATTGAAGAGATTATTAAATTTGCTGTTGATCAGGAAAAAAAGGCTGCCCGGCGATATGAACGGCTGGCTGAACAAGTTGAAAATCCGAAAACAAGAGATATGCTTATTGATATGATGCATATGGAAGAAGAACACAGGAATATGCTGGAAAATATTGATTTAAAAGAGTTCCTTGATATGGATAATAAACCTGTAATTGACCTTCACGTAACCGATGAAAAAAACATATCCGGAAAACTGAAGGATCTTTCTCCTGAGGATACGCTGGTTATGGCCGCCCAATTTGAGGAAGATTCCCGGGATCTTTATCTTATTTTATCGGAATCCTGTCCCGTTAATTCATCAGCCAGAGAACTTCTGATATGACTTGCGGAAGAAGAAGCTCATCATAAATATCTAATAGAGTCACAATTGATCAACGGTATGAAAAACAGGTAATTTTCAATTATGAGGAATATACGGTTTGGTATAAGAATTGTACTGGTGCTCCTGTTGTTTTTAATCTCAGCATTTATTATGGGTCTTTTAAAAATAATGATTCGACTTTTCAATCATGACCTTGCGGATAAAGTGATTTTTAAGTTTGTTAAACCGTTTTGTCTGGTTTTAAATAAGATTTGCGGTATACGACTTCAGATTGAAGGTCAAGAAAATATTCCGGAAAAAAACGGTTTTCTTGTCGTCGGGAATCACTATAGTTATATTGAAGCATTTTGTACGATGTCTATTGTTCCGGCTGTTCCCGTATCAAAAGAAGAAATCAAATCATGGCCTGTTTTTGGGTTGGCTGCAAGGATTGGTGGAACAGTTTTTGTGAACCGGGATAAAGGGGGGGTGTCCGGACGATATATTGAATCTCTGGTTCAGACATTGAAAAAAAATATCAATATTATATTTTTCCCGGAAGGCACAACCACTGACGGAACATATTTAAAACGGTTTAAATCAGCACTATTTGTTGTAGCAAATCGGTTGAAAGTGCCTGTTCTTCCTACTGTCAGCACTGTTGTAAGCATTGAGGGGAAAGCCGTACCGCAAGACAAGCGTGATATGATTGCATGGTATGGGGGGGTTCCATTTATTCCGCATATTACGCAGGTTTTGAAATACAGATATGTTGAATTGAAATTTAAAATCGGCAAACCGGTAATTCCCGAATATGATGATACTTCCCTGAATGAAAGGCGTGCTTTTGCTGTCCGGATTCAAACATATATGGATAGTATGCTTCGCAGCATTGATCCACTATATAAAGGAATTATCAACGATCCAAAGTGAGTAAACTGTCGATTTAGGTTAAAAATCTCTTTACATTTCTTTAAAATACAGGCAGGAATGCTTATGAATCTTGTAATTATGCGCCATGGTCAGGCAGAAGCACGAAACAGAAGTCATGATAGTGATGCAGACCGCAATTTGACAAAAGAAGGAAGTGAAACACTAAAGAATTTTATTTCAACTATTGATCCCTGGTTCCCAAAACCCGAAAAAATAATTACAAGTCCAACGCGCAGAACACAGCAAACCGCTGAGATTTTATGTAAACATTTAAAGATATCGCCATTTATTGTTCTTACCGATCCTATGATTCTCAATGGCTCAGCTGGTGAGATCATTTCATTTTTAGAAGACGAAAGTCTCCCTGAAAATTTATGGATTATCGGGCATCAGCCGACATTGGGACAATTTTTGTGTGCGTTGATCGGATTGGATGTTTTTAAAGGATTTCAATTCAAACCGGGGGATTGCGCCTATGTCAAATTCCCCGATAAACCCGGGGTCAATCAGGGCAGACTCATCAGTTATGCATCCCCTGATTTAATAGAAAGAAACTTGCATAACGACTTATAATCATGATAAAAGCGCTGAAAGTAAGCTTTGCACACGATTTTTCTCTTGCTTATTCACTTGTTGACGAAGTCAATCAAGGCAATAAGGAATTCAGTATCGGTGAAAACCTGTCCGAACATATACGAAATTTTATTGTATCCGGACAATTTTTGGGCATTTTAACCGATCATTCTGATTTCAGTTCGGATATTTTATTATTTAACAGAATCCTGAATATCTGTCAGGCGCTTGTTCATACGCAGGATATGGTTCATTATTATGAGTCCTCTGCTTACCAGAATCGTAAAGGGGCGTTAAGAGGAGCTTTGTATGCAGAGACAATTTTAAGGAACGAATTAAGCATCAGACAGAAAAAATTTCCTTATCAACTGTTGAAAAGCTTTCACAAGGACAGGAAAGATTCATTTTTAAAAGCATCCGAATCCCTTCCGGAAAATGTGACAAATAACAATATCGCTCACACCCAAACCCTGGATTATCTGGTACCGCTTGTACTGGTTCAAAGCATTGATAAGGATAAAATTAATATGAAACTGTCCGGTGAACTCATCCCGGATTTTATGAAATTGTGTTCGTTTCTTCACATGATGAAAGCTGTATCTGACGGATGGAAACAGGCAGAAACGCTGGTTGTCAAAACCACCCGGGCCCTTCGTCAGATATACACTCTTGATCAGAATTTCAGTTTGGTAAAAAAAATATTGCTGGAAGAAAAGGAAAAAACCATCATACTTCTGAACAGCCCGGTTTACAGTCAGTATGAAATGCTGACCGATTGGGATCGTATTCTTGAAATGTTGGGTTCACGTAATGATAAAGGACTGATTAAATTGGTCACTCAAATTATCAGAGACAGAAAAGAAGTTGTTGATGAATTTTCTTCTGCTTGTAAAGAAATTGTTGTGAATAAAGTATGGCAACAGTATTATGAGCTTAGTGAAAAGTGCTTCGTTTCATCAATTGAAAAAAACAACAAACAAGGTGAACAATGAAAAAGCTGTTGATATTTTCCCTGTCGGTCATTCTGATTTTATCCCTGTCCACAGCCTGCAAGAAAAAAGTCAAAGAAGTCCCGCCACCGCCTCCTGCCCCTCAGGCTCAGGAACAGCCCAAGGCCGAGAAAGTTGAGCAACCAGTGGTCAAGGAACCAGTTTTGAGTGAAGAAGAAATATTCCAGAAAAAAACCCTGGAACAAATTAATCAGGAAAAACCCTTAGCCATGATTTTCTTTGATTATGACCGTTACGAGATAAGAAATGACGCCGGACCGGTGCTGGAAGCCAATGCTCAATGGCTTAAATCTTATCCGACGGTTAAAATCCTCGTCGAAGGCCATTGCGATGAAAGAGGCACTGAAGAATATAACCTGGCCCTGGGAGAAAAGAGAGCCAGGAGCGCCATGAACTATCTGGTCAGCCTGGGTATCTCGCCAGAGAGAGTCAGGATTATTTCTTATGGTAAAAGCCAGCCCCTTGATCCCGGTCATGATGAAAACGCCTGGGCCAAGAACAGGAGGGCTCAATTCTTAATAATTGAGAAATAAGCTGGTGAAAAGCCGCAATTTATTTCTGGCTCTATTTTCTTTATTGTTATTAGGCCTGGTCTTTCTTTCCGCTGATACTGATGATCAGAGTAAAAAGACTTATGAACTGATGTATCAGGACATTCAGGCTTTAAAGCTCCAGGTGGCTGAGCTATCCTCTCTGATGAAGCAAAATACAGCCGAGCTCAAAGAAGTCAAAGACCAGTTGAAGATTCTTAACGACCTCCTCCGCCGCCAGCAGGCTGCCGACGAGGCTCTTCAAACTGAAATTGACAATCTGCCTGCTCAATATCAGAAGGTTAACTCCAAGCTGGAAGAGGTGCAGTTCGAGCTCTCAGCTCTGCAGAATATCCAGCTGGCCATCCAATCTTTAAGTGATGAGCTCAAGGCAGGACAAAAAGGGACGGTTAAGGGAAGCAAGCCGGCTGCTCCGGCCAAAAAGGAAGAACCGCCAGCCAGCCCCCCCCAGGCTCAGCCAGCTGTAGTGACCATTCCAGCCCAGGAGATGTACAACAACGCTTACAGCGATTACCTCAAGGGAAATTATGAGCTGGCCATCGACGGCTTCAAACTTTTCCTCCAGCAATATCCGGTTACTCCTTTAGCCGATAATGCTCTTTACTGGATAGGTGAATGTTATTATAGCCAGGAGAAATACCCTGAAGCGATTGAAAATTTTAATGACCTGTTGCTGAATTATCCAAACGGGGATAAAGTCCCGGCTGCCTATCTGAAAAAAGGCATGAGCTTTGTCCAGCAGGGGAAAAAAGACGAAGCTCTGGCTACCCTGAAACTGCTGGTTAGCAAGTATCCCCAGCAGGAAGAAGCCAGGCTGGCTCAGCAAAAAATTAACGAACTGGTGGGAAAATGAGAGATTTAAACAGTTTGAACCGGGTTATTCTGGTGGGCAATCTGGTCAAAAAACCAGAGTTAAGGTATTTACCTAAAAACAACCGGGCGGTAGCTACTTTCCAGATAGCGACTAATGAAAGTGTCTATTATCCCGACACCAAGCAGACCTCACAGAAGACTCAGTTTCACCGCATAGTAGTCTGGGGCCAGCAGGCCGAATTCTGCAATAAGTATTTAGACCAGGGCCGCCAGGTGCTGATCGAAGGAAAATTGCGCAACCGGAGCTGGGAAGGGCGGGATGGCAACAAAAGGTATATAACCGAAATTGAAGCCCAGAATGTTGTCCTTCTCGGCCGCCGTTCAGCAGCCACCGAGGAAACGATAGCTGGGCCGCCGAACTCTGACTATCCAGACAGCAATTTCCCTGAGGTCTCAGAGCCAGCCGGCGACCAGTTCCCGGGAGAGGCTGGCCCTGGAGATGAAGGTGAAGACGACGTTCCTTTCTGATTGATAAACTCTCCGATTTAATCCGGACAATTTTTATAGGAAGAGGGCAAGCCAATGAGCGAAGCCATATCTTTAGAAAGGGTAAAAGAACTGATTTACGAAGAAGAGAGGCCCTGGGGAAAATTCCGCAGTTATCCCCAGCAATTAGCCTCCAGCCTGAAAATCATTACCGTCAATCCAGATGGATTGCTTTCCCTTCAATATCACCGCCAGCGGAGCGAATACTGGGTGGTGCTGGATAAAGGCCTTGAGGTTACCCTTGGTTCCCGGTCCTGGCAACCTGAGGCTGGTGAAGAAATTTTCATCCCGGCCGGCATCCCCCACCGGTTGAAAGGCAACGGCTCACAGCCTGCCCGGGTGATGGAGCTGTGGCTGGGGCCATCAGATGAAAATGATATTGTCCGTCTTGAGGATATTTACGGACGCGATTGATTCCCCCGGCCAGAGCTCCCAAACCGGCTCAAAAAGAAGGCCTGGGGATGCTTCCTGATGATAGCTTCAATCATAAACTCTTCGATTTCAGTCGCCGTTTTTAGCTTAAGGGCTTGTTTGACCGCTTCTTCGGCTGTGCTGGTTTCGACTTCCCTTAAGGCTTTTTTCACCCGCGGGATTAAGATTGGGTTCATGCTGAAATTCCGTAAACCCAGGCCCAGCAGGATAATAGCTGAGAGCGGGTCAGCCGCCATTTCGCCGCAGACCGCAACTTCTTTATCAAATTTATTGACTGTTTTAATCACGTGAGCCAGCAGTTCCAGAACAGCCGGGTGATGGGGCTTAAAAAGGTAAGAAACAGCTTCATTCCCCCGGTCAACGGCCAGATAATATTGAATCAAATCATTCGTTCCAATACTGACATAATCAACTTCCTGAATGATACTTTCGATTAGAACGGCAGCCGCCGGGACTTCAATCATCACCCCAATCGGCATTGATTCATCAAAAGCCGTACCGGTTCGCCTGAGTTCATCTTTAACTTCCTCAACTACCCTTTTGAGCTCCATCACCTCTTCTAATTCGGTAATCATCGGCACCATCAAACGGACGTTGTGGCGCTCGCTGGCTTTAAGAATTGCCCGGACTTGCGTCCGGAAGAGCTCACGGTTCTTTAAAGAAAACCGGATGGCCCTTAAGCCCAGAGCCGGATTCGGCTCCTTTTCTATATTGAGCCAGGGCAAGCTCTTCTCGCCGCCGATATCAATTGTCCTGATATAGACCGGCCGGGGATAGGTTCTCTTGGCCATCTGGCGATAGATGGCCAGGTGATCCTCTTCAGAAGGCAATGTTGGCCGCTGTAAATAGATAAACTCTGAACGGAACAGACCTACCCCTTCTGCTCCGAAAGAAAAGGCTGTTTCGACTTCTTCTGGCAGCTCAATATTGGCCAGAGGCTTGAACTGGACTTTGTCGAGAGTTTGAGACTTCAAACTGGCTATTTTTTTCAGTTCTTTCTGGTAATTTTCATATCTTTCTTTTTTACTGTTAAATTCTCTTTTGATGGCGGGGGGAGGATTGATAATAACTTCGCCGTCGGTGCCATCAACAATAATAAAATCACCGGCTTTGACTTTAAGGCTGGCATCGTGCAGGCCGACCACGGCCGGAATTCCTAAGGACCTGGCCAGAATGGCAGTGTGTGAGGTCATGCCACCCATATCCAGAACCACTCCCATAACCTTTTCCTGACTGAGATAAATGGCCGCTTCCGAGGGAAGAAGTTCATGGGCAACCAGAATCACCGGCTTATCCAGGTCTTCCTTCCTTTCTTTTTTTCTTTCTAAATGGCGATAGACCCTGGCCAGGACATCAGAAATATCAGCTTTTCTTTGCTGGAAATATTCATCCGAGAGTGATTCAAACAGGCTGGCAAAATGGTTATTGACGGTGGTGATAGCCCACTCGGCTTTGACTTTTTCTTCCCTGATAACTTTTTCCAGATTGGGGATGAGCATCGGATCTTCCAGGATCATCAGGTGAGCATCAAAGATAAAAGCCTGGTCTTTGCCCATCTGCTTCTCGATATAGCCTTTAAGCTTCTGCAGCTCTTCTTTGGTTCGCTCAAAGGCCCGGCGCAACCGTTTCAGCTCATCAGCTACCTGCTGATCAGAAATAGTCTCCCGGCGGGAAGTGAAGACGACCCTCTCCGACAGGATAGCTTCCCCCAGCCCGATCCCAGGAGAAACAGCCAGGCCGCGTAACCGGATAACTTCCATTCTTATTCTTCCTCGCCAAAGCGGTTGTTGATTAAGTCGGTCAGGGCTTTTAAAGCCTGCTCCTCATCGCGGCCGGAAACCAGTAGTTTAAGCTGGGTGCCCTGCCCGGCGGCCAGGGTGAGAATACCCAGAATGCTCTTCCCATCGACTTCACTGTTATCCTTGACTAAGTGCACCGAGGAGGCAAAACGGTTGGCTAAGTTAACAAATTTTACCGCGGCCCGGGCATGTAAACCGAGCTTGTTTTTGATGGTGATTTTCTTTTCCTGCATGGTTCATTATCGCCTTATTTCGATCTGGAATTGAGCAGGCTGCTAACCAGATGGATATTTTTCTTGCCTTGATCAGCTACCTTTTTGGCCACTTCTTTGAGGTTGTTATTCCTTTGTAAAGACACAAACTTAATCAGCATCGGCATATTAACCCCGGTAATGATCTCCACTTTATTCTCAGCCAGAAAGCTGAAACTGAGATTGGAAGGAGTGCCGCCGAACATATCGGTAAAGATAATCACCCCGTTTTTCTGGTCAACCTTTTTTAAACTCTGGCTGATTTTTTTCTTGGATTCTTCCACATCATCGTACCAGCCAATGGAAATGGCCTCGATATTAGGAGCTTCGCCCAGAATGATAATAACCGCATTCAGCAGCTCTTCTGCCAGCTTGCCGTGCGAAACAATCACTCCGCCAATCATGCCAAACCGCCCGTTGTCAAATCTTCAATATTCTAACCAATTCTATCTTATTTATAAATATCACGGTGAATTATTTTTACTTCCAGTTTTTCCTGGCGTAAGTGATCCTTTAAAGCCTCAGCGATGACCACTGACCGGTGTTTTCCGCCAGTGCAACCGACAGAAATAGTCAGGGTGCTTTTGCCCTCTTTCCGGAAGCCGGGAATCTGACTGTCAATAAAAGCCAGGAGATTCTTAAGATAGTCAGCCGTTTCCCCTGACTTCAAAACAAACTCTCTAACCTTTCTTGATTTCCCGGTGAGATTTCTCAGCTCATCGGCATAAAAAGGATTGGGCAAAAATCTGGTGTCGAAAACCAGGTCTGAATCAAGAGGTAAACCGTATTTGTAACCAAAGCTGATGACATTAACCTGCAGGCGGCGCCTGCTCTCTTTTAAAATTCTGCCGGCCAGCAGATCCTTCAGCTGGGAAATGCTCAAACCGGTCGTATCGATGACCTCATCGGCCATAGCTTTAATCGGACTGAGTTTTTTTCTTTCGAGCCGGACCCCTTCCAGAATAGAGCCTTTCTTAGCTAAGGGGTGAGGCCGGCGGCTTTCACTGAATCTCTTGACCAGAGCTTCATCCGAAGCTTCCAGAAAGATCAGTTTGGGCTTCACCCGCAGTTGTTTCAAAATCTGGGGAAAATCATTCAGAAAATTTGGCTCACGCATATCTATGACCAAGGCAATGCGGTCTATTTCAACTTTTCCTTTTTGCCACAGGTCAATCAGCCCGGGTATCAATTTAGCGGGCAGGTTATCGACGCAATAATATCCCAGGTCTTCCAGAAAGCGGATAACAACTGTCTTGCCTGAGCCGGACAGGCCGGTAATAATAATGAAATCCCCGTTGGTTTTAGTTTTAGCCATCAACCCCTCTTAACCGACAGCCTCTTTTCCAGCTGCCGGATAACATCCCGGGCAGCCTCATAACCTCTCTGCCTTAAAAGAAAAACCCGGCAAGCCACTTCAATCAAGGTGGCAATATTCCGGCCAGGAGCGACGGGAATGTGGAGCTGGGGAATCCTTCGCCCGGCCAGAAGATAATCTTCCTGGAATTTAAGGCCGAGACGGTCAACTTCTATTTTTTTGCTCCACTTTTTAAGCCTGATCACCAGGTTAATCGGAGCCCTGTCCAGCAGGGCTGGGGGACCGAATATTTCCTTGATATTGATGATGCCCAGCCCTCTGATTTCCATAAAATTCCGGGTTAGACGGGGAGAGCGACCTTGAAGCTGGCCATGTCCGTCTTCAAAAATTTCAACGACATCATCGGAGATAAACTTATGCCCGCGAGCGATAAGCTCCAGCGAGCTCTCGCTTTTCCCAATCCCGCTGTCACCGATGATGAGCGTCCCCACCCCGAATATTTTTAGCAGGCCGGCCGAGATGACTACCTGGCAGGCCGGGTTCCGGCTGGAAGCCGGTTTCCTTTTTTGACTTTTATTCAATTTGCTTCTCTTCCTGCCTTTTGATCGTCTCCCGAACCTCGGCCTGGCTCCTGGCCTGCAGTAGTTTGTCTTTAAGTTCCGGTGACTTTTTAATTAATTGAGCAATCAGAGCCAGAATCTGCAGATTGAGGCTGGGATCTTCCAGGGAGGTTATGAGAAGAAAAAAGATATTAACCGGACGTCCATCAGGCGCCTCGAAAGGAACACCCTGCCTGGTAATTCCGACTAAGACGATAGGATTACTAACCCATTTGACTTTACAATGAGGAATAGCCACCCCTTCGCCCAGGGCCGTAGTCCCGAGTGATTCCCGCTGCTCGAGCTTGTCAATAACTTCCTCCGGGCGGCTGATTAGCTTATTCTTTTTTAAATAATTGACCATCTCCCGGATGGCTTCCGCTTTGCTCTTGGCCTTAATATCCAGCAGGATTGTTTTTTCGTCGATAATATTGGATAACCTCAAGTCTAACTGCTCCTTACCGCCAATTCCAACCTGGATTCAATCTTCAGATAGGTTACCCTTTTCAAGCTTCAGGGTCAACCAGTCCAACCGTTCCGTCCTGGCGGCGGAAAATTACCGCCCAGTTCCTACTTCCTTCTTTTTTAAAAAGAAAGGCTTCTTTCCCGCCTTCTTCCAGTCTGACCAGGGCTTCTTCCAAGCTGATTGGCTGATCAGAATAATAGGGCAGCAGAACCAGTTTGGCCTCAATCTGTGGCCTGAGGACAGGAGTGGCCAGAGCCTGACGGCTGGAGGCCCGGCGACGTTTTTGAATCAACTTTCTTCTTTCTTTGACAATTTTTCTTTCCAGACTGTCGAAGGCCTGGTTAAGTGAATTGAACATGTCGGTTGTTTCTTCCGACAGGGCAAAATCTTCTCCCCTCCTTTTAATTAACAGGTCAACTCTTTTCCGGCTTTTCTCTTCAGTCAGGATGACCTCAATTTGCTGCACCTCATCCAGGATTTTCCCCATCCTGTTGAGCCTTTTTTCACAATAATCCCTGATCTCCTCGGTCAACTCCGTATGCCTGGCAGTAAAATTAACGATCATTCGACCTCCTCCAGTAAAAATTTCTTTTTTCTTATATTGGCTGGCGGAAGACCCTGCTGGCCACGATATTTAGCCACAGTCCGGCGAGCGATCTGAACATTCTCCCTGGTTAATATAGCCACGATTTCCTCATCGCTCAAGGGATTGGTTTTATCTTCATTCTGAACCAGCTTCCTGATTCTATCTTTGATTTTTAAGGAAGAAATTTCTTCCCCGTAGGCCCCGCTCAGCGACTTATGGAAGAAATATTTTAAAGGAAACAACCCGAGAGGAGTCATCATATATTTGTTGGCTACCACCCGGCCAATGGTTGACTCATGCAGGCCAAGCTCCCGGCCGATCTCGATCAGAGTCATGGGCTTCAAGGCCTCGAGCCCATTCTCCAGAAATTCTTTTTGTTTTTTGACGATATAATCGGCTACCCGGTAGATGGTCCGGTTTCTTTGATTAATACTCTTGATAAACCACAACGCTCTCTTCATCTTGTCTTTAATAAATCTGGCTGTCTCCTGATCAGCCTTGACTCCCGCCTGGGCTAATTGCCGGTAATAACGATTGAGCCGCAACCTGGGCAGGCCTTCTTCATTCAGGTAAATTTTCCATTCGCCGCGTTCTTTAACCACATAAATATCAGGGACGACATAGATGGTCCGGTCCTCACTGTATTTTCGCCCGGGAGCCGGATCAAGGTTTTTAATCAGGTCAAGATGAAGACGCAATTCGGCCAGAGAAATATTAAGCTGGCTGGCCAGCTCCTGATGAGCAGCCTTTTCCAGCAGGGGAAGATAATCAGCAATGATTCTCCTGGCCGTCTCATCCTGAAGGTTAAGCGAATCCATTTGAGCCAGCAACGCTTCTTTTAAAGTCAGGCTGCCGCAGCCAGGCGGATCAAACATTTTTATCTTTGACCGGACCTCTTCCACCAGGGCCAGATCCTCTGGCAGCCGGGAGGCTATTTCCTCCGGGCTCACGGTGAGATACCCGTCCTCATTGATATTACCGATAATATATTCAGCTACTTTTAGTTCACCTGGCTCAAAGAAAGTCAGCCCAGCCTGCCAGTTCAAATGATCCCAGAGAGACGGGCTCTCTGATACCTGATTTTCAAATCTTGGCTCATCCTGGCCGGTTTCATTTAAAGTTGGAATTGAGTCATCTAAATAATCTTCGAAACCAGCTGAAAAAATCACATCATCATAATTCTGGCCATCGCTGTCTGCCTGACCGGTTTCAGCGTCAGCTCCGCTTTCTTCCGGACTGGCCTCGCCGGCCGCCGTCTCCTCGCCTGACTCTCCCTCTATTTCCAGCAGCGGATTTTCAGATAATTCATCATAAACCACCTGCTGCAATTCAAGGTTGGTCAGCTGCAGCAGCTTAATGGCCTGTTGCAGGGCCGGCGCCAGGATCAGTTTCTGGGCCTGCTTTTGATTGAGCTTTTGCTTTATCATCAGTCTAAATTATAGACGGAAGTCGTGGCCAAAATATATCTCTCTAATTTCATTTTCCTTTAAGACTTCTTCTGGCCTTCCTTCAAATAAAATCTTTCCCTCATTTATTATATAGATTCTATCAAGAATTTTCAGCGCTTCTTGAGCCCGGTGATCGGTCAGGAGGAGGCCGACGCTCTTTTCTTTTAGCTTGAGAACGACCTGTTGCAATTCAGCCACAGCTTTCGGATCAAGTTCTGAAAATGGTTCGTCCAGCAGCAGGAATTGAGGCTCCAGAATCATTGCCCTGACTATTTCCAGTTTCCGGCGCTCTCCGCCTGAGAGCTGACCGGCCAGCTCCCCGGCCACGCCGAGCAAGCCGAACTCTTCCAGCTGTCTCCTGATTTCTTCCCGGCAGGCGCCGGCTCCTTTGCTTCCGTTTTTTGCTTCGGCCGCCAGCCAGAGGTTTTCCTCAACTGTCAGTCCGCGAAAAATTGAATCTTCCTGGGGTAAAAAGCCTAAACCTTTTCTGACCCTGACATAAATCGGGCAGGACGTCAATTCCTCATCATTGAGCAATACCTGGCCGCTGTCCTGGCGGACCAGCCCGATGATGACCGAAAAAGCCGTGGTCTTGCCTGCCCCATTGGGTCCAAGCAGCCCAACGATTTCTTTTTGGCTGATTCGGATGGAGACGTGGTCTAAAACCAGGCGCTGACCATACCTTTTGACCAGATTTTTGACCTCTAACAGGCTCATTTTTCCCTGCGAAGGGTGGTCACTGATCTTTTTTTCCCTTGATTTTCTACTGTGATTTTATCATCCAGGGTAAATAAAGTCAATTTATCGGCTTCAACCCTGTTACCATCTTTATCTTTGAGCTTGGCCAGGCTGCTAAAAATAAAGACTTCCTCAGCCGGGCGGTAAGTGGCTTCTTTTGAGTCAAACTCATAGTCATGCCAGGAAAGCCTGACCGGGCCATCAGCCTCCAGACGGGTCAGCTCATCAGAATTTTCTCTTTCGAAATAAAAAATAAGCCGTCCGGCCTGAAGTTTAAATTCATCAGAAAGGAAATTTACCTCTCTCCGGGCCTCGAGGGCCAGCCCGGAGGGAAGAAGGCTTAATTCCTTAGCGCTGAGTTCGGCTCTTTTTATTTTAGAGCCGGCCTGCCTGTAGGCCAGGTTAGCTTTAATCCCGTCACTTAAAGCTATCATCCCTGTTTCTCTATCCACCGAGGCCCGGCCGGCCAGAAAAACATTTTCGTCCTGCCGTAGAACCGTCTGACCCTTGAGGTCAATTCTCTCCCTGTTCCCGCTGGCTTCAGCGCCTCCGGCAGTCAGGGGTCTATCCTTTTTAAAAAAGGAAACAGCCAGCTTAAAAAAATCCGGGCTTATTTCAAACTTGGCCCGGTTAGCTTTAAAACTAAGGTCAGACATTTCTAACTCCAGGCTCTTTGACTCAAGCTTAAATTCAGGATAAGTCAACCGGGCTGAGGCCTGAAGGCTGATTTTCCCGGTCAGGAGATTATCTTCTAACCCCTGGCCCTCAAGCTCCAGTCGCTTTTCTCCCCCGTCGAAGACAAGCAGGACTGCTTTCCTGGCCAGAAACGAGGCCGCCTGCCCTTCTGGATTAAAAATTAATTCAATCTCCTCTCCCTGGCCGGCCAGGTCACCCGAGCGGCCCTCAGCCTTTAGTTCCCAGCTGCCCGGAGCCTGGAGAAGCCAGCTACCCTGTTGCCTGGTTAATATCATCTTAGCGGTAGCCAGGTTAAGACTTGAAAAAGTTGAGGCCTCTTCCATCTGCCTCAAATCAAAAAACGCTTTCCCTTCTAGTCTCATTTCTTCTGGCACAAAATTATTCTCATCAAGAAGTAAAGTTCCTCCCAATCTTGTTCCGGACATAGAGCCCTGGTTAAATTTGAGCCCGCCGGCCTGAACCAATCCGGCTTTCAGGTCAAAATCGACCCTGTTTCCGCTCACTATTAGCGGCGGCTCTAAACTGTTAATCTTTATGACCGCCCCTTTTTGAAACTGGCCTTTTCTGTCTTTAAGGTCATAAGTGGCGCCGGTGGCAGAAATTTCCAGGCTTCTGAGGTCAAAACGAAGATTCTCTGCCTGCAAAAGGCCTGTTTTTAAATCATAAGTTAGATCAGGAGCCGAAAGTGTCAGGTCTCCGCTCTTAATTTCCACCGAGCCCTTAGCCAGGAGATTTTGCCAGCCGGAAGCCAGGCCTGCCTGGTCAGCCTTTAAAATCAGTTGAAAATCAGGTTTTTCCTGGAAAAATTCAACATTTCCCTTTAGCTGCCGGTTATTCTCTTCATCAATTGAGGCCAGGTCAGCTCTGACTTTTATTTTTCCACCCTGGCTGGTGACTTCCAGAGCGGTAAAATTTTCTTCGAGGCTTTGCACCTTGTCCGGCAACACTCCCCCGGGGTCAGGCCGGCTGACTTTCTTTTCTTTAGAACCAAGGAAAATGATAAGGATGATGGAGGCTATAAAAGCCACGAGAACCAGCAGGACAATTTTCCTCACCAGAGGCAGCCAGCCATAAGAGGCATATTTTTTTGGCATCACGCTAAGTGAGTCCTGACATCCTCCAGCTTGAGATGGATCTGGCTTTTCCCCCGGTAATCTGAGACTTCAAGTGAATAAGCCAGATCGACCTTCTGGCCGCGGCTTAACTCCTGCAGGCTGCCGGCTTTATCCCAGGCCAGAACCTCAAAGACCCGGCCCCCCTGCCTGGCCCAGAATTTAAGATGCCTGTTCTTCAAGACCACCGGCTCTCCGAGAATGTCTACCTCTTCGGCCATAAAAACCGGCCGCGAATTACCGACTCCAAAAGGCAAAAGCCGGGTATAAAATTCCAGAAACGAAGGAGTAATAGCCGGGAAATTAAGCCGCCGGTCGATGACCAGTTTTTTCTGTAAGAGGTCATCAGTTATTCTTTCGGCCGCCAGACTGTTTATTCTTTCTTTAAAAGGCAGAAGCTCAGACTGGTTAATCGTGCAGCCGATCGCCTGCTCATGCCCGCCGAAATTAACCAGCAGGGAACTGCAGTCATTGATCAGGTCGATGAGGGACAGATCAGGCAGGCTGCGGCCAGAGCCATAGGCCTGACCGTTTTCATAAGCAAACAAAATTACTGGCCGGTAAAACAGCTCTTTAATTTTTGAGGCCACAATCCCGATTACCCCCCGGTGCCAGTGGTTGCTGCCCAGAATTAGCAGGCGGTATTTTTCATCCAGCTTTCTGCTCTTAATTTTTTGCACAGCTTCTTTAAAAATCTTTTCTTCAATCCTCTGCCGGGTATTATTGAGCTCGTTGAGCTTCTGGACCAGCCCGGCACATTCTTCTTCCGAATCGGAAAAGAACAGCTGCAGGGCCAGCTCAGTTTCGCCCAGGCGGCCGGCCGCATTTATCCGCGGCCCGAGCCTGAACCCCAGGTCAACCTCATTTATCTTCCGGTTAGTAATTCCGGAAATTTCCAGCAAACTCTTTAGCCCCGGAGTTCTGACTCCTTTTAGCTTGTTCATCCCCTCTCTGACCAGAATCCGGTTTTCTCCCTTGAGACTGGCCACATCAGCCACTGTCCCGATGCTGGCCAGCTTCAGAAAGGAAGTCAAATCCTGTTTGATGCCCCGTTCTAAGAAAAGAGCCTGGATAAGTTTGAAGACTACTCCCACCCCGGCCAGATTTTTATCTGGATAACCAGAGGATTCGATGACTGGATTAAGGACGGCCACCGCCTGGGGTAAATCATCTCCAGGATGATGATGGTCGGTAATGATAACCTCCAGCCCCTTTTCTTTAGCTTCCTCCACAAAATCAGTAGCTTTTATTCCACAATCCACACTGATCAGCAGGTTAGCTTTCATTTCCAGGATATGGGGAAGATGGTGAATCTTCAGTCCATAGCCGTCTTTCATTCTATCGGGAATAAAATATTCGGCCTGGCCGCCAAGAGAACGGAGGGCCTTGACCAGCATGACCACCGACAGAATACCATCCACATCATAATCACCGAAGACCACCATTTTTTCTTTTCTGGCTATAGCCTGAAAAATCCGGCCCGTAGCTTCCTTCATGCCTTTCATCAGAAATGGATTATGAAGCTCGGCCAGCTGGCCATAAAGAAAAAAAGCGGCTTCCCCGGCAGTCTTGATACCACGGTTAACCAGAATGGCAGCTATCTCGTCGGGGAGATTAAGCTCCTGGGCCAGAATCCAGGCTTCAGGATTTTCGGGCAGGATCCGCCAGTGGTAATTGGCCTTCATCTTTTTAAATTTAACATAACTTCAAGCCGGCGACAACCGGCTAAACCAGCTTAGCCTGGTTGACATCATCCGGGCTCAAAAATATAATTCATAGGCCGTGTTAGAAAAACTTAAAGAAACCCTGGCCAGGACCAGAAAATTCTTTGCCCCGATCGAACAGCTCTTAACCCGCAACCTGTCGCAGGAAGAAATTCTAAATGAACTGTTTGAGTTGCTCATTCTGGCCGATATCGGTCCTGCTACCAGTCAGAAAATTATCGACGGCCTCAAACAAAAAAGCCGAAAGTCAGGCCAGGCAGACCTCAGGTCTTTATTAAAACAAGAACTCATTGACATTCTGTCCTCTGAACCAGCTACGGTCAACGAGGCCTTTCCAGCTGTCTGGCTGCTGGTCGGGGTTAATGGCGGAGGCAAAACCACCTCGGCCGCCAAGCTGGCCTCTAAATACCAGAGCCAGGGTAAGAAAGTTATGCTGGCCGCGGCTGATACCTTCCGGGCAGCTGCTCAAGAACAACTGGTTCTATGGGGAAAGAGGCTGAATCTGCCGGTAATTCAGGGACAAACGGGAGCCGATCCGGCTTCGGT
>DKER01000074.1 GCA_002452555.1 Fidelibacterota bacterium UBA6817 | reverse complement strand
CTTCCACATGTTCGGCTTCTTTCTGGAGAAAACTCTGGGGAATAAGCATGGGGAAATAAGCATTCATATGACCGGTTTCCCTGAATTTTTCATCCAGAACATTCCGGATTCTTTCCCACATGGCATATCCGTATGGGCGGACAACCATGCAGCCTTTTACAGGTGAATAATCAGCCAACTCTGCTTTTTGAACTACATCGGTATACCATTTTGCATAATCAGTGGAACGGGGGGTGACACCCTTACTCATACTTTACTTTCCTTGTAATTATATCCAATCTTTTTAAATGGATTGACCATAAGACTTGCTACATTGCGCTGGTTTGCATCGATACGTTTCAAATACCGGAGGTACAATGCTGCGGAAACCATGTTCTGCGGTGGCAGATTGGAATAATTCCCCTTAAGAAGTTCAATGACAGTTGCATTGATTTTCTGAGAGACATCTTCCTTATATTCGTTCATTATACGTTTGCTGATTTCCAAATCATCTTTTTCAACGGCGATCAACAATTCTTCGAAGTGCCTGAAAACAATTTTTTCCAAAACAGTTACTGTTTCATCCAGATCACCGTAATGAACCGTCTTGCATGCTGCCATGGCAAGATCTGCAATATTCTTGCAATTATCACCGATTCTTTCCAGACCGTTAATAACTGTAATAATGCCTAAAGCCTGTGAGACTTCATATTTTGAAAAATCAGATACAATAAAATGGGTTAAGACATCTTCCCGAATTTTTTGCTGCATGGCATTGATCGTCTTATCAACTTCCATCAGATTATTGAATTGCTCATTGTTATACTCTATCCGTAGGAGATGATGGGCATCCCTGAACATATCCCTGTCTGTCCGGATCATATCCAAAACATAGGTCCAGGCTTCTTCCATCAGACCGGCTTTGAATAAGTATTCTTTTATCACCGACCACATGCTTTCACGTTTATCCATAGTCTTATCCCTTTATCTGACAATTACATAATTTAATGTTTTTAAGACAGAATTTCAATTTATAGTACATAAAAAAAGCTGTCACTTTGCATATTCAGATGAGCACAGGACAGCTTTTAATATTTTGAGAATTACTTTTTAGTTTTCAGAACTGCATTGGTTACGTGTTTCAGGTTTTGAACTGTGGGGTCATCAGTAAGCGAGTAATAGTGCCAGCGACCTTCTTTACGATACTGAACGATTTGGCGTTTCAACATTTTACGAAGGTAAATTGATGTAATTGTTTGCTCTTCATCAATTTTTTTCTGGATTTCAGCGACTGAATGTTCGCCTTTCTGTAGAGTAAGAAGAATTTTCAACATGATCGGATGTCCCAGTGTTTTCAGCACAAGGGCAGCCCTTTCAATACTGTCTCCCGGAGGGATTAATTCTGCTTTTCTTGCCATATTCTTTCCTTTCCCAATTTTATTGTTTTTTTTATATATTTGCACTGCAACATTACAGTTAATTTTAAATTATTGTTTATTATCTTAAATATCAACAAAAAAAAAAAATTGAATATCAACACAATGTAATCTGTATTTTTTTTTGTTTCTTTTTATAGGACATTTTCTTGTTTGTCTAATCTTCTGTGTTTATACTAAATTGTCAGTGAAAAAGCAGGTGTTGTCATGAATAGAACAGATTCATTTCCCCAAAGTTTTAAAGAGAGGGTTTGTATGATTCCGGGTATTCAGTCTGAACGGATTGAACGTCTTTTTAAAATAGGCGGAGAACCTTTTCTGAAAGAACTGTTGAAAACCGCAAAAGAAAATATGTTGAAACGGTCTGATGAAATAAGACAGGCTTTAGAAGCGTACCAAATCGAAAATATTCGAAAAGCTGCTCATTCCATAAAATCTTCTTCAGGAAATATCGGACTGGAAAACCTGATGATCCTTGCCCGCAATATTGAAGAGGGAGAAACGATAAATTCTGATCAGATTGATGAATTGTTGAAAAAAATTCATATATTAAAAGGTAATATTGAATCATTGTTTAAAAAGGAATGAATGTGAAAACGATCATCCTGATAGAGGATAATCCAGATAATCGCTTATTAACTCAGGCAATTCTTGAGTCCGAATATGAAATCATATGCTTTGAAGACGGTTTATCTGCTTTGTCCGGCTTGCCTTCAACAAATCCTGACCTCATTTTGCTTGATATTTCCTTGCCTGGAATGGATGGATTGGAGGTGTTGAACCGTATCCGGAAAATCGAAGAGTTATCTCAAATACCTGTTATAGCCCTTACGGCTCATGCACTTCCCGGTGATAAAGAGCATTTTTTACGACAGGGTTTTAATGACTATATTACAAAACCTATTATTGATGACAATCTCCTTTTTTCCATAATTAAAAAGTGGATTAGCAGAACTGAATGAATACCATAGATCTAAAAAATCCATTTTTATTTAAAGTACGATATTTTGTCTTCATTGTATTATTCGTTGCATTGCTTTGTGTTCTTTTTTTTCTCGGTTTTAAAGTCGTTGATTGGCATGTTGCAGGGACCTTATTTATTACTGTTGCATTGCTTTCAGCCTGGATTCTTGCATTGTTTTTCAATAATTACCGGCAAATTAAACACCGATATGCTGATTTACAGAACCAATACACCGGATTTTTGAACAATGTTCCGCTGTTAATGATTCTTAAAGACCGTGAAGGGCGTATTATCAATACAAATAAGACTGCACAGGTTTTTTTCGGCATGAATGCCGAATCATTGACAGGAAAACAGGAAGAAGATATCTTTTCTGATCTTCAAGCTCAATATTTTGAAAACAATGCGTTTGTCTACAGGAAAAAAGAAGAGAAACGGGGAACGATCGAAATTCGAACTGATTCTAAAAACCGTGAAAGATCGCTTCGCACTGACCGAATCCCGCTTTTTGATCCCATGGGAAATTTTCAGGGTATTCTATTTGTTGCTGAAGATATTTCAGACGATATAGAATCCAATAAAAAGGTTCGTGAAACGGCCGCCCGGCTGGAAAAAATCATTGAAAGTCTTCAGGAAGGCGTAACACTCAGCACTCCCGAAGGATACTTTGAAATCTATAATTCAAAAATGAGATCAATTACGGGTTACTCCAAAGATGAAGCAAACAGGACGAAGGATTTTATCAATCTTATTTATCCCGACCCGAATCAAAAAATGATAGTTCAGGATGCTCTCGAATCTCTGATGAAAACCGGACGGTCACATGAGACGATTTCAGAAATTGTCAGCAAAGATAAGCAGCATAAACTAATACTGGTTTCTACCGTTCTGGTAACGTTTAATGATAAAATCAGATTTTTAAGCACGTATCATGATGTTTCAGAGCTCTTTCGTATTCAGGAGCAGATGACACTTTTCAGCAGGGCTGTTGAACAGGGAGCCAGTATGGTGTTAATTACTGACAATAATGGTTTTATCAACTATTCCAATACAAAATTCAGTGAAATAACCGGATATACCCGGGATGAGGTCATGGGTCAGAAAATCGGGTTTAATGATGTCATTCATGCACCGGATAGTGGAATCAACGTGTGGAATGAAATTGTAGAAAACAGAGAATGGCACGGTGAAACAGAAAGTATGCGTAAAAATGGTGATATATACTG
This sequence comes from Fidelibacterota bacterium UBA6817, assembly GCA_002452555.1. GTDB lineage: Bacteria > Fidelibacterota > Fidelibacteria > Fidelibacterales > Fidelibacteraceae > Fidelibacter. The sequence continues at coordinate 3,920 of DKER01000074.1, read as the reverse complement.
GAAATCCACTGAAATTTCTCCCATAACGGATCAATCAGGTCGGATCACACATTTCATGGTAATAGAAAATGATATTACAGAACGACGCAAAATGATCCAAATGCTTAAAAATGCCCGTGACATTTCTGAATCGGCCAACAGGGCAAAAACAGAATTTTTAGCTAATATGAGTCATGAGCTGCGAACACCTATGAATTCAATTATCGGTTTTACCAATATTCTTTTAAAAGATTCCAATAATCATTTCGATTCTAAAGAAATGATGTATTTGGAACGAATCAGAGATAACGGAATCGGACTCCTAAATATTCTGTCTGATATTCTTGAGATCAGTATGGTAGAATCTGGTAAAATGTCCGCTCGTTATGAACATATCACACTAAATTCAATTATCAGTGATCTGATTACCCAATATAATACGTTGGCTGTTAAGAAAGGGTTGAAATTCAATACAGAAATACCCGAAACACTGAAACCATTTCGAACAGATCCGGATAAATTCCATTCCATCGTGGATAACCTGCTTTCTAATGCCGTAAAATTTACGGAAAAAGGTGGGATTGATGTGATTGTCCATGATGATCCCAATTCCGGAGAACCGGCAGAAATTATAATTAAAGATACAGGGCCGGGTATACCAGAAGAACAGTTGGAATCAATATTTAAGGCTTTTGAACAGGTTGATTATTCCAAAGCCCGGAAATATGGGGGTACCGGTCTGGGACTGGCGCTGGCAAATTCCTATGCAGAACTATTAAACTATAAACTGATTGTAGATACTAAACTCCATGAGGGTTCAGTCTTTTTAGTACGCTTTTACTAAGGCAGTGAGAGGAAACTATGGAAGATTTAAAAAAAATATACATTCAGGGTTTAATTCCTCGGGTGGAATCTCTCAAAACACAGTTGGAAGAGCTGAAAAATGATTTTAAAAGTTCTGAAGAATCCATACGAAGACTTTCCCACTCTTTATATGGATCAGGTGCTACGTACGGTTTCCCTCGAATTTCGGAAGCAGCCCGTAAAACAGAAGTCGCTCCGGATAATGATTTGGAATCATCGCTTCAGGACTTGCTGAATATCCTTCAGGATACTATTGATGAATATGAAAAAGCGCCCCAATCACTGCTGATCATCGATGATGATCCGGATATTGTTCTGATATTAAAATTTCAGCTTGCCCGTTTATTTGACAGAATTGTTGTCGCCGAGACCTTCGAAAATGCTCAGAATATCATTAAGAACAAAGATTTTTCACTGATTCTCCTGGATTTAATATTGCCGGATAAAGACGGGCGGGAAATCCTTATCGAAATGAGAAAGAATTCTCTCATGAAAAGGGTTCCAATCATTGTGATGTCTTCGTTAACAGATTTTAAGCATAAACAGGAATGCTATGCATTAGGTGCGGATGGTTATATTCAAAAACCCTTTGATCCTGAAGACGTCAGCCTTATGGTTCAATCTACTCTGGACAGATATTCTCCCGGTAAGGATTCTGTTTTTCAGGGAGACTCTGACACTCAGATACTGAATGAATCAGAATTGAAGGAATTTTTTCAAAAAACACGTGCACTCATGCAACGGACCCGTAATCATGCTGCTTTTGCTAACGTTGCCGTCGATGATCTGGTAACGCTACGCCAGCATTTCGGAAGGGATATTGAAACCAAGGTTATTCTGAAAGCTCAGGCAGTGATCAGCGAGCATTTGAGAGAATCCGATTATTTGTTCAGACATAACAACGGTTCTTTTTCTATTCTTTTTCCTGATACAACACTGGATGATGCGTCCCTCATCCTTGAAAGAATCCTTTTTTATATTCGTGAAGGGTCAAAGGATGATATCCGCTTTTTTATGTCGGCAGGGTTGATTGACCTGGGTGATATTCCTGAATTTCAGCAAGCTGTAAACCGGACTCTTGCATTGCTGAATCAGGCAATAGATGAAGGAGGAAACCGGGTTGTCATTAATACGCGGTCTCAATCTCTGAAAAATCGCATTCTTCTGGCCGAGGATGACCGGCTCATGGCGAATATCATTATTCACAATTTGAAAAAAGCAGGTTTTGAAGTTGATTACTTTTCGGATGGAGCTCTTGCTCTGGAAGGTGCAGAACAGGGGGAATATGCCCTGATGATCATGGATATTAAGATGCCTGTCATTGACGGATTTGAACTGCTCAGGCAGGTACGAATGCTTCCCGGTAAAACGCATACTCCTGTTTTGATTTTAACGTCTATGGGGAATGAGGATGATATTGTGCGCGGTTTCGATGCCGGTGCCGATGATTATCTCTTGAAACCGTTCTCACCCAAAGAACTGGTTGCCAGAATTAACAGAATTCTTCGGGGATTGTGATGCATGTTCTGATCTGTGATGATGATCCTGATATGCAATTTCTTCTGAAATACATTCTGACTATCCATCAGAATCAGGTAACGCAGGCTATGAACAAAAAAGATGTTCTGTCTAATTCGCAAAATCATTTTGATTTAATAATTATGGATTATTTTCTTGGCGATGATCATGGTCTGGATGTGCTTGCAGCCTTTCGTAAAATATCTTATCATGAATGTCCTGTTATTTTGTTGTCAGGTCAAGAATTTAAAGAATCCCCTGATTTAAAAAAGGAGTACAACTTACTTGATATCATTCAAAAACCGTTTGATCCGGCATGGTTCTCTGAATATATAAAACGTCTGAGATTATCATAGAATGATAGCATATTACTGGCAAAATTTCCTTATGATGTCCCGTCAGGACCAGGTTTTTTTTATTCTGATCCTTTCAATTCTGTTTCTCTTATTTTTTGTTATTTTTTTAGGATTCACAACGTTCTATCTGAGAATAAAAAACCATCTGAGATTTAAGAAATTCAGTCAGCTTGAAAAAGTTTGGGAACCGATTTTATTGGATATCCTGAGCGAAGACAGATCGCCTGAAGACGTACAGGCATATGTGAATCAAGACAGTATGTGGCAGTTCCTGTCATATCTGAGCCGATTTATTGCCGTTGTTGACGGGGATGCCAGAAAACAGCTCATAGATGCGGGAAGTCCGTATATCAAACATGTTGTGAGGAAATTAAGGAGCTGGAAAATTGAAAAAAAGGCAGAAGTCATAAGTCTTATGAATCGCCTTGATCCTGAAAAATATGACAGGGAATTCCAAAAAGCGCTGAATGATTCTTCTTTTCTGGTAAATATGGTAGCGGCCAAGGCTTTGGCACGAAAAGGTCAGACAGAAAACGGAGAAGCCATTCTGGATAATCTCGACCGCTTTCATATCTGGTCGGTAAACCTTCTTTCATCCGTTATTGCACAGGTTGGTATCTCTTTAGCCCCGGCTCTGAGAAATCTTATGCTCAATCGTAATAAACCAGTATGGCAAAGGGTTATTGCTATTGAAACCCTGATAAAACTGTATGATTTTAAATCCGGAGATTATTGTGAAGATATATGTTCTGAAGGTGAAAACAGAGAAGTGATAGCCGCATATCTCCGGCTTATGAGACTGATTGCAGACGAACGGCATGCGTCTGTAATGCGGAAATTGTGCGAAAGAGACGACCCGGTTATTTTATCCAATGCTGTTAGAGTGTTAACCCAAATCAGTACGGAAGAAAATGAAACCTGTTATAAAAAAGCTATGGATAATCCGTCTATATGGGTTGTCATTAATGCCGCCTGGGGATTAAAAGAATCCGGAAAACTGGATATACTGAGGAAATATGCCTATTCTGATCACCCCAGGGCCGGGTTGACCAGACAAATCCTGACTGAGGTTTAACATGCTGGATATCCCAAGACTTATACTGGATTTTTTTAACCACCTGGTTTTGGCTTACTTCTTTTTATTGAATGCAGTATATCTTGTATTGAACAGCATTTCGTTTATTTCTCTGAGAAAATATGCCC
>DKER01000017.1:5456-6002 GCA_002452555.1 Fidelibacterota bacterium UBA6817 | reverse complement strand
TGCTTGAATCTTCCAATCAAAGCCTCCCTCCGCATCTCAGCGCCCTCTAAAATTGAGAAAAACATTCTCCGCGTCTCCGCGCTCTCTGCGGGAGGATAAAATCCTCCGTACACTCTACTCACTCTGTACACCCTCTAAAACCATTCTCCGCGTCTCTGCGTCCTCCGCGGGAGGAAAAACTTAAACTCTCTTCCCGTCACATTCAACTCTCCCTTATTCTTACTGTTTGTGACTCTAAAGATTGTTAATTTCCAGAGAAACGTAATTTATAAGAAACGAGGAAATCATGATTGATCTGACACTGAATCCCATACAGTTGAAACAGACTGTCCAGCGGTGTAAAGAACGGGATATTATTATTCCAACCTTTGAACAAATGAAAAATCCGGAACGGATCCCGGATCACATAAAGGAAGAACTGAAAACGATCGGGCTTTGGGATGTTCATCCGCGGAATCTTTTCAGAATAACATGGAAAAATGAGCCGGTAGCAGATGGCGGTGGTTTTGATGGCGTAAACTATATCGAACTTCCCCCGGAACTCAC
>DKER01000017.1:0-5449 GCA_002452555.1 Fidelibacterota bacterium UBA6817 | reverse complement strand
AAGGTGGGAGCAACCTTCGGCTGCCTGGTTCCCCGATTGGTAACAGGACAGTTTGACCCAACATCCCAGAAAGCAGTCTGGCCATCCACGGGTAATTACTGTCGCGGCGGGGCCTACAATTCTGCCCTTTTGGCCTGTGAATCTATCGCCATCCTCCCGGAAGAGATGTCCCGGGAACGCTTTGAATGGCTTTCCCGGGTCGCCGGCGAAGTGATTGCTACGCCGGGCTGTGAAAGCAATGTGAAGGAAATTTTCGACAAATGCTGGGAACTTAAGCGGTCCAGGGGCCGCCATGTCGTCATTTTTAACCAATTCGAAGAACTTGGCAACCATTTGTGGCATTATGAAGTCACCGGCCGGGCAATGGAAGAGGTGCTAGAAAAGGAAATGAAACCCGGAGACCGTTACTCCGGTGTGATATCGTCCTCCGGTTCAGCCGGAACCCTGGCCTGCGGCGATTACCTGAAAGAAAAATTTCCCGCATCCAAAATCACCGTGGCAGAAGCCCTCCAGTGCCCCACCCTCCTCAATAACGGCTTCGGCGGTCATCGCATTGAAGGCATTGGCGATAAACACGTCCCCTGGATCCACAATGTAAAAAATACAGACTTCGTGATCGCCGTGGATGACGAACATACCATCCGCCTGATGCGCCTGTTTAACGAGGAGAATGGGAAAGAGTATTTGATAAACCAGGGAATCAAACAAGACCTTGTGGAAAATCTGGATCTCCTGGGTATTTCATCCATCGGAAATATGGTGGCAGCCATTAAATATGCCAAATACAATGAACTCACGGAGAAGGATATTGTCCTGACCGTCTTCACCGATTCAATGGAACTCTATCATTCCCGCATGCAAGAAGCCCATGAAAAGTATGGCGAATATTCCCGGGATGATGCCATCCGGGACAGTGAAATCCTGAATCAGATCACGATCGATCATATGTTGGAACTGGATTATTACGAAAAGAAACGGATCCATAATCTGAAATATTACACCTGGATTGAACAGCAGGAAAAAGACCTGGACGAACTGAACGCTCAGTGGTATGACACAGAAGAATACTGGGGTTCAATTCATCAAATGACCCCGAAAATCGATGAAATGATCAAAGCCTTTAACGATAAAACAGGCCTTTTGAAATAATGTCCATTCTGATTAAAAATCCCCGCCTGACCTGCCGGATGAAAAGGGACTGGAAGGATGGAAGCGATTTGCTGGATGCCTTTTCCGGGGGACACATTTATATCGAAGGCAATCAAATCGTATCGGCCGGTCCTGAACCTTTTGCCGGCCATGCCAATACAGTAATTGACGCATCCCGTATGGTTGTCTTGCCGGGACTGGTCAATACACACCATCACTTTTTTCAAACCCTTACCCGAAATGTGGTAGCTACCCAGAATTCCGAGCTCTTCGACTGGCTAATAACCCATTATGAAATCTGGCGGGGAATCAGCGGCGAAGCCTTTTATGTGAGTGCCAAAACCGCTCTGGCGGAACTTCTAAAATCCGGCTGTACCACCAGTTCGGACCATTTGTATCTCTTCCCTCGACAGGCGGAAGATATCCTCATCGACCGGGAAATTGAAGCAGCCCGTGAACTGGGCATCCGTTTTCAACCCACTCGGGGATCCATGTCCATGAGTCAAAAAGACGGAGGGCTGCCACCCGATGATGTGACCCAGACGGAACAAGAAATTCTTGAGGATACCCTCCGCCTGATCAAAACGTATCATGATCCGTCTCCCGGCGCCATGATCCGGGTTGCCCTGGCACCCTGTTCCCCTTTTTCCGTGACCCGGGACCTGATGCAAGAAACGGCAAAAATCGGCCGGGAATACAATCTGCAAATTCACACTCATCTGGCGGAAACAAAAGATGAAGAAAATTTCTGTATGGAAAATTTCGGCCAACGTCCTTTCGATTACATGGAATCCCTGAATTGGATCGATTCACACGCCTGGTTCGCCCATTCCATTTATTTGAATGAGGATGAAATCCGTCGCGGAGGCAAAGCGGGAATAGGTGTTGCCCACTGTCCTTCATCCAATATGCGGTTAAGCTCCGGTATTGCACACATAAAAGAGATGTTGAAAGCCGGTATCAACGTGGGAATCGGCGTGGACGGATCCGCCTCCAACGATTCCTCCAACATGCTTATGGAACTCCGTCAGGCCATGCTGCTTTCCAGATTACGCGAACCGGAATTCCGCCTGACTGCCGGTGATGTCCTCTGGATGGGAACGGTCGGCGGAGCGAAAGCTTTGGGGCGCGAGGATATTGGACAAATCCTTCCGGGAAAATGCGCCGACTTGATCATGGTCTCCATGGACCGTCTGGAATATGCCGGGGCACAGCACGATCCTGCGGCGGCATTGGTCTTTAATGTGACTATGGAGCCGGTGGATTATTCCATTGTAAACGGAAAAATCGTGGTAGAAAAAGGGGCAATCAAAGGATTTGACGAACATTCTCACATTGCAAGCCATCAAAACCTGTCAGACCAGCTGGTGGCCAAAGCCCAAGACATTCTCCCGTATAAAAAACTGACCCGGTAACACACGTCACCGGGCCAGAACAAAGTATTACTTCAATTATTGAATATTATTTAAACAGAAACCTTAATACGGCATCCATCAGAAGATGCCTGTCCTCTTTCTCCAGGATTGTTTCAAAGGGGAAACCCATTACAACATGGCGGTAATCACCGTCATAAGCCACGGCGGCACTGTAGTAATTATCCCCGTAGCGGAGGATAGTTGTCGCCAGGGAGTCCACCGGATCGATGGCATCCACCGCTTCCGCCTGGTAGATCTCCGGATGATAACGGGTGTTGAAGGAAAGAGTTGTACCGTCTTTCAGGAATGTATCCTCAAAGGAAATGACCTTTCCGCCCCATTCTGCATAGGGAGATGCCAGAGTAAATTTCAGCACATCCCTGGCAAAGAGGCTGTCTGCTTTGCTTTTTCCGTTTTTAAAAAGATCCGTACCCACATATGAACCGGAAATGAACATCTTCCCTCCTCCGTTCAGATAGGTTTTGATCAAAGACTGAAGTTCCGGATCAAAGGTTTGAAAATCCGCCTTCATACCCGGATATGGTCCGGGGGTCGTCTTCTCTTCCCCCAGGATCAGGACAATTGCCGCGGCCTCTTTCAGTCTGTCCGGTACGTTGACAACCGCTTCGTCAGATGTGGAAAGAAAACTGTACCCCGCCTGAAGGATGGACCGGCCGTACACAACCGGAAAATCATGAGTATTCCCGGGTGTTACCTTTTGTTCGTGATAAGCCATACTGGCCCCGTGCCCGGGCGCATCATTGGTAAGGAAGGGAGATGAAGGCGCCCAGTCCGTCTGACGGCCGGTGAAGAGAAAATCGTTACCGTCCGGTACACCCATATCTATAAACCCGGCAAATCCTTCAAAAATGTTTGCTTCTACCGTAGCGGGACCGCTGATCCTGTCAAATCCGTTGATCACCCAAACGATTGTATCCGATCGGGAAGAAAATCCGGCAGACAGAATTTCAGACGGGAAGCTTTCTCCGCCCGTATTAACGGCTGTCACTTTGAAGGAGTAGATTTTGTCCATATCCAAATCCGGGATGATGTAAGACGTCTTTTCAACAGGATGTCCGTTATCAAAAGCTTTTCCTTCCTCACGGATATAGACCCGGTAGGATTCAGGTTCAGCCGTGGGTTCAAGCGGATCAGAGACCGGTTGCCATTTCAACACAACGGACCCCTTTTCCGGACTCTCCATGGTAAAATGATCTACAGGCAGGGGTTGAACTACATAGGGTCTGTCGTATTGATCAGCAATAAACTTCAGCATAGCTTTATAAATGGAACGGCTGATATGAAAGCGATAGCGAGGATCCCAGGTGAATTTCATATCATAAAAATTTTGATGAGAGAGAAGTTCCAATAGTCCCCCGGGCATATTAGGCCGTACGGCTTCCGCATACATCCCCTGCATCAGATGTCTGCGTGTCCAGAACGGATCGAACAAAGCCCGTGTATCATTTACAATTTCTGTTTGAAGAATATCAGCATAATCCCGACTTGCAAGTCTTGACTGACCATCCGGAAAATCCCGGTTTCTTTTTTCGTCAAAGATACTGTAAATGGAAAGCGTTCCCACAGAGCGCCCGTCTTTACGGATTCCTGCGTCCGTATGGAAAGAAAAACTCAGATCCACAGGAATTCCAAGTCCCGGCACATCGCGGTCTGCATTGGGACCGTAGGGTGCGCCTTTCAGGTAATTGGCCCATTCACCCCGGCTTTTATAATCATCATTATAATCAAGAGTATCAGCATGAAAATCATAAACCAATGTGTCTGGCATACCTGCGAACCGCAGATAATAACGGGAGGCTTCCAGCCAGCGGGGACGGCCGCTGAGACGACCATTTCGGGCCACATCCCCCATACCTCCCCCGAATTTTACAGCATCTGCGCTTACTGCGAGTCCATCGCTTTCTGTATAATTCGTTAGTGACACAGATCCGTGTTCCGGATTCGATCCGGCTTCAAATTCAAAATAATCCAGGAAAATCCAGGTCCTTCCTCCCATTGTCTGATTGACCGCAAATTCAGTCTGGCCGCCTTTGTGATACACGGTATACCGGGCATCGGTCACATTCCCGGGATGGTGTTCATAAGAGACATACACCGCATAACGCCCTGATTCGGGAATATGAGGTATCCACCGGATTTGAGCTGATTTCGCTGAATCGGCAACAGCCCGCCGGACAGTGCCCAACCGGAAAGGATTGATGTTATTTTCATACGGAGGATTTCCCACAGCAAATCCGGGAATTTCACTGGTCTCCCAATCTCCTTTTTCCCGGTAGGATAAGGAATCGGAGGAATCATTATCCACGATCACTTCATAGACCTGCGTATCCCGTTCACGGGCAACAAAAACGGTTCCTCCCGCATTTTCCAGCATGGGTATGATATAGGGGATCATAAAAGATAGGGGAAGTTTATCCTCAGCTGTTTCAAAAAGGCGCGGACGTTCCCATTCCCAACGGTCTTTTTTCAGATTGTAATACCATCCATGACTGTGCCATAATGCAATGGCATTGCCGGATAATCCGTAAGACGGCTCTATGCCTTTGCTTAAATTTCTAACAAGAGGATCCGGCCGAAGGGTCATTCTGCCGGCTCTTTGTTCATCCCGCTCTGTTTTATCTCTGTATATATTTGGAATCAATTCAGAAATGGGAGTCCCAAGTGTATATAGGGTCACAGACCGGTTTCTGTAGCGCCATCCCAAATTCTTTTTAAGATCTGAATATATTTGTTCGACGATTTCTTCCCTGTATGGGAAAAAAGAGAAAGAACGATTCAGATAAATATGAATTTCTCCTTTTTTCTCATCAACAATTACACTATCCACTTTTGTCTGCCGGCCTATCCAGGCAGGAATTTCATCC
>DKER01000028.1 GCA_002452555.1 Fidelibacterota bacterium UBA6817 | reverse complement strand
ATTTCACGGTTTAATTTGTCATCGTCAAGAAAAATCATTGCATCAAGGCCAATATTCAGCTCCCGCGCTATCTCAATCATGTTTGAGACTTTATCATCCCAGTTTATCCGGATTGCTGCGAAGTGCTGTTCCTTTAGTATCATATATGGATGATTGCGAAATACTGCTAGGGCATCATCCAGATTGTTTTTACTGTTGATAGCAAGAATAATCCCCCGGTTGAATAATGCGAGCAGATATGCCTGAAATTCCCAGAATGATCTGCCCTCTGGTATTGGACCAAGATGGATCCCCGCAATCCCATCCTCCCCTATAATTCCACCCCAGAGAGTGTTGTCAAGATCAAGGACAATACATTTTTTTGCTTTTGAAAGGACGGGTTTGATATACGCAAGGTATTCATCTGCAAGCAGAGGAAGATATTCAAGATCCAGTTTTATATCCGCCATATAATATAACTTATAATTCACAAGGTCCTGTTTACCATATCTTGAACAAAATGCATTATAATCAAAAACAAAAACCTGTGAATCACGTTTAAATTTATCCCTAATGAAATTATTCAGATATTCGATGGATTCAAAAAAACCGAATTCTTGTTTATTCTCAAGAATTCCCAAGGGAGAATGGAGTGGGACTTCGAAATTATGGAAAACGATTTTCGCCGGACTGTGCTGCTTTATCTGTGTCACGAGCATGATAAGATGTTTTGCAGTAGTATCTACCCAGTTCTTTCGCTCCCGATTATCGGTTTTATAGGGATTAAGGAAGCGGCCTTCCATAATTGACCGAGTGTCGATATACACAATAATGAGATCCGGTCTGAATGTAAAAAGCCCACTTCCAGGGTTGAGAATTTCCTGATTATACTGGTTGTAAGGTGCAAGATATATTTCAGGAATTATTCCCTGTTCACAGCATTTTACCGTTAGAATTTCTTCAATGCCGTTAGTTGTGAAACTTGTCACTATCGCGATTTTAATATGTGGCCATTCATTGAAATTCGCTTTCATTAATGCGGTCATAAGTTTCTTGTAGCTTTTGAAATATTCAGGAATTGTTGCTGGTTTTTTTAATTCTGCGATATCAAATAGATTTTTCATTTACCGATCCTCAAAAATCACCGCAAATGCCAAACTTTTATCCCGACAATGAGACAAACTAATTTTTATTGTTACGTTTTTAAAATCCTTCTTGTCGATCTTCACCGATGGAGCACCAGTAGCGTCATTCAGGATCTCAATATCAGTATAATACGGATTTCCCAACCCCGCATTATGTATCGCTTTAATCACGGCCTCTTTACCAGAAAACCGAACTGCGAGGTGAGGTGCAGGATTTTTTTTGGAAAAACAATAAAATAATTCATTTGAAGTAAATATTTTTTTCAGGAATTTTTCATTTTCACCCGGTTTTACATTTTTAAATCTAGAGATATCTTCTATGTCTACACCAACACCTGTTACCGGTAGTGATATTTCATGAGGTCCCATCGCAGTTTTTCCACTATCCTTTGTAACTATGTTATCAGGGCAAGCCCTTCGAGGAACCTTTTCAGGCACTCNNTTGTTGATAAGGACAAATCCGGCGGTCGTGGCACTTTAAATGAATCCGCCACAACTTTTGTCGGGGTAATAACCGAACTGTCAAATCCTGCAAGTTCTGCCAGTCTCATGCCAAAAGTATACTTTGAACAGCGTTCTGAGCCGACAATGTTCATGATACCGGAAAAATCAGAATCGATCACTGTATAGATACCTTCTGCAAGATAGTGAACCTCAATTGGCGTGAAGTAATAATCCGTGAACATGTTCATGGGGTGGTGATCACGCAGATGGTTAAATACCCATTCCCCGAATGTTGGTGGATGGCCTTTTGGGCTCCACCCGAAAAAGTTTGTCCGGATCAATATTGAATCAGGAGCAGATGCTCGTGTTTTTTGTTCGGCAAGCAATTTTGTCTTTCCGTATTCATTGACCGGTGTCGGTGTATCCTCTTCAGTATACATTGATTTTTTCCCGTCGAACAGATGATCCGTGGAGATGTAGACAAGACGGCTGTCATGTTTCTGTGCAGATCGTGCAACATTCTCTGCAGTCCGGACAGTAATATCATATGCAAGTGCCGGTTGTTCCTCGCACTGGTCAACATTGACGAGACTCACGGTGTTTATAACAATATCCGGTTTGATTGCTGAAAAAAGATCATCAACAAATCTTTTATCGAGAAGGCTTCCCTGATAAAATTTTTTTATCCCGGGATCTACAGATGAACGTTGTGATGTCGAGTGTACTTGAAAATCCGGCTGGCGGGAAAAAAAATTCACTAGGTTTGATCCGAGAAATCCGTTCGATCCGGTGATGAGAATTTTTACCATGACTTTTTCCCGCCAGCCAATGTCGTGTTATTGCTATCCAGTTATCAGAGTTTTCCATTGAAAATATGACTCATATATGTTTTTGTCAATCAGAATATTTAACTTGCCTGATGGGTGTAGAGTTCCCAATATTTTCCTTTCCGCTCCATCAGGTTGTCATGGGAACCGTTTTCAATAATTTTCCCGTTTTCAAGAACATAGATACTGTCTGCATTCCTTATAGTTGATAACCGGTGTGCAACAATAAGGGTTGTACATTTTTTCGCAACATTATTAATTGCATCCTGCACTATTTTCTCCGAGACATTATCCAGTGCGCTTGTAGCTTCATCAAGAATCAATATCTCCGGGTCCCGGATTATCGCCCTGGCTATGGCAATTCTTTGACGTTCACCACCTGAAATTTTCACTCCCCTGTCACCTACGATAGTATCATAACCCTGTGGTAACTGAAGAATAAATTCATGTGCATTAGCTTGACTTGCCGCTGCGATAATCTTTGATTCAGGATAATTTTCCCCAAAGGATATGTTATCCCGTATTGTGGAGTTGAATATAAATGTATCTTGGCTAACAAATCCGATCTTCTCCCTAATTGATATTATCTCATATTCACAGAGATTGATATTATCAATAAAAATTGCACCCTGTTCCACATCATATAACCGTAAGAGAAGATCTATCATCGTTGACTTTCCAGACCCGGATGACCCGACAATTGCGGTGGTTTTTCCCGGCTCAATGAGCATTGACATTCCTTGGAAGATTCTATCCCGATTTTTATAGCCAAAATAAATATTTTCAAATCGAATAGAAGGGATTTTATGATCAAATTTAAGAATTCCGCTCTTGATCGTAGTGTAATCCGGATCTTCTAATGTATCTTTTACTGCAATAAGGTTTGGGAGAGCACTCATGATACCCATCTGGTAAGTCCCATAATTTGCAACTCTTAGAAGCAATTTTAATACCGCCAATGAAAATGTCCCAAGCAGTGGCAGATACAGAATAAAAGGATTTGAATAAAATAATTTTATGTAAATAATTACAGATCCGATGGTAACGAAAATCAGCAGATATAATGTTGATGCTGGAATCTGCGCCCAAAAAATATCCCGTTTCCAGAGATCAAAGAACTGTTTAAGGGTAGCATGGAACTGGTTTTTCCATATGCTGCTGACTTCAAATACCTTGATCTGTTTGGATCCGGTTATGGATTCATTGAGAAGAACAGACTCCTTTTGACCGAGCTGATACCGTCCTTGACCGGTGAGATAGGAAATCTTCATGCTCAGATACCGCGTAAACAGATAATAAAAAATTCCTCCGATAATGAGGACTAGAGTCCCTTTTAAAGAGATTGAGATCAGTAGAATGAATGCTGTAGCTGAAAGCATCAGATCGATTGACAATTTAGTCAGATTACTGAGGATATCCGCAATATATCCTGGTGCACGCTGTGTTTTATAGATAATATCTCCCTGTTTATGATCGACAAAAAACTGGTAGTCCGCATCGATAATTTTGTTGAATACTTTCTGTTTGAAATCAACAGTAATCCGTGCGATGAGATCTGAAGATATTTTAATATAAAGCAGGGTAATGAACCATGCAACAATTGCAAAGAAAATGAATAAAACACATATTTTGATAAGTTGATCATTGATTGGTAAAACAAGGGACAGCAAATTATCAATGATGAGTAGAAACTGAAAAATGAGTCCATCCTGCGGGAAGTTTTGGTTCGTACTTATTGCAAGCATTGGGTAGAGAAGGGCAACATTGATAAATTCTAGAAGGGATGCACCTAATCCGATGATAAAAAGCAGAAGAAGGTACCATTTGTAAGGAGATAAGAAATACCAAATGTCAGATAATCTGGGTTCATTTTTACTCATTGCATCATCACGGTGGACTCCTTTTAACTATGATTTATTGGGAAAAGAATATCATTGCATATTCGCATGTATTCATGTTGCATTACAATTGCTTCGTTTTCACTTTCATATTCTTATTATTCCGTTTACGTTCTCAATTATTTCTGAATACTTTTAATTTCAGATTATTAATTCGATCCCATTCCTTTGGAGATAATCTGTCGTTTTAATCACAACAAAAAACGTTTACAATATTATCATCAATACGTAATCATGAGAATTGCCCTAATCAGCACACCTACCCGTACCTACGCCCCAAATTATATTCCCCCTCATGGTATTATGTACCTGGCTTCACATCTTCGCAATCAGGGCCATTCGGTTACAATAATAGATAATGCAAAAAACCGGGCTCCCGTAATCAAGACGATAAGTGAATTAAAAACATTTAATCCGGATCTGATCGCAGTAAGTGCAATTATCACTGCATACCGGTTTGTAAAACAATTCGTAAATGATATTAAAAACAGTTTCCCTTCAATACCTGTTGTAATCGGAGGTCATATCGCTCTGGATAATGTCGATTTGCTCCTCAATGAAGTAGGGGTTGATTATGTTATTAATGGATACGGAGAATTAAAAATCGCGGCTCTCGTCGATCACTTGGGCGGAAAATGTGCCCTTGAGGATATCCCAGCCTTGTCATATAAGAAGAATGGTTCAATTGTATCAAATCCGGGGGAATTATTCTATAAAAAAATTGATGACGCACCTCTTCCGGCATATGATCTTGTCGACATGGAATATTATGTAACCGTATTTGATAAATTTCCTAAACTGGATACGTATCTTAAAAAAACCAAAAAACCCGCACCTCCCCTTCGATATAGCACGATAATTGGTGCACGTGGGTGTACGGACCGGTGCTCCTTTTGTGTTCATGAATTCGATCGTGTTGGTTTGAAGGTCCATTCAATTGATTATGTTATCCAAAACATCAGGGTTCTTTATGAACAATATGGTGTCAGGATTTTTATCATGGGTGAAGATTTATTTCTAATAAATTCTCGCCAGACTCAAGAATTTGTCGATGCAATGAATGGAAATTTCCCAGATGCTTTTTTTCACTGTTCCACACGCGCCGATTTCGTCACACCCGAATTAGTGAAAATTTTGGAGAATTCTAATTGTTATGCGCTGGGTTTCGGCTTTGAATCAGGAAATGATTATATTCTTAATATCCTAGGGAAACGGATGACACGTGAAATAAATATCCATGCTTACAAGTCAATTTCATCATCGAATATTACCGCTGCGGGAAGTCTTATGGTTGGGACTCCCGGGGAAACAAAAGAGACGATTGAGGATACGATCCGTGCTGTTAAAGAGGCTGGTATGACTGACAGTGCGGTTTTCATCACTACACCTTATCCCGGTTCACGCTTATTTCGCTGGTGCATTGAGAATAATTATATCCATGATCGATCCGCGTATCTGAATTTTATTTCCGACCGTGATGCAGTGCGACTGAGCATCAATTTCACACCGTATCCCGATATTATTGTAAAAATAATGAAGATCCTCGTAGAAAATGCCCTTGAAATCAATAAAACAGAGATTGATCCCTTGTATAAAATCCCGTATCTGCGAAGGATTATTAATCACCAGATAGTGCCATTCGTGTATAATTCTTATTTCTTGATCCGTGGTATTCTTGGAAAAATTATTCCATCATACAGAAAAGCTATAATCGATTTTGAATTGAATAAAAAAGGAACTGTCAGAATTTCATCCGATGACTGAACCTTTAAAAAAATTCTTTTTTTTTTTAATGAGGATACGCCAATATTTTCTCA
>DKER01000204.1 GCA_002452555.1 Fidelibacterota bacterium UBA6817 | reverse complement strand
GTCCAAGCCACACATGATCCTGCGGATTATCGGATGTTGAATAAACAATTGTCATGGGATAATTAAAATTATCGGCATTTTTACTATCCACAACCCGTATGCCGTTCCGGGTTAAATGCTGCGATAATCTGGCAGCTATTCCGGACACGCCACATCCGTTTAATATCAGTACTCGAGGAACGAATATTTCAATTACTGCCTCAGTAGCAGGATATAATTGGGGCTGCACGGGATCTTCAGCCGGTTGTTGGCCGCTTTCCGGTACTAAGGCTTCCAGCTTTTCATCGATCTTCGATTGTATATCATTCACATAAGGTCTGGATGCCTCCGGAACATTTCTGTCTCCCCCGGGTCTTTCCAAAGATTCATATATACCGGGAACAGATTGGGTGCGAGGACTCCAGTTTCTGTTTAAATAAGCAGTGATCCAACGGTTTACCATGAAAAAAGCAAAAACGATAATGATAAATCCCATAACCCATTTAAATATTTTTCCGGAAGATGTTTTTTTGGGAATTCTTTTATTTCTGCCGCCTCCGGAGGGTTTTTCTTTATCAATGCCTTCCAACATGTCTTCAAGATTATTGAGGCCTACTTTCAAACCGGATGTCTGCTGCTGGAGAACCGTCAGAATTTTTAATGATGTTGCCTGCTTCTTTGAGAGTTCTTCAATTTTTTCAGTCAATTCATCATATTTAGATATCAATTCCTGATATGCTTCCGGCGCTGATGCACTGTATTCATCCCTGGATTCTTTGATCTCATTTTCAATATCCGATAATATCTTTCGGATTTCGGCCAAATCATTTCTGCTGTATTCTTCCATGGGAACCTTTTCCTTTTATTGCTTCCCTTGCCAGTCGATCAGCCTGTTCATTCCACAGATTGCCTGAATGGCTTTTAACTTTTACCCATGAAATATCCAAAGGAAGCTCACTTACATATTGCTGATATTTTTGGGTCAATTCTTTATTTGCTTTCCATTCACCCGTTGCCCATTTTTTAATCCCTTCATAATCGTAATGGATTGTACAGCGGGATATGTTGTTTTCAATACACCATTGAAATACTTTTGATACCCCTGCCAGTTCGCCGCTGACCTGATAGTGCTGTAGATATTCGGGGCGATTGATCTGACCGCTGAATTCATGGAGTACAATCCCTTTTTTGAGAATTACAGCGCCATAACCAATCTTTCCGTTTATATAACTGCCGTCTACAAAAGCATGAATATCTCCGTTTTTCAGAATATCGCCATGTATAAATTCATGCCAGATCATATGAATCCTGTCTTGCGTTTCAGGATTTTCACACCGAATAACCGATATTTTGGAAGATTTTCTTTTTGGACTGTACCACAGGGTAAGCCGCGAGTTCCACGATTCAATATCAACTGATACACAATAGTCTCTGTACGATGTCTCATCTATTCGGGTATCAATCCCTTTTTCCTCTTTTAAAAAAGCAATCAGTTTTCGGGCTGTATATTCTACGTCCCGACGGCATTGGGTCATAGTCATTATTCCGTTTTTAAAATATCTTCGTAAACCTGTAGTAATTTAAGCTCTTCTGAATCCCATGTAAACCGGCTGGTAAAAATTTCCGCTGCAAGCTGTTTCATTTCATTCAGAGCTTCGATATCCGGATAGGCGCCTATGATCAGGTCAGCCAATCCCTCATCCTTTTCATCTCTGAAAATCAGGACTGCAGGACTTTTCCACAGAAGATGCCGCACATTACACATATCGGAAACAACAACGGGAAGGCCGCAGGCAAGATATTCAAACACTTTATTGGGCAGACTGATGTTAAACGGTGCTTTATCCGGCAAAACGCCCCACCCTATGTGTGCTTGTCTCAGTATTGACGGCACAAACTCATGTGGAATTTCTCCGAGATATAACATCCGATCCGGGGACTCATTACAGAGTTTTTTCCAGATTTCCACGTCTCTTTGCTCTCCGCCGCCAAGACTGACGCCCGCACAGTTATATCCTTTATTATTTAATGCCAGCACGGTATCACGGAAAAAGGTTAAATCTCGGCTTATTGAAATGTTACCCGCATAAATTATGATAATTCTATCCCTTGCAAATGCTTTTAATTTTTCTGCAGCTGCATGATTAGCCTTGTGATCCGTTTGAAAGAGATCTTTCCGTGGATAATTGCGGATTTCTGTGACGTTTTTGTGCCATTTGGTAAATCGTTCCGTTAACTGAGGCACGACAGTTATGATATGATCTGCCATTTTGCTGTAGCGTTTTTCCCGACGGCTCAAGACCATTGTATGACAGATTTTTTTTATCCACATCCCGGGAAGATAAAGCCTGACAAGACTGGGAAAATGTTCGTGAACATCGTATATCAAGGGCACATTCAAATCCCGTGCATAATGCAGGGCATCTTTTAGAATAAAGAAATCATGGACATGTACAACAGCCGGTTTATATTTTCGGGCTTCTGTCATTATCTTTTTAATGTTGATTTTATGTCCTTCATCCTTTACCGTCACGGTTTCAATTCCCTGCACTCTTTTATGTTCGTTTTCATGGCTCACGCCGATAATAACAATGATTGGACTGATCTTTAACAAACTCAGTGATTCTCTGAACAAAATACGGTCATCGGCAGGTGTGTGCGTACAGGTAAGATGAAGAATCCCGGAATTCCTATCCATGTCTCAGCATCCTTTTTATCTGATTGAAATCTGCAATTCTGAAAACGAACACCAATAAAATGAACAAAACAAACAAAGCAAACTTTATGAGGATATCCTGAATGCCGGACATAAAGTATATCAATAAAACACCGACGAGCAGACCGTAGATTAGCAGAACTTTTCGCCAGTTATAAGGAATTGGGTACCAGCGGCGAACCACAAAGTATGTCAGACCGGCCATCCAGAGATAAGACAAAAATGTAGCCCATGCGGCACCGGTCATTCCGTAAAAAGTGATGAGAATATAATTGAGTATTATGTTGAGCAGAGCAGCCGATCCGCTGATCAGCGGAATAACGCCTGTTCTTTCTGAAAAATAGATTGAAGGTAAGAAATTAATATACATCCCCAAAAATATATAGGCTCCCAGTATAATGGGAACGACGGATTCGGAATGCCAGTAATTTTGGCTGAATAAGGACGTTCCAAAGATTTGCAGCGTTATGAATTCATGGATAAACAGTGTTACACCCAGGAAAACAAAGGCCATTAATCCGTTAAAAACAGTAAAAACACGGGCAAAAATACCCGGTGCATTTGGGTCTTCTGCTTTATTCAGAAAAAAAGGCTGCCATGCAAATTTGTATCCCATAACAACGATCATCATGAAAATTCCCAGTTTATATCCGGCCGAATAAATTCCTACCGTTTCATAATCAGTCATGACCCGAAGCATATACCGGTCGATTAATTCCAAAATCATGGATGCTATACCGCCGGGGACAAACGGAAGGCCGAAACGCAGCATTTTTTTATACAATGCAGAATTAAAAACAGTTTTAAGATTTTGCTTCAGAATGGGTATTAAAAGGATAAGGCTTAGAAACGATGCAGATAAATTGGAATAGAATATTCCTTCGAGTCCGTACCCTTTAAACCGGATAAGCCAAATATTCAGACTCATATTCAGCAAAACATTTGCAAGGTTAACGGCAGAAAAGGTTAGGGCTTTGTTCTTCATTCGCAGCGTGTGTAGCGGGATGTTCACAACAGTATCAAGAAAAAGAATTCCTGATGCAAGACGGATAAGAGTACCGTATATATGAGTTCCCAAGAAAACCCTGCTGATAAAATCTGCATTCAAATACAAGATCAGAGAAAAGACGGCACTTGATATCAATAATGAGTAAAAAGCTGCTGAGAACGCTTCTTCGCGGCTGCTGGTGCCTTTTTTGGTATAAAAGCGAAGAAATGCACTGTCCAGTCCATAGTGATAGATTATATTTAAAAAGGCTATGCCGGAAAAAACCAGGGAAGCCACACCGTATTCAGCAGGGGTAAAAACATGACTGTAAAATGGCAGGAGAAAAAAATTCAGCATGCGGGCAGTTATGTAACCTGCACCGTAAACCAGGGTTTGGGTTCCCAATTTTCGCAGGTCCCCCGGCATTATTTCAGATCCAGGTAAAGGGTATCACGAAAAATTCCGCCGGCCCCGAATGACTCCTTAAAGCGTGCAAGCCCCAGATTCGGTTCCATATTTACGGTGAATATACCATAATCCAGATATTTGAATCCGCGGCGTATGCTGTCTTGGATAACTTCCTTGAACAGGATATTGACAGCCCTGTATTCCTGACAGGATTCATCGTGAGAAATGTAAAAGGCAAGCGTCACCCTGTCATTGGCGTCAAAGAGGACAATACCCGCGATCATTCTGTCTTGTACAAAAGCAGAATATAAACGGACTCTGTCAGGGTAACGTTGTTTAATGTCTTTTAATTCATCTAGTGTATGTGTCGGCTGGACATTATGCCGGATTTTTAGATTTTTCTTCAGAATCGCATAAAAAGAAGAATAATCATCTGATTCCCGGACTTCTACACCCATTTTAACGGCTTTTCTGAATGCTGTTCGTGTGGATTGGCGGAATTTTGCAATGTTGGACTCTATGGATTGTTCAAGATACAGCACTGATGATATATCCCGTTTCAAATACCGGAAATGGTTCCTGAACAGGGAAAATTCGGTATAATTGGAAAGTCTGCGGCTATATATAATGGGAGGAATCGTTATGAGAACTCTGTGAAAATCCTGCTGATTCAGATAATCCAGAAACGCTCCCGTAATTTTCAGGTGCATATCCAGGGACATGTCTGAGGGCTGAATAAATCCACCGAAACTAGAACCTCTGTGGGAATGAAAAACGCGCATACCCGCTTGATGATATTCAACAGCCGGTAAAAGGGATACCGGTTTTCCGTCAGAGAAAAAAACCAGCGAGTGGTCTGTAAACCGATCGTCCGGATGATAATTCAGGAATTTCCGTTCATGGAAAAGAGTTCCGTTATTTGATGAGGCTACAAATTCATCCCAAAATCCGTGTTTTTCCGGTACAAATTTTTCAATGGATATATTCAGATTACCAGTCCTCATAAAAGAGACTTCCCCCCTTTTTCCTGTCATAGGGTTTAAAACCGCCGGCTCCGAGCAGATCTGTCATTTGACGGATCATTTCAGGATGGCCGCAAAGAAAGACGGCGGTATTTTCCGGCGTAACATCATTCTGCCATATATCGTCTATGACGTTTTCATTCCAAATATTCTGAACAAAGCCTGTTTTACCGCCCCATGGAATTTTTTCCGTATCCTGATGACTGATGACCGGAATATAGGAGAAATTATCACAGAGTTTTTCCAGGTGTTCAAGTTCTGCCCGGAATCCCAGATCTCCCGAATTCAAGGCACCGTGAATGATTGCAATTTTTCGTTTGTCTCTGCACAGTATACCCGATCTGATCATACTCATGTATGGAGCAAGGCCTGTTCCGGTTGCAATAAAAATGATATTTTTATCCTCTTCTACGTCATCCATGGTAAGAATGCCCCGAAGTTTCGGGAACATATACAGCTGATCTCCCGTATTCAGGGCAAACAGACGGGGTGTGAGTTCACCTGAATAGACAAGGCGAATATAAAATTCAATATAATCCTTTTGATCTCTTGCAGATGTGGCAGAATACGGCCGTCTGATCCAAACGTTTTCGTCGCCACCTTCCGGAGATTCTGCTTCCGGAACAACCGGGGACGTGACAGGCAGCGCCAGCATCGTGAATTGACCCGGTTTAAATTCAGGTAATTCCCACCCTACGGGAACTATCTGCAGGATCATCAGTGAAGATGATATGGTAATTTTCTGACTGACAACAGCATTGAACTCTGTTTTCATGACTAAAACCTCATCAGGCTTTGATACATATTTAAATAGTTCCGGGCAGCTTTTTCCCACGAGAAATCCATATTCATGCCGTTTTTCTGAATCTCTCTCCATTCTTCCTTTTGCAAAAATATGGAGTAAGCTCTGTCCAGAGTTCTCAAAAAAGATTGACAATTAAACGATTCAAACAGAAAACCGGTCTGTAATCCCGAACTGTCGATAATCGTGTCGGCAAGACCGCCTGTACGATGAGCAAGCGGCGGCGTTCCATATTTCAATGAATAGATCTGGCTTAATCCGCAGGGTTCAAACGTAGACGGCATGAGAAACAAATCCACACCTGCCTGAATTTTATGAGCCAGTTCCTCATTAAAGGTTGTATTTAAATAAAGAATTTGAAAATCATTTTTCGCCAGTTCCTCCCATTTGGATTGAAGGTCTCTGTCGCCGTTTGCAAGAAATACAAACTTCAGCTTTCGTTTTTTCAGCTCCTCCCAGCAGTCAAGCAGGAGACGGAATCCTTTTTGTTCCGTCATTCTTGCAATCATCCCGCAAATCATGGTTGTGTCATCTTTTTCCATCCCGATCCGTTTGAGCAGCTCGTTTTGATTGTCGGCTTTCAGCTCAAGTGTAGTCTGAGAATAATTTTTATATATCAATGTATCTGTTTCAGGATTCCAGTAACTGTAGTCAGCACCGTTCAAAATTCCCCTGAATTTATAGCTAACGGCTTGCAGAACATCATATAAGCCATAGGAATACTCCGGATAATCCAGGAGTTCTTTGGCATATTTTGGACTCACCGTATTAATCACATCAGAAAATTCCAGGCCGGTTTTAATAAAATTTGTTTTTCCGTAAAACTCAAAGGGACTCAGGGCAAAAAAGGCAGATTCACTGACGCCGCCCTTAAAAAGGACTGAGGAATCGTAAACGCCCTGAAACAGGAGATTATGGAGGGTCAACACGCATTTTGCATAACTGAAATGAGGAGATAACCGGTAGTTCGTCCTAATCAGGGCAGGAATCAAAGCAGTGTGAAAATCGTGGACATGGATCACGTCCGGATAAATATCCAGGGCTTCAATTGCCTTTATAACAGCAAGCTGGAAAAACATCCACAACTCCCCTTCATCTTCAAACGGGATATTGTTCGGATGTGAATAAATACCGTCTCTGTTGAAATACGCCGGACAATCAATAAAAAAAACGGTAGAAGATTTTATCTCAGGATTTTCAAATTTATACAGTTCAAAAGGGATCGTTTCGAGTCCCATGTTAACAGACAAGCCATCAATACGTGAAATTTTTTCTACGGCGATATTCAAAGAGCGGACGGGTGAATAAAAAGGGATGAAGAGAGAAACATCATGATCGTATAATGCCAGATGTTTCAGCAGGGCTCCCACGACATCAGCTAAACCTCCGACTTTGACAAATGGAACGGCTTCCGCACTGGCCATTACAATTTTCAACAGTCAGCCCTCCTGTATTTAAAGATTCTTAACTGAAAAAGAGAAAGTCAAAACAACTGTTTTACCGGGTTCAATAGTTACATTCCAAAGGGGCAAAAGGGTTGTGCTTTGAAAAATTTCTTCTTGACCGCCTTGTTTGCTGTGTTTTGTATGAATGGGGTATGTAATCATCCGTACAGGGTTGTCAAAAGTCAAACAGACATCTACACCAACGGCTTTATTTACAATCCCGAAAGAATGGATTTCCGGCATATCAAGGAGTGATGTAATATCATTTGATGCAAGTTTTTTACTGGCATGAAAGAACCGTTCATCCGGATTGCCCACATTCAAAGCCAAGTTGAATTCCGGTCCAAAAAGAAATGAGATATTGGCAAATCCCATGTTTGAGATTCGGTATTCGGTTTGAAAACCGTCATTATTCATTGTAATTATTTTTTTCAATCCGCATCTTTGCCAGTTAATCCAACCCTTACGCGCAAAAATGATTGTATTGCTGTCACTGCCCTTTCGAATATCAACCGGTTCATTGAGAAAATCGCTGGCTTCCTGATACGTATTGTTCATAAGTCCTGCCGGATTTATCTCAACATCAAAATAGCGTTCAATCAAAGAATGTCTTGGATATTCGTCATAAACATCTTGACTATCGGCGAGATCTTCATATTCCTGATATCGGGCTATCGTGTTGCAAAGGTTATAATTTGCAGGCCTGTAATCGTATTCAACGAGAGAACCGGCATATTTTGAACTGAAAACTGCGTTAATAGAATTTGACGAGAGTGAAATTTCTGTAAATCCGTTTCTGTCAATATCAGATTCTTCTCTCAGAAAAGATCCGTTTTCAAGATTATAGAGGCGTTTATCGATTTCTTTTTCTGCCCGGATCAGATGAGTCCATAATGCAGATCTGAGATGAGGAAGATACAAACCGCCGGACATATTAAACCAATACGCATTATTACACATCGAGCGCCACAAATCCTCACGGATTTGACGAAGACAATCTTGCCGTTTATACTGGGATGCGAGAAGATAATATTTTCTGCTGACCTGCTGCATCCTTTTCTGAAGCCAGTTTGATTCAGCATATTTTGTTAAGGAATTCCGCCAGATACCGCCACGAATAAAGGGTCGGGCCAGAATGTCTTTATTGATTTCTTCAAGTGATTTTATAACCGTTTCGAAATCTTTTCTCACACCGTAATGAAGTGTTTGCCGTCCCATGTCAAAATAACTGCTGGTGGGAAGGTAAACCAAAGCTTTGGGAGGAAATGATTTCCAATAATTTTTAAAAGTTGTTGGCTTAATACACGAACACTCTTCCAGTTTTGTAAAAAAATGATCCAGCCACCCGCGATCATAAACATGCTGATATGAATCAGAAATATGTCCCAGTTTTTCACCGTCATCGATTACTGAGATGAGATCCTGGGTATTATCGGACATATGTTCTCTTAAATAGGAAAGGATGTCTTCCGGATCTGCATAGGGAATCATTTGTTTCAGTTGAAAAGAAATAGGGAAAACACCGATTGTATGTCCTTCTTCTTCAGTATTGTAGTATCCCTTCAACGGCTTTTCATAAATACCCGTGGACATAAAATTAAATTCATCAATAAAGGTATAATTGAGTCCTGCCTGTTCAATACAGCGGGGCAAATGGGGCTCCCAAACCCTTTCTGTCAACCAGAGTCCCTTTGGTTCGTACCCGAAATGATTCCGTATGAACTGATTTTGTTTAACAATCTGACCTATACGATCTTTTTCCGGAATAGCCGTGAGAACCGGTTCATAAAACCCACCGGAAATCAGTTCAAAATTACCTCGCCGCACTAAAATCTTGATTCTGTTGATGAAATCAGGTTTATGTTTCATCAGCCATTCAAGGAGCGAACCGCTGTAATGTATGGAACAGGACAGGCGCGGATGATTTTCCACTACTTTAATAAACGGAAGATAACTTTTTTGATAGGCTTCTTCAAAAACCTCATCAAAGTTGCCGACCGGCTGATGATTATGAACACCGAAAATAAGCTGAATTTGTTTGGTCATATTCATATATAAGGGAGAGGATTAGGGTATCCTCTCCCCTGAAAAAGACATGGTTTATATTGTTGCCATTTTTTCAACCAGGTCTACAACGCGAACGCTGTATCCCCATTCATTATCGTACCAGGCCAGGACTTTTACCAACTGTCCGTCGACCATAGTAGATTCTGCATCAAAAATGGATGAGTTGGAGTTGCCGACGATATCCACAGACACAATAGGATCTTCCGTATATTCGAGAATACCTTTCATGGGTCCTTCAGCGGCTTTTTTAATCGCAGCATTGATCTCTTCTTTCGAAACTTCTTTTTCAAGAATAACCGTCAGATCGACAAGAGAACCATCGGGTGTTGGAACCCGCAAAGCCATTCCATCCAGTTTACCGGCCAATTCGGGGATAACTTTACCTACAGCTTTGGCTGCACCGGTTGTGGTGGGAATTATCGACATGGCAGCAGCTCTTGCACGGCGCAAATCTTTATGAGGCAGATCAAGAATCTGCTGATCGTTAGTATAGGCATGAACCGTTGTCATCAGACCTTTTACGATTCCAAATTCATCATTAAGAACCTTTGCTACCGGAGCGAGGCAGTTTGTTGTGCAGGAAGCATTTGAAACTATCTTATCTTCGGGGCGCAATTTTTCATCATTAACACCCAGAACAATCATATTGTCGATTTTGTCCTTTGCAGGAACAGTCAGAACAACTTTCTTGGCACCTGCTTCCAAATGCCTGGCAATTTGTTCTTGTTTACGAAAAACACCGGTTGCTTCAACAACATATTCCACACCCAATTCTTTCCAGGGCAGATTGGCCGGATCTTTTTCTGCAAAAATCCTGATCTCTTTACCGTTTACAACAATGGAATTTTCTTTTGCTTCCACTGTTCCCTGAAATTTCTTGTGGACGGAGTCATATTTTAACAAATGGGCCAGTGTTTTGGCGTCGGTTAAATCGTTGATTCCGAGAACCTCAAAATTGTCACGACTCACCATTTCACGAAAGACCAGTCTTCCGATCCGTCCAAAACCATTGATACCTACTTTTACGCTCATGTATACCTCCTTTTACTATATTTGAGCATTTGAATAATGTACTTTTTAATTCTTTTTACTGCTACCATTTTATGAATTCTCATCATTTTCAACAGCGGATTTAATCAATGATTCAATACTCCCGTAATCAAACCCTTTATTCATCAGATAACGCAGGAGTATTTCTCGTTTGTCTTTACCTCTGTATTGAATTTTCTGCATTTTCTTTTTTAACAGTCCTGTTGCATATTGTTCCCATTCTTTCTGTGACACAGACCGGATTTTCCTGTCAACAATGTCAGACGTAATCCCTTTTTCCAGCATTTTTTTTCTGATCATAAGCGGACCGTATTTGCCCTGACGTATAAGCTCACGAAAATACAGGTCTGTAAACCGGTCGTCATCCAAATATCCTTTGGAAATCATGGTTTCAATAACCGATTCAATAACTGACCCGGAAAAACCCTTCTGACGCAGTTTTGATTTCAATTCAAATGAACTGTGTTCCCGGTATGACAGGAGTTCTATTGCTTTTTCATAAGCAAAAACATGCTCAGCTTCTTTTTTCAGGGTACTAAAACGTTCCTCTGATATATCCTTATGGAGCTGAAGGGAATATTTTACCTTTATATCCTCATTGACCGTCAAAGATTCTCCATTATCAAATGTCAGGAGCCATTCTTTTCTGTTTTTCCTGTAAACCAGGGAAATAAGGATCATTTTTCGGCTGCAGGTTTCTGTTCAATCATTCCCAGAGCAGTTTTGACTTCATCAGCCACAGATTTTAAGATTTCCGGGTGTTCTGCGAGATACGTCTTGGCATTTTCACGTCCCTGTCCGATTCGCTCATCATTAAAACTGTACCATGAACCGGATTTACCTACGATATCAAGTGTTACAGCCAGATCAAGCACATCTCCTTCATAGGAAATCCCTTTTCCGTACATTATATCGAATTCGCAGCTTTTAAACGGAGGGGCTACTTTATTCTTAACGATTTTAACCTTGGTCCGGTTACCCAAAACATCCTCACCGCTTTTAATGGAGCCTATTCTTCGCACGTCAATACGGACGCTTGTATAGAATTTCAGGGCACGGCCGCCGGTTGTTGTCTCAGGATTTCCAAACATTACTCCGATTTTTTCTCGAATCTGATTGATAAAAATTACAGCCATATTGGATTTGCTGACGGCACCGGTGAGTTTTCTTAATGCCTGACTCATCAACCTTGCCTGAAGTCCGACATGACTGTCTCCCATCTCCCCTTCGATTTCTGCTCTGGGGACCAATGCAGCCACCGAATCGATCACTATGATATCGAGGGCATTGCTGCGGACCAGTGTTTCCGTTATTTCAAGTGCCTGTTCACCATTGTCGGGTTGTGATACAAGCAAATTATTGATATTGACTCCCAGATTTGCAGCATAATTAATATCCAACGCATGTTCGGCATCTATAAACGCCGCATAACCGCCGGTTTTCTGCGCTTCGGCAATGCATTGAAGTGCCAGTGTTGTTTTTCCGGATGATTCCGGTCCAAAAATCTCGGTAATCCTGCCCCGGGGAATTCCACCCACACCAATAGCTGCATCCAGACTGAGTGATCCGGTTGATATTGCAGATACGGGAATGATCGGTCTGTCTTCCCCCATTTTCATTATTGAACCTTTGCCAAACTGACGGTCTATTTGTGAAATAGCCATTTCCAATGCTTTTTCTCTGTCTTGTCCAGCCATCACTTCCTTCCTTTCGTGTGTTTTAAAGGAATTTTCAATCGTTCTATATATTCAGGACCTGCTGACGATAAACGGCTTTCATACCAAACGATATGATTCGCTTTAAGGATTAGTTCTTTCACATTGATATTAAGATATTGTTTCAATATCTCTTCCGGGACTTCACCTTTAACCCGTCCCACTGTAAAATGGGGTTTAAAACGTTGATCATCTCTGCTGTAGCCGTACTGATTGAAGAGATGATTCAATTGCAATACGATTTGCTGAAGCGGCAACGGTATGTTTCTGTTTCCAACCCACAGAATTCGGGGCTTTTCAATATGAGGAAAAATTCCGGTCGATGTTAATTTAAGATGAAATTCGTTGATTTGCTCCATACTTATCAGGATTTCTTTTCCAAGATCTGTTAAAAATTTTTCCGGCGTATCTCCCAAAAATTTCAGGGTTATATGATATTGATCAGGGCGAGTGCATTTGATATTTTTATTATTCTGAAGAAAATTTGTTAACCTGATAATTTGATCGGACAACTCTTTATCGCAAGGCAGAGCTAAAAATGAACGAATCCATTTTTCTTTCATATAAGATTCCTTCGCAAAAGATCAAGAGCTGCCTGGGATGCAAATGCTTTATTCAGTGTTCGGGACTTATTGAACAAGATTTTACGGGTTTCCGTTCGGTCCGGCGTCATGACACAAATCCAAACGGTGCCAACCGGTTTTTCAGCCGTTCCGCCATCGGGACCGGCAATTCCGCTGATAGTTAACACAACATGGGCAGATGAACTTTTTTTCAGACCTTCAGCCATTTCTATGACAGTTTCTTTACTGACTGCACCATAGGTATCGATTGTTTTCAGAGAAACACCCAGCAGTTGATTTTTTGATTCATTGCTATAGGTTATGCGACCTTCCAAGAAATATCCGGATGAACCGGGATTTTCAGTGATCCTGTGAGAAATCAAACCTCCCGTACACGACTCTGCCACTGCCAGTTTCCATCCCTTGGCAATGAGCAATCCGGCAACGACTTCCGTTAAATCCCTGTTGTCTTCCGCAAAAATATAATCGCCGATGGCATTGAAAATGAAAGCTCGAATAGTTTCAATGTTGCGGTGATCGTCATGTTTTAAACGAATTTTCAGCGTAACGCCAAATACTGATGGATAATAGCCAACTTTAATATCTCTAAAATTTTTTAGTCCATGATCAATCCGATCCACAATTTCCGATTCCATAATACCGGTTGTTCGAAAAACCAATGTTTTGAACAGGTTCTGAGACAATTGTTTAAGAACCGGTTTTATGGATTGTGTAAAAATCTGTTTCATCTCAGACGGCACACCCGGCAAAACATAAATCCTTCGCCCCTTGTCATTAAAAAGGAGTCCGGCTGCCGTGCCTATGCTGTTTGGCAAAATTTCAGCGTTATCCGGTATAAATGCCTGTTCCTTATTGCTCGCCGGTATCAAAGGGTTTCTTTGTTTCAGTTTAATAATGATATTTTGATATTGCTCATCAGAAAAAAACAGATTACCGCCAAAATATTCAGTAATCGTCTTTTTTGTTATATCATCTCGGGTTGGTCCCAAACCTCCCGTGAGAATGGCAATGTCAGTTATTGCGGACAGTGATTTTATTGCGTGAACAATCTCATCTTTATCATCGGAAATCGTATGCCGTCTGATTACTGATATACTCATGTCTGTCAGTTCATTTGTCAGCCAATGAGCATTTGTATCCGGTGTAGATCCGGATAGTATTTCATCACCGATTGATATGATTTCAGCAAAACGTATCATGGAACCAGATAAAGGTATGCAGCATTCAGGATCAAAGCTGCCAGTCCGGCTAAAATGTCATCCATCATCACTCCCCACCCGTTGGGCAGACGCTGAATTCTGAAAATAAGCCACGGTTTCCAAATATCAAAAATTCTAAAGAGTACAAACCCTCCAAAAACAACGGAAAAGGTTTTTGGAAGCATGAAAACTGTGAGCATCATTCCGGCCACTTCATCAATAACAATATATTTCGGATCTTCCTGACCGCTCGATTTTTCCAGATTATCGCTGACATATAGACCTGAAAAGAATACGATAAGAAGGACGGGAAGTTCGAAAAGAAGAGACGGTTCAAAGGGATAGGCAAATTTAATGATGACAGCGGTTATAAATGAAGCAACAGTACCGGGGAACCAGGGAAAAAATCCAATATGGAAAAATGTCCCCAACCACTTATTAATTTTAAATGAAAACCTATCTTTTTTTTGCAAAGACATGTTTATTCTCAAACAAATAAAGAATACCGCTATATAATGTGATCATTGTGGTTAAGAGCATTAAGACCCACATAACATGATGATCTATCAAAATCTTTTCCAGAAAATGATATACAGGCTGAAAAAACGGAATGCTTTTTACGGCAAGAAATGTCATAATAAAATAAATCATGAACATTTGAATGCCTGTTTTAACCTTTGCAAATGAACGGGTAGTCATGCTATTGCCTTTTCGGATCATGATACTGCGTAAAAGCGTAACAAATACATCACGAAAAAGAATAATGGCAATCATCCACCACGGGATAAGACCTTTAATTCCGAAAACGATAAACACAGACATTACCAGAATTTTGTCAGCCAGAGGATCAATGAATTTACCGAATTCAGTGGTTGCCTGATATTTTCTGGCATACCACCCGTCCACACCATCAGTTACAGATGCAACGATAAAGAGTATCAATGCTATTAAATTATAATAATTGCCTTGGCTAAGCATAAAATAAAGACACGCAGGTGTGATAAGGACGCGGAGAACAGTCAGAATATTGGGAACGAATTTTTTTTGTATCATTTTATTTTCCGTTAATTAATGAACGGCCTTCAAGGGCTTTTGCCAGTGTGGCCTCATCTGTAAATTCAAGATCGCCGCCAACCGGTATGCCTCTGGCAAGTGATGTTACCTTGATATCCTTATACCGGTTGATTATTTTTTCAAGATAGTGTGCTGTTGTATCACCATCTACGGAAGGATTGATTGCCAGAATCACTTCTTTAACCTGATCCAGTCTCTTAATCAGAAGATCAATCGACAAATCTTCCGGACCAACGCCGTCCAAAGGACTGATCAGTCCGCCAAGAACATGATATTTTCCGTGGAAAACAGCCGTTTTATCTATAGAGATAACATCCATGCTGTCTTCAACTATGCAAAGCTGTGATGCATCACGTTTTGGATCGCGACAGATTGAACAGGGCGTTTCTTCGGTTATAAAATGGCAGACCGGGCAGTGACTGATTTTATCTTTAATATCTATCAGTCCTTTTGCATACCGGACAATTTCATCCCTCGGGCGATCCATAAGATAAAAACAGATCCGTTGTGCACTTTTTTTTCCGATCCCCGGGAGCCTGGAAAGCAGGTCAGTCAATTCCTGAATAACGTTTGGAATAGATGACATTTATAACCCAATTCCGGGTATGTTACCCAATCCGCCGGTAAATGAACCCATTTTTTCCTGAATAATCTCATCAGCCTTTCGCAAGGCCTGATTGACGGCTGCCATAATGAGATCTTCCAGCATTTCAGCATCTTCAGACAAGGCTTCAGGGGCAATTTTTACAGATTTGATCATTTTTTTTCCGGTTGCAACAACCGTAACCATACCACCGCCTGCGTTTGCTTCAACGGTTTCATGTTCCAGTGACTCACGTGCTTTTTCCATGTCTTTCTGAAGCTTCTGAGCCTGCTTCATTATCTCCTGTAATCCACCTTTTGGCAACATATTAACACCTCATATTGTATTTACTGAACAATATCCCCTTCAAAAACATTCAAAATATTATGAACGCCCTTATCCAGTGTATTGTTCTGTTTTTTTTCTGCTTTTTGATTGAATGTGACATTCAAGTGAACCGGATTTTTAAAGAATTTTTTTAAAAATTCATCAATCGCTGTTTTTTCTCTCAATATTTGTTGCTGTGTAAAGGAATCGGCACATTCAGCCTGAACTTTTCCCTGTGTCTCATCGATTGATTTGACGGTTAACTGGCACAGTAAGGATGAAATCTTGGGATTTGTACCTTTCATGCTCACAATGAACTTATTCCATGTTCCCTGATTAAGGTCTTCCGATGTCTGAACATCTTTCGAAGGATTTTGGTCAGATTTTTTTCCCGGACTTTTTTCATCAAATTCAGACTTTTGAATCACAGGTTGAGCAGATTTAGTGCCAGAATTCACTGCAGGTCTGATTGATGTTGCATTACTCTGTACGGGAAGTTTCTCCAGGATTTCATTTAAATTTATCAGATCATCCATTCGCGTCAGTTTGAGGAGCAGGGATTCAGTTAATAATCGGACGTTGGGTGAATTTGACAACTGAGGTAAGATATCATGAACAAGTGACAGCATTTGGATAAATGTTTTCTCGTGGGCAAGTTTGCTGATTTCAGTCATCTGCTTTTTCATCGAATCTGTTGTTTCAATTTTTTCAGCCGTTCCTGTGACCCGTATGATATAAAGATCCCGAATAAAAGCAGAAAAGTTTCGGATAAAGTCGGGAATATCATGACCGCCGTTGGATACTTGCCTAATCTGTTCAAGAACCGTGTTAACATCTTTTTCAAGAATTGCCCGCACCAATTCGCTGTAGACTTCATCTCGAACAATTCCAAGCAAATCAACCACTTTATCATAGGTTATATGATTGTCGGCAGAAAAAGCAACGGCCTGTTCAAGAATACTCTGGCAATCCCGCATGCTGCCGTCACCTTTTTGAATAATGAGCTGAAGGGACTCATCATCCACATCAATTTTTTCTTCTGAACATATATGTTTCAATCGTCCCATAATTTCTTCTGTGGAAATGCGGCGAAACTCGTAACGCTGACACCGGCTCAAAATTGTGGGAAGGACTTTGTTTAATTCTGTTGTGGCAAAAATGAAAATAACATGCGGCGGCGGTTCTTCGAGTGTTTTTAAAAGGGCATTAAAACCGTCTTTTGTGATCTGATGAAATTCATCAATAATATAGATTCTGTACTTACCTCGTGACGGGGGATATTTCACCATTTCCCGGATTGATTTAATGTCTTCAATACCCCTGTTTGAAGCACCGTCAATTTCAAGAACATCCATAGAACGGCCGTCGCTGATTTCCTTGCAATTGACACATTCATTGCAAGGATTAAATCCCTTTGGATTTTGGCAATTTACTGCTTTGGCAAATAGTCTTGCAGTGGAGGTTTTCCCCGTTCCCCTCGGGCCGCTAAATATATAAGCCTGTCCGACTCTGTTGGTTTTTATGGCATTTACAAGCGTCTCGGTCACATGAGATTGACCGATTACATCTTCAAATCGTTGCGGCCTCCATTTTCTTGATATGACCTGATAGCTCATTGTTGCCTCATATAGGATAAAAAAGGACCCCAGGTTGACCGGCACATTGTTCTGTTGCCTACCGCTGCTTCCTTCCGGATCTGACGGGGTTCAGCATTTCCCAATCGCACGGGACCTGAGGCCTTAAATTTTTTTTGCACATCAGTTAATTTAAAGGAAGAGGGTAATAAAGACAAATTAATTGTCTTTATTCCATATAATATCAAGCTTATAATATTTGGGGAAATGTGTTAACCAGATATCCTTGATTATGTGAGAAACAAAAACCAATCCCACTGCACCTGATGTGATTTTAAAATTTCTTACATGGGTAGAATTGTCTTGTGAAATATAGTAAGCGGCAGCTGCTCCTGAAATGGCACTTCCCCAGTAGACATATGTATTCAGTTTCGGATTAAATTGTCGGGATTCGATACGAAACCCTTTTTGAACCGACAGATAGGGAATGAGAAATTCTTTAGAGCCGTCGAAAAGGACAAGTCCGTCTTCTCGGTGTTCCAAAAGAATACCCCGGTATTTATTGCTGTTAACGGTGTAAAGTTTTAAATGCGTTCCGACAGGAAGAGACCTGAATATTTCTATTTGTTTTAAAATTACATATTTCCCGGTAATCCTGTTTACGTCCCTTTCAGTGGGAAAAGGCGTGAGATCAACTTTGTTCTTTAGCTTTTCAAATACATCCTCATTGAGAAAAATTGCATCTCTTTTTAGGGAGAGACTTTCAGGATCCCAGTAAATTAACCTAACACCATATTGGGACTCATTAATCCGGATAAATTGAGCAGAATAAAGATTCTTCACATCAGGAAATATTTCATAATAAATGTTTTCAATATAATTGATTTCAGCACCGACTTTTGTGCTTAATACAATGACACTGCCTCTCTCAGGATTTGCTCCTGTCAGAGAGGCAGTGATAATAAGTATGAAAATTCCAGTCCTTTTAAAAATCATATAAGCGGATTATCAGAATGTAAATCCTGTTTCAATCGTTGTTATTTTCAGCGATTCATTCTTAGGATCAATGGTTCCGTCGCCATCCTTATCTCTATAGGTAGTCATAAAATTCCAGATCAGAGAAACACCCGGACTCACTTCCAGTCCCAGTTTGTATCCCCAGATCGTATTTTCTGACGGTTTTTTAAAGAGGAAAGGATTTTTATCGTTATTTCTGATATAGTAAGCAGATGCATCGGATATTTTGGGAACCAGTCCTTTTTGAATTCCTGCCTGAGCAGAAAAACTGCGCACTTTATTTTTATCCTTTGAGACCATATGCATGTATGATGACTGGACAAATGCAACATTAAAGAGGCTGACACCGGCTGCACCATAAATACCCTGAGCAGACGGAATGTTTTCGTTCAGGATTTTATCAAACTTCGTACGGGTAATCATATTACCCAGTGAATCACGTTCAACATAGACTCTGTTAAAGTCATAGTTTCTGTCAAAGAAATTAAACCGGAAATATTCCTGACCCCATCGGTACTCGACTTTGGCATCAATAATCTTAATGATATTGGCGGAAATACCAAGGGGTGAAGCGCCAAATGTGGTTTTTTCCACTGCTCCGCCCGTATATCCCAGCAGAGCGGCTTCAGAGTAGACATTCAGACTGAGAAATGACATACTGAGAACTGGGACAGTTACATCAGCTGCAACCGAGTAAATGGTGGGATGGTCATTCATCAACTGAGAAATTGTGGGCATATCCATAAGAATACTCGTTGAATCCGGTCCTGCAGTATATCCCAGGTTTTGGAAATATTTATCGAGTTCATTGATAGTGTTCAGTGAAAAACCGAGATTTGTATCATAAAACCAGCCGCCTGTACCGGCAGGATCAACATCTTTGCTGTCGGGAATTCCGTCACGGTCCGTATCTCTGTATGCTCCAGCATCATCCGGAAACATATCCATCAGATCAGAATAACCGTCACCGTCTCTGTCCCTGTCAAAAGCATTGTATGGATTAACATCCGAAATAACACTCAGTCCAAAACTTACCGGAAGCAGAATTCGCGTGTTGTATGAAAAACGGCCTCCGATCAGACCGGGAGTCATTTTCTCACCGCCCAACTCGTTCCAGTCAGCAATAAAACCGGTAAATCCGATTTTATTTCTCTGTACTTTCAGATGAGTCCCCAGGCGTTTCATGTCAGGATATTCAAGCATATTGGTATAGCCGGATACGACCAGTCCGTTTGCCATGGTTACCTGATCCAATCCTCCGATTCGGATAAAGAAAGGATCACTCAGGGTTCCCCAGCTTATAAAGTATATTTTATCAAGAATATCATCCAGACTGTTCCAGTTGTCTTCAAGAATACGCCCTTCACCGTCTACATACAGGACAATATCAAGCCCGACACCTAGTTTACCGACTTTGAATGTAGGTCTTGCTGCTATTTGATTATACAACTTACCGTCAATGGTAACAGATCCTACACCAAGTCCCAGGCCGTACGGTTTATCCCCCTTACCTTTCGGTTTATCTGCCGGTTCCTCAGGAGTTTCCACAACATCGTCCGTTACAGGAACTGTAACGGGTTGAGTTGTCGGCACGTCTGCTCTGGGCTGTATCTGTGGTGTCGGTTCGGGTTCAGGTTCGGGTTCTTCCTCGGGAACTGTTTCTTCAAGAGGTTCCTGTAGCATATCATTAAACACATCATCTTTGGGTAATTCCGACGGCGAGTAGTTTCTTACCACCATATCTCCTGATATTGTGTTAACACAAACCTGACCGGCAGTAATAAGCCCGCTCTCTCCGGACATAGTATTAAAAACATCCACGGCACCTTCAGTCGTATATATCCTGTCTGTATTTCCCTGGCAATCAACCCAGAATTTTGTTCCTTTTACGGAAGCGACAGAAACAGGCGTCTGAACCTTAAAATCTTTTATCTTTTGTTGACTGACTTCAAAAAGCGTTTGTCCTTTGTCAACTTTCAATGTACGGGAAGCCGGTTCATCGTTCATGGTTATCTGAACATTATCCCGCAATTTCAACAATGTTTTATCATCATTGAACATAATAATAGCAAAACCGTCCTGGGCTGTTTGAATTACGTCTCCATTTTCAAGCTGCGAGCCAACTTCTATAGTAAACATTTCAAAACTTCCTGCAGGTAGCAGTTTTACATCTCCTTTTACTTTTATGACACTGGCTATGCCCCCAAACATATATGACGTCATAATAAGCTGGAACATTAACAAGTATAATATTTTCCGTTTCATCAACGTCCTCCCGGATTTTTTATGATTTATTAAATATATGAATCCTGATTGACTTAAAATAGATAATTGTATAAAAAATGGGTGTTCATAAGGCCATATTCATGATATGCATCACATGACTTAATAATTGGATACACTGTAATGTATAAAGCCATTGAATACCAGCATTAAAGTGATTCGGAAAGGTTATGGTTTAGGGACACTTTTTTAGTAATTTCATCTATGAAAAATCGATACGATGCAGTTGTAATAGGGGCCGGTCCTGCAGGCTTGATTGCAGCCGGCTGTATGGGTAAGTCCGGATTATCGGTATGTTTGCTTGAAAAAAATGAAAAATCTGGAAAAAAGCTCCGTATAACCGGTAAAGGACGGTGCAACATTACAAACAGCCGTCCAAAAAATGAATTTATTCAGGCATACGGTAAAAACGGGAAATTTCTGTATTCGGCATTTTCCGTTTTTTTTCGAGACGAACTGCTGGACTTTTTCAAAAACACGTTAAACATTGAGGTCACAAGAGAAAGAGGCGGCAGGATTTTCCCCCGGTCACAGGATGCTCATGAAATTGCAGATAAACTTACATCCTGGGCTGAAAATCAGTGTGTGGAAATTGTTTATGAACATCGGTGTATATCCGTAAATCCGGGGGAAGACGGGTATTTATCCCTTCAGATCACCCATGAGAATAAACCGATTGACTTACTTGCAAGGTCTGTTCTGATTGCAACGGGAGGCATAAGTTATCCCGGGACAGGATCTACGGGAGACGGGTATTCTTTAGCAAAAAATCTTGGACACTCAATCATTCCCCTCAAACCGGCACTTGTTCCCCTCATAACGCATGAGGGTGACAAATATGGATTAAAGGGGATCAGTATCAAAAACAGTCTTGTAACCGTGTTAACGGATGGAAAAAAATCAAACCGGCTGTTTGGTGAATTCCTGTTTACTCATTTTGGCGTGTCCGGTCCTGTAATTCTTACTTTGAGTAAAGATATAGTCAATGCATTGAATACCGGTCTTCAAGTATTATTGCATGTTGATTTTAAACCGGCACTTGATGAGAACACTTTGGATAAACGTCTGATCCGCGAGTTCTCAGAACACAGCAATAAATGTTTAAAAAATATTTTAAAATTTATTATTCCGGAAGCATTGGGAACTGTTTGTTTAGCTGAAACCGGTGTTTCCGGTGACATACCCTGCCATTCTATCACATCCTCTGACCGAAAAAAAATCGGTTACTGGCTCAAGAATTTTGAAATACCGATTACTGGATACAGACCGATAGAAGAAGCAATTGTCACATCCGGCGGTATTAATCTGAAGGAAATTGAACCGGCAACAATGCAATCAAAAATAAATCCCCGTGTTTATTTTGCCGGTGAAATTCTTGATTTGGACGGCGACACCGGCGGTTATAATCTGCAGGCAGCTTTTTCCACAGGATGGTGTGCCGCAAAAGGAATCATCGCTTTATTAACTCAAAAATGAACGACTAATATTTTTATTTTTTTTATTTTGTCTTAAATTGATCTGACAATAAGTTAAAAATGAGAAGTTCAATGAAAAAATTTTTCCTT
Organism: Fidelibacterota bacterium UBA6817; assembly: GCA_002452555.1. Lineage (GTDB taxonomy): Bacteria > Fidelibacterota > Fidelibacteria > Fidelibacterales > Fidelibacteraceae > Fidelibacter. Next base: position 4,650 of record DKER01000204.1, on the reverse strand, counting down.
TTTTGTTTTCTTTTCACCCTTCTTCATGCCAATCCTCCTGTTTATATTGCATTTCATTGGCATATGCATCAGCCGATTTATTGGCCATATGAATCAGTTATTGAAACAGATCAATACAACCGGTATGATTATTCTGTTGCTGATATTCACAATCAGCGTACCGGTCCGTATACATCCTGGCCTATGGATGCCATTCAGAAGGCAATAGACGCAGGACTTGAGCATGCCGGTGCACAAATTAGTTTTTCCGGTTCCCTCATTGAAAATCTCAATGCTCTTGAAATTGCAGGTAATGTAAATTATGCCGGCTGGAAAAACAGATGGAAATTGTATGCCACAAAAAAGACCTCTTTGGATAATCCGCGGCTTGATTTTACTGCTTTTGGATATCATCATCCTTTAATGGGGTTGATACCAAAGAATGATATGGTTCGGCAGATCACATCTCATCGGGATTTTTTGGAAAATGAACTTGGGTATAGCCCGTCAAAAGGAATTTTCCCACCGGAAAATGCATTCAGAAAAGAAATGATTCCTGCTTTAAAAGCGTGTGGCATTGAGTGGGTATTAGTGGATAATATTCATTTTGAGAGGGCTTGTTTAAATTATCCTTTCAATACTGGCGGAAATTTATATGAACCTAATCCATCCTACATATTGAATCCTGATCCGGGAGACTGGGTAAGCTTAAATAATGTATGGGCACCGACACAGGTATCTGCCTTATGGTCAAGACAACCCCATTATGTCGGCTATATTGATCCGGAAAGTGGTGAAACATCATACATTATTGCTGTCCCTGCTGATCGGTATTTAGGCAATGAAGACGGACGCGGCGGTTTTGGAGCACTTGATTATAATAGTGTACTGTCTCAGCTGGAAAGTTATAACACTGATCCGGATCACCCGATGCTGATTGTGCTAGCCCATGACGGAGACAATTATGGCGGCGGATCTGAGAGTTACTACAACAGTAATTTCCAGAATTTTATTGACTGGCTCATTGTAAATAAAGACCGCTTTATTTTTACAACTGTTCAGGATTATCTGGACATGTTTCCGCCAGATCCCAATGACGTGATTGAGGTTGAAAGTGGCAGCTGGAGCGGAGCAGACAATGGCGATCCCGAGTTTAAGAAATGGCTCGGGGATTCGTATAATGGGTACAGTCCGGATAAAAACAGTTGGGCTGTTGTAACAGCCGGTCAAAATGCAGTTTATACAGCAGAAAGCAGCAATTCTTCTTCTCCGAATGTACAAACAGCTTGGAAATATTTAATGAATTCTCAAACGAGCTGTTATTGGTACTGGGACGGCAGCCAGGAAGGCCGGTGGGATTCTCATCCGACACGAGCTATCAACCAGGCTTATGATGCCGTCAATCTAATGATTCCGAATAGTGAAACGGTACCCCCCACAATTTTTCATCCTCAGCGTGAACCCTTTAATCCCGGTGGCACTGAATGGTTGATTCCTCAGACCAATCGTGATACAGTGTGGACATTTGTCTATGACGTGAGCGGCCTAAAACAACGTTCCGGAAAAGACCATGTCTTATTATTTTACCGTTTTGATAATGATGGTATAAATTCGCTTGAAAGCAATCATAATGAACTGTATTCCGGTGGAACGGATGTTTCCGATTGGGTTTCAGTTCTTATGGAAAAAAAAGATTTTCCCTCTCATACAAATCCACTCCCAAGCATCAAAGCGCCTCTTTACACTGCAGTTTTACCTGATACGCTGAATGTACTGATTGATTATTATGTGGAAGCAGAAGACATTCACGGAAATATCGGAAAAAGCATTATTCAACATGTTTGGATTGGCAACAATCAGGGTTCTTCCAATGATAACAGGAATAGTCTGACTTGGTTGCCGTCTGAGCCCACAGCAGACGATACAATAACTATCATCCACCTTAGTCCAAAACCGGATCCGGTTCTTCACTGGGGTGTGAACGAATGGCAGACGCCACCTCTTTCAGTTCGTCCCTCAGGAACTGTTACAACATCAGGATCTGCCGTTGAAACTCCATTTATGCAGACTGCAGTTTCGGACTCTTTTGTTATTAATATCGGTCCCCTGTCTCAAGCAGCCGGTACATACAACTCACTGGATTTTGTCATAGGGTATAGTGATAATACCTGGAACAACAATAATGGAAGTGATTTTCATATCACTTTCACTGATATCGGTTCTGATAATAATCCCGTTATCATAGATGGAATGATTGAAAGTAGTTTGACACCGGTATTCCAGAATGAAGGAGTTTTTTTCTATTGTTCGATTATTGATGGCCAATTGTATGTTGCGACGAATCCGGCGCCTGAAACCGGAAAAGATGTGTTTATTTTTGTTTCCAATCCTTCAAAAACTATGACGAATATGCCATGGGCAAAATCCGGTTTAGTCATGGAATGGAAAGCATTTCTGGCACAGGAAAGCACAAACGGCTGGAACGGTTGGACATCTGAAGGCTTTGCTTCTCAATCAGCTTCAGCCCATATTCTGGAAGGAATTATCAATCTTGATGAACTGTTAACCGATGAAAATGATACAGTGCTTGTTGCTTTGATCCATGTTGAAACACAGGACAATGGTCAAATGACTTTCCAGTATCCTGACGGAAATGAAGATATAAATCTGGATCCTGATGAATGGATGAATATATTTGACGTAGTTTCAATTGATCAATCTCCGGGACAGCCCCGTTCTTTTGAAATCAGTCATATTTTTCCAAACCCGTTTAATCCCATCACAACCATTCATTTATCTTCACCCGGAATTGAGCAGTCTGAGCTTGTAATCTATAATCTGAAAGGACAGTTACTGGATGTTATCTTTTCAAACAAGGAATTACAGTCAGGGACACATTCCGTAAAATGGGATGCTTCATCCTATTCTTCCGGATTATATATTTTGGTGTTCAGAAACACAAAAACTAACGAAGTATCGATAAAAAAGATAACGTTGTTAAAATGATCCTTATTTTAGTCTGATGCTAAAGATTTTATTTTGTTCAGCTTCTGTAATAAATAATTCACTTTCATCGTGATTGAAGACAAGGTTTGTGACTCTTATCCCGGGTAATTCAAGACTGTCCAAAAGTGTTTTTTTTTCAATATCGGCAGTATAGACTTTTCCGCCGCCAAAATGAGCGATGTAGAGAATTCCTTTAGAGTCGAATTCAATTCCATCCGGATCTCCCCCGGGAAGTGTCACGATGATTTCACGAATATCAGGATTTTGTAATGAAAGGGCTACAACCCTGTTTTCAGCTGATTCACAAACAATTAATCTTGTTCCATCTGGAGTAACGGACAATCCGTTGGGAAAGGCAAGGTTATCTGCAAAAAGGTTTATTTCATTGGTCATTGGATCCAAAACGTAAATTTTACCATCCCTGACTTCTTTAGAGTAGGATTTTGGATCGGTAAAATAGATCAGTCCCTTATGAAATGTTATATCATTAGGTCTGGAAAATCTCTGACCATTATTATCAAGGACTTGAATAACCTCTCCCCTGTCGTTGAATCTGATAATACGGCCTTGATTATATTCGCAAGCCCACAATTCATGATTATCAGACCAGTAGAGTCCGTTTGGTTTAAAGTTCATGGAAGACAGGTCGGCAAATGTATCCAAACGCCCATTCTCATACAAACGACCAATCCACATTCCGTAGCAATTGGAAAACAACAGTTCTTTACCGGCAAAAACGGGTCCTTCAGGAAAAGACAATCCGTCTGCTTCAAGTATCAGAGGAGGAATAAATCGGGTTGTAGGCCCCTTACATGAAAAGAGAAAAAAGACCGCTAAGGCTATGAAATATTTATTCATCATCCTCATCAAAACTGCCCTCCTCAAAAGATTTAATTCGTTCCAGATAATCAGCGGAAACAAGAACTTCACGAGCTTTGGAACCGGTAAAAGGACCTACAATCCCCTCTTGTTCCAGCTCATCAATCAGCCTTGCTGCTCTGCTGTAACCGACTCTGAGCCGTCTTTGAAGCAGAGATATTGAACCCTGCTGATGAATGACCACCAGTTTTAAAGCTTCATCAAAAAGCGGATCTTTTTCATTGGAGAATTCATAAGATTCATTGCCATTTTCGCCCGAATCTTCAGATTGTGGTGCCGGCAGAATAAAGTCCAGATCATCGGTCGGTTGAGATTGAATATGTTCCATAACTCGCTCAATCTCTTCCAGTGTGATAAAAGCGTTATGAATACGAATGGGTTCTGAACGGCCGGGAGAAAGAAAAAGCATATCCCCTTTTCCCAGTAATTTTTCAGCTCCGCCGGTATCCAGAATTGTACGGCTGTCAATTTTAGTCGGAACCTGAAAACCGATTCTTGCCGGGAAATTGGAACGGATCACACCTGTAATAACATCCACGCTGGGACGCTGCGTGGCAATCACCAGATGGATCCCGACAGCCCTTGCCATTTGTGCCAGACGGGCGATCGGTTCTTCAATTTCTTTTCCCGCCGTCAGCATCAGATCTGCCAACTCATCGATAACAACTAAAAGATAAGGCAGCAATTCACCTTCCAGACCATCCTTGATTTTCCGATTGTATTCGTCGATATTTCTCACGGTTGCATTAGCCAGAACAGTATAACGCCGTTCCATTTCGACTTCGG
>DKER01000162.1 GCA_002452555.1 Fidelibacterota bacterium UBA6817 | reverse complement strand
TATTGATTTTAACAATCCCCCGTCCCTCGGTTTGAAGATTATTAAACTTCTGACAGATCAACTGAACGGGACTCTGAATTTTCATTGTAATAACGGTACCATCGTAACGATTCTATTCCCCAAATAACGTATCAATCACATAGTCTGTAACGTCACCCTTCATCATAATGATTACGTAAATCTTGATAAATCTCCCATTTGTATAACGACAAATTGTTCTCTCGTCATTTATTCAGTTTCTATCCACAATGTTTCAATGGAGCAGGGTTTTTGTGTTTCGAGTCGTCGTTTGACAGACTGACTGCAAAGAATTTTTCTTGATAATGGTTTAATATTGATTACGTAGGAAACCNNTTATGTAGGAAACTTCAATCGTCAGGAGTGTTGTTTGAAAATTATTCTCTCATTTTAACTTTCCCCTTCATCAGGAAACATGTATTTTAATGTTGATATTTTTAATAATCAAAATGGAGATTGAATTCATGAGAGTCCGATTACTCTTGCCGGTATTTTTTTTAATCATCGCATGCGGTGACAAGGTAAGCAACACACATTTAATATACAGTCACGGGGCTGTTATGCGGACCGATACGACTGAAAAACGAATCCACCTCGTTTTTACAGGAGATGAATTTGCCGATGGGGGAGAAATTCTCAGAGAAACGTTAGGAAAGCATGATGTAAAAGGTTCATTTTTTCTAACAGGGAATTTTTACAGAAATCCGGATTTTGGGCCGATAATTCGCGGATTACATGAAGATGGTCATTATCTGGGGGCTCATTCTGACCGTCATTTGCTTTATGCAACATGGGAAGACCGGGATTCTCTGTTGGTTACCCGTGATGAGTTTTTGAAAGACTTATTGGATAATTATAAAGAAATGGAGCGATTTGGCGTCAGAAAAGGGGATGCGCCCTACTATATTCCTCCTTATGAATGGTATAATGAAGAAATTGCCCGGTGGACTCAGGAAACCGGTTTTATATTGGTTAATTTTACGCCCGGAACATATTCAAATGCAGACTGGACCATTCCGGAACCGGGAAGACAGTATGTGAGTTCGGATTCAATTTATGCCCGAATTTTGCGATATGAAGAAAAAAACGGATTGAATGGATTTATTCTTTTAACTCATATTGGAGCCCATCCGGACAGACCTGATCCCTTTTATGATTACATGGATGATTTGATTACTGTTTTAAAAGAACGGGGATACCGCTTCACTTTATTGGATGAAGCAATTCCTCATTAACGTTAATCTACCGGATCATTCTCAGAAAAATCTACGTAAAGAAAAGCGATCCGGACTTTTTCGGATTTATCCTTAATGGGGACAAATTTAAAATTCAGATCCAATGCCGATTCTCTGACAGGGAGTTCGAGTCTGGCAGAAAAATCTTTTACCTGAGCATCTTTTATTGCTGCCAGTAAAAACTGTCTGAAAAAATGCTCGTTGTTTTTTTGGTTTTCAATAGATGCAAAACTAAAAATATCCTGATCTACATTGAATGCTTTTTGCAGGGTTTTAGTGAATTTAAACTGTGATTTATCCATATCGGCCATAATGATTTTACGGCTTGCTCTGCGGAATAAGACATCCAGAGCTCTAAGACTCAATGCCGTGCGGTCAGCCCGCAACCGATCGTACGTATCCAAATGTGAGGCGGTATTTGTTGCCATTTCCGTTAAAAGTGTGATTTCATCATTAATACATGATATATCATGAATACCTGTTGAAAAATCCCCGGCTAAAAGCCGTCTGAAATATTTTATTAATCTTCGATGAAAACGAAACGCCCGTAATGTGATATATACAATAGTTGCAGAATATAAAAGTCCCAGAAAAAGGATTAAATAAAAAAAAGAAGACTGGAATTCTTTAACAGCCAGCAATACAAAAGCTCCCAAACCAAGAATAGAAGAGATAAACCATAAAACTTTTATTGGGAGTTTATAGGAAGAAAGTCTTTTCTCTTTTTTAGACATCATTAATCTCTGGCAAATTTTTCTATATTGATATCTGAACCGGCCACCATTAAAATATCACCTTCCAGTAATTTCTCAGCAGGAGAAGGGACATCATTGTATTCTTCACGAAAAGTTCTTTCCCCCTCGTCGGTAATATCAGGAATATATCGTTTTATCCCCACAATGTTTACATTGTACTTTTTGCGGGGGTTAAGTTGAATGAGTGATTTGCCGATATATTGTTCGGGAATTTTTACCTCAGCAATGCTGTGTCCCTCAGATATTGGAATAAATTTTGTAACATTTGATGATATAAGTCCCCTGGCAATTGTTTTTCCCATCTGTTCCTCAATACTCACAATTTCATCAATTTCCATGGTCTTGAGTATTTCACGCTGAAGATTGTTAATGGCCCTGGACCATATTTTTTTTATTCCCAACTTTTTTAGCAACAGGGTTGTTAACAGATTGGCTTCAACATCATCTCCAATACATACGACTGCCAGATCAACATCCTTGATTGCAATTCCTTCAAGGGCATTTTGGTCCATTGAATTGAGTGCAACCGCATAGGTCACTGATTCCTTTACAGCTTCAATTTGATCTTTATTGATATCTATAGCAATAACCTGAGCTCCCCGCTCCGTCAGCTCAAGAGCCAGCGTTTTCCCGAATGTTCCCAAACCGATGACTGCTATGCTTCTCATTGTTTGATTCCTTATTTTTATCCGATCATGATTCGTTCTTCTGCATAAGCATAATTCTGGGGTTTATTTCCAAAAACAAGGGCATAACCAACCGTTAACGGTCCCAGTCTTCCCACAAACATAAGAATCATGATCAGAATTTTCCCCGTATTGGATAAATCCGCTGTTATACCGGTTGATAAACCCACTGTTCCAACGGCACTGATTGTCTCAAATAGTATACTCATAAACGGAAACGGTTCAATATATAAAAGAGCAAGCAGGATGGCAAAAACAAACGTTATGTAAAACAAGAGGACAGTTAATGCCTTTTGAATCGTTTCCAGTGAGATAGTACGCTTCATAACTTCAATATTATTTTTAGATGTTACGCCCCGAAACATTGTAAGAAATAATACGGCAAACGTTGTGGTTTTAATACCGCCGCCGGTTGAACCGGGTGATGCACCGATAAACATTAGAATAATTATCAGGAGTAATGTAGGTGATGACATGCTTGATATCAGTGCTGTATTAAAACCGGCAGTCCGGGTTGTGACAGATTGAAAAAAAGAGAGGAGCAACGCCTGGCCTGTCGTTACATTCGCAAAGTTTTGTCGTTCAAAAAAATAGATTCCGGCCATGCCAACGATAATGAGAATAAACGTTACGCGTAAAACAAGACGGGTTTGTACCTTGAGTAAGAATATGTGTCTTTTTTTGCCTGTAAATATGGTTCGAAAAGCTGAAGTTATATTTCGGAGTGCGAGAAAACCCAATCCGCCGATAATGATGAGTGAAGCCATGACAAAATTTGTTGTTAAATCGTATTGATGGGGCATCATACTGTCAGTATTTGTTGAAAATCCGGCATTGCAAAAGGCAGAGATAGAATGAAAAACCGAATGATAAATTGTCTGTCCCCAGGTGGGATAAAAATCTCTCCATGCAATAATCAACCCTATAGTTCCAATAAGTTCCACAGTGAATGTCAGCTTAAAAATAAATAAAATTACCCTGAAAGCATCGGATAATGTGTCATAATCCAAAACATTCCCTACCAGCGTTCTGTCTTTAATACTCATCCTTTTTCCGCCGACAAGGGCCAAAAAAACAGAGAAAGTCATGATACCCAATCCCCCAAGCTGAATCAGTATTGCAATAGTTGCCTGACCGGCTGTGTTGTACCATGTTGCCGTATCCTGAACAATCAATCCGGTAACGCAAAGAGCAGACGTGGATGTAAACATTGCATCCACCAAAGAAGTCTGGGTTCCGGCAGTTGTTGACATGGGTAATGTTAATATGACGGTCCCCATGCAAATCGTCAGAAAAAAGGTCATGATCATTAAACGCGCCGGGTGCAAACTGAGGTTACTGATCAGATTGCGATCCTTCCGTAAACGGGATATGATCATAATAAGAATGATAATCTGTTTAAGGATGATGGAATACGGATCTTCGCCTCTGAAAGGTGTTTCCTGAAACAACGGCATAAATACTATAAAACTATACCAATGTCCCTTAATGTACGTGACAGGGTCTTTGTCTATCATTATTCTGATGATAACATCACTGATAAACAGTATCATAACTCCTGTATAAAAACCATTAATGATATTTGAGTAAGGAACAGAATAATGTGACCGGTCAAAGAGCAGAACTGCCAAAGCCAGTATTGCAGAGAATCCTACGACAATATTCAAAAGAGATTCAAGGGATTTGAAGTGATCTTTAACCATTTTTCTAATTTAAAAGAATCTGTGAATCAATAAAAGAATTATGCATAATCTTGATTATTTTAAGGACTTAAAACGCTGTATATGAACAAAATCACAATTTTAGTCTGACTTTAAACCGGGTTAGCAAATGTGTGGTGAAGAGAATAAGTGCAGTAAACAGTAAAGCTCGGATAATTCCCAATCCGGGACCGCTCTTTCCCCATGAAAAATAAGGGATGGAAAGCAGATCAAAAAGGATATAGAATACTGCCGGAAGCAAATAGGCCGTAAGGGGATTTTGGGCAGAAGGTTGAAACGGTTTTCCCCATGAATCCCATTTTTTTACATCAGTCAGAAAATAAACAACAACGAATATAAGGCAGCACCAACCGGCACTCCAAAAGGCCCAAACCGGAGTGGCCTGAATTTTTGAAACGATATATTGGGAGTGTAAAAGCCAGCCTGCCAAAAACAGCACAAATCCTTCAATAAGAATAAAACTCATCCCTTTTTTATGGGATTTTTCCGTGATTCCAAGCCCTGCCATTAATCCGCATAAAACAATCAAAGAATGAGTCCCCAGATGTTGTCCGGGATGTATAAAATCAACAAGCGGCTGAATTGAAGCAAAACGACCCGAAACCTCAGCAATAAACAAGAAAACACAAAATGACATAGACAGGATTATCATAGCTTTATTGTTTCTAAACCATAAATAAATCAATGAAACAAGGGCATAAGACCAGCCGATCAACCCAAGAATACCCCACCAGCCGGTTCTAAGCCAAAATATTTCCCCGCCGTTTCCTCTGCGATAAAAGCCGGCAAGAAAAAGTAAAAGCAGCCACCCGATTTTGGGTATGATATTTTTTGCTTTTGATGTATCTGCCCACATATTCCATATAAGAAAGAATGAGACATACATTAAAAGTTGCCATACCGGTTTTGGTAAAAAGGACAATTCCGCATTGTATGAACCGGAATTCAGCATCATTACTCCCATAATTATCAACGCCAAACTTCGTTCTCCGATGTGAAATAATGACGGTAAGAGTCCCTCTTTCAAACGTTTTTCGAGTGCTATGGGAATAACCATTCCAACAATAAAAAGAAAAGCCGGAAAAACAAGGTCCGGAAGCGTCATTCCGTCTGTTTGGGCACCTGCATGGTGGAGCCATGACGGTGCAGCGGGGACAGAAGCCACATCATTGACAAAGATCATCATGGCAATTGTCAGTCCACGAAAAAGGTCAATACTTTCTATTCTTTTCATGATTTTCCCTTAAAAATTTATGAAGAGACTGCCTGTCGGGGTTGGGGGGGGCAGACAGTCTCTTTGTTAAAGGGCAGAGAAATAAATGATTTTAAACACCAATGATTCGCTTTTTGTATTCTTTCAATGCTTCGTCAAGCCGTTCATTGGCAGTGGGATCCCCCACATTATGGCTGGGATGAATGTACAATTTTACACCGCGGTCAGCCAGAATTTCCGCAACCGTTGTTATGGTCATCCAAACGGCAGTAACAAAAGCAATCGTTGAAACAGGACCGATTTTATCCGGATGGTTTTTCAGCGGGACAGCTGCATCTTCTGCCGGTGCGCAGGAATCAACCACAATATCAGCCAGTTCAAACATTGTTTTACCGCAGGAATGCTTTGTTTTTTTTTCCTGTGCTGCTTTTTCCGAACCGAATACAATAAGTTTCATTCCTTTTTCTTTTGCCCGCAATGCAACATCAATATTAACTGCATTCACTCCGGAATGTGAAAAAATCCACATACAATCCCGGGAATCAAAATTATATCCTTTCATTATCTGGTCACCATACCCTTCCACCCGTTCGAGAAAAACAAACTGGTGAACACCCATATCTCCGACAATATGTGTGAAAAAAGAAAGCGGGAGTTCAATGATGGGATGGAACCCTACAAAACCGCCGATACGGGGATACATTTCTTCGATTGGCAGCGTGGCATGTCCGCACCCGAAAGTATGAACCCACCGGCCTGCTTC
>DKER01000072.1:13233-33872 GCA_002452555.1 Fidelibacterota bacterium UBA6817 | reverse complement strand
GCCAACTGGGGAAATCCTGCTACAGCAAGCCAATCTTCTTCGCCGCTTCCGTCATTACGGCAAACAACCGTATACGTATTGTTCAAAATTCCGGAAAGAAATACAACTCTCTGGTCAATACTTAAAAACCATCCATCGCTGATAACAGGAGGATTGTCAATATGTATCTCAATCCATTCCCTGCTGTCGAATACATCGGGGCAATTCATAACCTCACTTAATGTAAAGGGGGATTTACTGTACGGAATATAAACCTGAACCGATTCGCTGAAAACATATTCACCGTCAAAAAACCAGGCTCCTGTTCCGGGATGATCATAATAGACTTCAATTGAGTCCATGATAAAATCTCCGGGAGACAATACGTATTCTGATACAACTTCCGAAACAAGGCACAATTGACCGTCGGGATAAGCCGCCGTTAAATTTAATGACGGTGTTATTGCCGGCATTTCTCCCAAATTCGTCAATTCATAATAAATTTTTAACAACGGTTTTTGATCTGTTTTTATGGATAGAGAAGCTTTCCATGAAATTTCCTCCTGCCGGAAAGGATTTGATAATCCGGGAGTCCCGGGAGACATTTCTATCCAGTTTAGCTGGAGAAGTGAGGGTAAATAAGGACTGGTTCGCTGGTAAGGAATATCATATGAGGAATGGTGATACACGATACTGTCCTGTGTTTTTCCCATTGGGTCAATTATTGCCAGACAATCATCACTATTATTCAGTGCTCTCCATTGTTTGGGAATCATAACCGGGGCTTCAGGGAAATGATGATTTAATTCAGGGTTTTCTGCGAAAACAGCATATTCTCCGGGCCTGATAATTCGGTTATTATCCCAGTTAACCCGTCCCGTCTTATCTCTGATGCTTAAACCGTTCAGATTCAGACTCATATCTCCTTTTAAGAACAGTTCAAAATACTCACTGTTGTGCAATTCACCGGGCCATGGACAATACTCATTGATTATTAAAACCTTTTCAGGCCAGGGATTAAGACAGGTAAAGGAATAAACGGTATCGGATAAATCGGGAATTTGAAATAAAAGTGTAATGAATCCTGCAAGAGAAATCCGGGTTGTAAAAAGAACGTCATGACTGTTAAATGGTTCAATGGCAGGAAATATTACCGATTCAAGCATATAATATGAATCCGGAATACCGGTAAATGTATTATCCAAATACATCAGCAGACGCGAAGACGGAAGGAGCTGTTCACCTTGGTTTTCAATTCGTAACCGAACTTCCGAAGGCAGATTTGAAAAGTAAAAATCAACCAGGGAGAATGCTGTGTCGGGCCAGCCGGCAGAATTGATCAATCCCGGTGAAAAGCCGGGCATCCAGTTGTCTTGCCGATTCGCCGAAAATAAAAGGGATCGTCTTTCCAGTCCCATGCCGGCCGATACGCCCCATGATGTAACATATTCCAAGCGGTCCAGCGTATTCCCCTGACGATCTTTCCAGTGTATCAAATCCCCGTTATTATTTAAAGCTCTCCATGCCGGGGGAACCCACAAAAATATGTGGGGTGACTGCACATCATTGCGTAAGTCCGCTTTCTCTGCAGCCACCCCCAGCCCGTATTCCGGTAAAAAAATATCCTCAGAAACTAGCAATGCCGTTCCGGTTTTATCGGTAATTGTCATCCCTGCAAGATTAACCGGCAGGCTTGATGCATTTAAAAATTCAATATATTCACAGGAAATGCCTTCCCCGGGGATGGCACAAAACTCGGTAATAAAAAGAGAATCGGCAGGAACATGGACTTCCTGATCAAACGACATCCTTATTTGTTCATTGTTAGCAGTGATCTCAGCAATAATCCAATGCTTTCCATATGAAATGGCCGGCCATTGCGCTGTTATCAAAACGGAGTCTCCCGGATCAAGTTCTAAAGGATAGCTTGAATTGAATAAAAGCCTGTCCGTCAATGAATCTTTGAGTGAGAGTTCAAAAGAACCGACGGACAGGCGCCCGGTATTGTAAATATACATTGAAGTAAACACTTGTTTGCGTTCGAGACTTGTACCGGCATATATTAACATCAACGGAGCATTCCCGCTCGCACTGACGCTGTTTCTGAAACCGGGTGTTCCCCCGGAGCGCAGGGATGCTTGCCAGTTATTCTCATCATCACGTTCCATGGAATACCCTTCTGGGATACCGGTCAAAGAAAGGCATGAATCAATCATCACTCCGAGTGAATTGATCAGATAATACATTTTTTGAGTGGAGTTGCTTAATCCGTATGCTCCAAAACGGCTGTCTTCAATGGTCAGGCATAAAGCCGTATCCGGAATCATTCCGGCATATTCTCCGGCATAATCCGGATCAAGTATCAATGCATATTCTCCCGGTTTTAGGACAGTTTCATCGAAGAAAACAAATAAATCCAAATCCTGCGCATCACCAAAACGCCAGCCTTCCAATGAAACGGCAGAATCGCCGCGATTGATCAGTTCAACATATTCTGCAGAATTTTCCGATCCAAGAGGATCAATCATCATTTCATTCAGAAGAATTTCGCTGCTCAGATTCACCCATATCATAAACAGGACATAAAATTTTATGTGATTCTTAACAGCCATAGTATAGTATACAACACAGAAAAGCACAATGCAATATTATATTATTAATATTATATTCAAGAAACCCAATAAAGGACAGTTCTGATATAATTTGTGCAAAACAACAGCTAAAAACTCTCATAGTGGTCTCACGAGAGTCCGTCTGTCGTAAAAAAGCAGATGAATAAAAAAACCGGCAAAAGGACTTTACCGGGTTTTAATCAATTCATTCCGGGAAATGGCATTAATAAATTGTATCCAAAACTACGCCCGGATAATAGTGCTTTAGGATTTCTTCGGTTGAATAACCGGCCAATGCCATACCGAGAGCTCCGATCTGGCATAAACCGGCTCCATGTCCCCAGCCGGCTCCATGTAGCACAAATTCAACCGGCAGTCCTTTTTTCTCACCTTTCTTTTCCACGACAATGGCAGAACTGAACAAAAACTTCTTATGAAGAATTCTACGTGCTTCATAATCAGATTTAACAACCAGTTCTTTTTCTTTATTATTTTCATCAACAACTTTCAAGCCCATCAGGATCATACGTCCGGAACCGCCCCGTTGAATGGGATAGATATCCTTAACCGCTTGGATATTCAGATTCATTTTGTCATTGATGTTTTCTGTTAAGTCTTTATTGGTTACGGTAACAGTCCATCTGAAATATGACCCGGCTTCATCAACACTTCCCAGGTATTTCTTCAGATCTTTTGACGGAATATAGGCTTCACTGCAAAACGCTTCAGGATGTCCCAGAATCCATTCGCGGGCATTTTCTTCATCGGTTAGATCTGGAGGATTCTGAATATCAGGCATATCTTTCAGTGTCTGCATATAGGGAACCGGTTCTTCAAACCAGATATTTTCAAACCGCTCCATGATACCGCCACATGCTTTGGAATATCGAGCATCAACCATATTGCCCTCATAGAGCAGAACTTTGCCAAACGTGTTTTTGGCGCCTTCCTGGGAATGATCCGTCAAATTGTTCAAACCCTGATACCGTTGACAGCAATCATCATTACAGACATCGAAGCCCAGAGAAACATGTTTTTGTTCCACATTTGCCAACATCCAGCTTCGTGCAACAATTGTCTGCGCTTCAATAAGAGACGTGGGACAATCAGAGCCCATTTCAGCTGTGGCAACACACATAAGATACGTTTCAAGATTCAGCTCATTAACAACCATCAGCGTATCCTGATATCGCAGTATTTCTACTTTGTCCGGCAAATGAACCATAATATACTTTTTCCAGTGAAAACTTCTTCCGCTGATAACCGGGTGAATACCTATTCCGTGTTCTCCCTTAATTTGCTTAAAAACAATTTTTTCAGCGTCTACAAAGGGGGAGTCCTGAACAAGAAGTCCTTTTTTCCCTAGGCGAATTACAAGATTTGCTCCCGGATGGACATCGGCAAAAGCGCCATCCACTTCCATGATGTAGCTTCCATCGACTGGAAAATCAATCTGAATTTCCTGCTGATCATCTTCAGGCAAAACAATGCCAACTCGCAACCGAGGTTCTTTATTCGGGATTATTCCGGGTTCAAGCATAGTACACCATCCATTTTTTATGATTGTTCTTCCCTGGACAGCCATGCATCCACGGCAGCACCCATGGCAGGCGCTTCACGTAATTTGGAAAGAACAATCCGTTTTTCGTTAAAGGTATTTCTATTAAGATAATGGTCTTTGAACTGCTTTGTCAATACTTCATTTTCCAGAATCCGTTCTTTCAGATGGTCCAGCATCGGTTCCCACAAAATCCCTTTTCCTTTGGATTCCTGTAAATAATCGCCCAATCGCTGTCCGATAATTACATAATCCAACAGAGTACCTTTATAAGGATGGTGGGGAACAAGTTTTCCCCTGGCAGGGTTGACAAAATCAAATTGGCCCAATGTTCCGTTATAAATCGTTGAGATTCGTTCAAAAAGCAGTTCAGCAAGATAATAGCTCACATCATCCATCGTTTTTTTTGCTCCGGTATCTCCGGCCAACGCTTTTTCCATGATCTGTGGTGCATATATTTCTTTTTCATTTAATTCAGAGACGGGAATTCCCGAATTCTCGCTATATATACTCTGAATCCCTGCTGCTGAACAATATCGTTCCATGGATTTTCCGCTGTCGGCTTTCATTTCCCAGGCTTTTGCCATCCACAGTTTGACTGCATCAAAAGGGATTAAATTGCCATGCAGTTTTAAAGCATCCGCTACGCCGGTTCCTCCTCCCAGATAATAACTGTTATCCACCGGTCTGAATTGACCGTCTGAGGAATATTCTTCTCCCAGGCCGCAATAATCTGCATCGGATCCGAGGTGATGAATAGGCGCCGCAAGTGTAACATTGTTCAGGAACAACCTGTTTTCGATTATATTTGAATATTCCGGCATTCTGGGACCATTTGCAAGTGCACAGATACCCCTGCGGTCTTTTGTTTTCAGCCCGGGCATCCCTATACCTATCAACACATCATAACCGGGATATGACTTAACCAGCTCTCCAATGACATCTGCTGTAGCATACATATAGGCCAAGCCCTGTTTCTTTTCACCGGCCGTTAAATGGATACCTTCATTCATCTCTTCCAACTGTGTTTTGATATTCACAGGCGTAAATTCAGGATCAAAATATTCATATTCACTATATTTTTTTTGAACATTTAAATCACCCAGCGCAAAGGTTCCATCTTCTTTTCTCACAACCGTCCAGCCGCTGACTTTCGTTGCACCACCGTCAATACCTACAATCAAAATATTCTTCTTCATAACAGTCTCCTGTTTTTCTGTTACAGATAAAACAGCAAAAGTAAAGCACTACTTCTGCTGTTTTGTATCGATTATTTCTTTATCCACCACGAAGGGTGTTGACTTCATGAATGCTTATTTACATGCTTTATTAAAGGCCTGACGCCTTAAAATGGCTTCTCGCCTCATATCGTCCTTGGCATTGTCATTACGATCCACCGTATTCTGGTCAATTGCGTGGTCTGTTCCACCGCCGTGCCGTACCACTTCATAAATGGGATCCCAGACTCTGCCAATGCGGTAATATTCTGCAATCTTATTGACCATTTCGTAATCTTCACCATAATTACGGGCATTCGGGTCATCATTAATGCTGAAATAACCCATTTCCTTTATCACGCGAATTGGAATACAACGGGGAGCTCCGGCACCGTTAATACGAAGAAGGTTGTTTCGGCCGTTTTCTTCTGTCCATTCATCATGCGTAACGACAGGAATTTCTTTCATGCGAACCAATTCACCATTGTCTTTCTTTTCCCAGACTTCATAGGAACCGATGACCATACCGATTTCAGGATCAGAATTAAATACATTCACAACTTTTTCAACAGCATCCGGTTTCAGTCTGTCATCTGAATCCAGTTGTACATAATATTTTCCGCGCGCCAGTTTTGAACCCATGTTCAGACAGAGTCCGATATTGTTAATATCCAGAACGACCAACCGTATTTCCGGTTTTGCCGGATCGTATTTTTCTCCGTCCTTCATATATTTACGAACAACATCGGCGGTAGGATCATCATCTCCTCCATTAACCATTACGATACATTCCACATTCTGAACAGTCTGAGCCTGTACGCTTTCTATGGCTGTATCGATAAATTCGGGGCGAAATCCCACAGGAATAATCACAGAGGCAACCAATTCCTTCTTTTCATCACCCGGTTTTTCATGTTCACGAAAAACACCGGGGGCCAGATAGGCTCCAAGGCGTTTCAGATGTTCCGTAACGACCTTTTCTGCTTCCAGTTGAACATCCTTCCCGGCCAACAGATAATCGAAGACATTCGCTTTTTTGCCGGCGGCCTGTACCCGGTAAAGAGAGCCGTTGTACCGGTTGGCAATACGAATGACTTTTCTGTTTTCTGAAAGTTTCAGTCGCATATCATAAAGAACATTATATTTCACATTTTCATCAAAACAGCCGATGTCATCGAGCGTTGTTTTCCGGATAAAAAATGCTTTCCCGAAGTCCATATTATCACGAACACGGCCAATATGATGATCAAGCAGATGTTTCTCCGTTACTGTTCCTCCATCCTCAAGTTCGTAGCTGGAATAAAACAGCCCAACGCCCGGGTTCCTTTCTGCAGACATAAGAAAGGCATCAACAGCCGTTTTCCGGAGAATAACAGGATTTGTCAGATTGTCCAGCAGTAAAATAAATTCCCCGTTTGCTTTGGCAAGGGCTTTGTTCAATTGAGCGGAAAGACCTTCCTCATTTTCCGCAGGGACGACAACAAGGGGACGGGTGTCGGCGACAAGCGATGTAAGGGTTTCTTTGTCACTGGCAATACCAACCAATTCAATATTATTGTTTTTCTGCTGAATCATGGCATCAACAGTCGCTTTGAGCTGCGCATCTGTCTGTCCGCCTGCCGTGTTGAAATGAAAAATGATACTCGTTTTAATCATAGAAGCCTTCCTCTTTTATATTTCTGATATCACTTGTAACTTGTAAAATGGGAAATGCAATTCATTATTACCACATTTTTTTTGTCGTTATGGTTATAACAACCATTTATTCCTCATAGTACCTAATGAAACACAACTGTTTAAGAATTACTTGTCAAAAAATCTTATGGTACTAATACACAAATAAAGAGCCGGAAGTTCCCGTTTTTCTGCTTTTTCAATTTTGAATGTTAATCAACGTTTTTCAGCCAGTAATCCACTTCCGATTTCATTTTATGCCGAAATGAGTCGTCCTTAATCCCTTCAAGATTGATCAACACATTCCTGCCGGCTCCATGAACGGCAGCCTTTGCCATTAACGTTCCCACTTCCGCATCCGATTGGGAGTTTTTGTTGCCGATTTCCCCAATTTCTTTGCAGAGAGAAAAGGCCGAAGCAGATAATTTCATTACTTTTAAGGGGACAAGACATGCATTCTGAGTTGCTGTTTCAATTTGCCTGTCCCGGAGTACCATTTGTTCTTCTGTCTTTTTAGGAAGTCTCATTGCATCCATTACAGCATTAAAAGCATTGGTATCCTCGTCAATGGCTTTTAGAAGATCTTCTTTCAAGGATTGTGCTTCTGCAGGCAGGCTTAAAGCTCTGTCCTGAACGGATTCATATCCTTTTTTCCCAACGGTTAAATGAGCAACCATTGATGCCAGTCCTGCCGCCATGGCACCGGCAAGAGCGGAAACGCTTCCTCCTCCGGGGGCCGGTGTGTCGATTGATAACAGGTCAGCAAAATCATTGAGGGACATATCCGAAAGTTTATTTCCGTTTTCTTCCTTGACCCGATATTCTATAATCTTCTTTTGGGGATTAAAGGGCGACAATTCTGAAAGTCCCAGACTTTGAATTGCCATACGGAGTCTTTCCTTTTCCGGATATCCTGTGGGCTTTCCCTGGCGCTGAAGATAATAATCACCGGCTTGCAGCAATGCTTCAAGGGGAATGAGTCCTACAAGTTCAGAGCCTGTAACCCTGAGTCCCCGTTTGGACGCTTCCTCACAAACCGCTTCAAAAGCAGTATGAACGGGTGTTACATGATAATTCGTAAGATTGATGGAAATCTGGGCGCAGTTGAAGGCTTCCATATACCATCCCACTGCCTTGCATTCCTTTAAGAGTCCCGGTGTTCTGAAAATCTGCCCTGTTTCGTCTCTAATAATTTTTCCGTTTTCATCACGTTTTGCCCGCCCTTTCTCTCGAATCTCAAGGGCAATATCATGAGCCTGTTTCCGGTCTCTGGTGTTTAGATTTACGTTATAGGCAATCAGAAATTCCCGAACACCGATAACAGTTGCACCGGATTTTTCATTAAACCTGGACGGGCCGTAGTCCGGTTTCCATTCCGGATCTTTCAATTTTTCTGCCAATCCTTCATATTCTCCGGAACGAATATCTGCAAGATTTTGCCTTTCGGGGCGGGTCGCGGCTTTTTCATAGAGAAATACGGGAATATTTAGTTCTTGCCCAACACGATTTCCCAGGCGCTTTGCCAAATCAAGACATTCTTCTACGGTAACACCGGAAATCGGAACAAATGGACAGACATCTGTCGCACCCAACCGGGCATGTGCTCCGCTGTGATGGCGCATGTCAATCCGTTCAGACGCTTTTTTTATTCCCTGGAAAGCACCTTCCAAGACTGCTTCTGGCGCTCCGACAAAGGTCACAACAGTCCGGTTTGTATCGACTCCGGGGTCGGTATCAAGCAGTTTTACGCCATCAACCGTAGAAATTGCGTTAACAATCTCATTAATTACCGACATATCCCGTCCTTCGCTGAAGTTCGGGACACACTCTACCAATTTCATAGACACCTCATCTTAAAATTCCCTGAAGGAATAAATAGACTACAATCAAGACAAACAACATGAGCAACAAACGCCACATAGGTCTGGCCGGTGTATGGAGGCGCATATATTTTTTGAAATTAAATCTTTTGTCATCATCCGGGTCGTGAATCACATATTTCCCCGGTCTGGGTAATTGCATGAAACCTCCTGTTATTGATCTTACTATAATTTACATGATCAATCAGTAATTCTAAAGATGGTATTTGAAATCAGTAGCTAATCCGGTAGTCGGTAGCCGGTAGCCGGTGGGCAGTTGTCAGTCAACAGTCATCAGTCAACAGTCATCAGTCAACAGTCATCAGTCAACAGTCGTCAGAATGGACTTTCTACATCCAGCGGTTCCCACTAAACGTCTCAACTTCTCAACCTCTCAACCTCTCAACCTCTCAACTTTTCAACGTCTGAACTCTTGAGCCCATGAGCCCATGAACTCTTGAACTCTTGAACTCTTGAGCCCATGAGCCCATGAGCCCTTGAACTCTTAAACAGCGAGCGTAGCGAGCCTTAACTTCTCAACGTCTCAACGTTTGAACTTCTCTCTCTACAATCCCAACGATAAACATTAAATTATATTCAATATTTAGACGGATTAAATTATGGAAAAAAGCAATCATCGCTCGTTTATTATTACTGTAGGTATTGCCTTCGTTGTATTTATCTTTATTTCCCTGTTCAGTTTGACAGATATTTACCGGGGGATGAATAACGCCATAACAGATTTTAAATGGCGTACAATATCCGGAAGTAATGAAGCAGATTCATCCTTTATGGTCATTGCCATAGATGATGCATCCATCAGTTATTTCGCTGACAGATATAATATTCCCTGGCCATGGCCTCGGCAATTTTACGGTATCGTCTTGAATTATCTCATAGAAGCCGGGGCAGGAACCGTTGTTTTTGATATGCATTTTACTGAGGCCGACCAGCAGAGGCTTGAACTTTCGGCCGAAGCGTCGGACAGGGATTTTGGAGCGGCTGTGGCGGCTTATCCCCATGTTGTGATGGGCGCCATGCTCACAGATTCACTCTACGGGCGCGGAGACTTTGCCGGATTGGGCCGGCTGGACTTTCAGGATCACGAGGCAATATTCCTTCCCCGGTATAACGGGATCCGTTTTCCCATTCCAGTCATTTCTCATGGATTGGAGCGAATCGGAACAACACATTTTATTACTGATTCGGACGGTATTTGCCGGCGTCTGCCGCTTATTGTCCGCGTTGGAGACCGGTTTTATTCCCAACTTGGTTTTTCGGCATATTTGGAATCAGAAGCGGATTCGCCGGTTGCCTATAATAAAAGAAATAAAGAACTCATAACCCTTAAATCCCGGATACCCCTGGATAAAAACGGTAACTTCCCCATCTTCTGGTATGGCCCCGGCGGAGAATCGGGTGTGTATCGCTATGATTCCTTTCATGCAGTGTTTCTGTCTGCCCTCCAACATCAAACCGGACAACCGGCAATCATTCCGCCGGATTCCTATGCCGGGAAAAATATAATGATCTGTGCAACAGCCGGAGGTCTCCTGGATCTGAAACCCACACCATTTACTGCCGTTGCTCCTTATCCCGGCGGTGAAATTCATCTGACAATCTGGAATAACCTGACTCACGGGCATTTTTTGAATACGATCTCCCTGCCATGGATTCAAGTCATAACCCTGTTGTTTATTGTTGGCTTGTCTTTTATAATTCTCAATCGAAAATTCAGCCAGTCTGTCTTTCTTGCTGTAATGGGGGCTCTCATTTTTTTTGCCATATCCCTCCTTCTGTTCCGCTTTGCCAGAACTGAGATGGATGCACTCTTTCCGTTCCTCGGGATCCTGTTGACGACAGGTTCGGCAGCGATGTACAGAACTTTGACCGAAGGAAGAGCTAAACGCCAAATACAGACAATGTTTTCCCGCTATCTCAGTTCAGATGTCATAAATCTCCTCATGGAGAATCCGGACCGTGTTGATCTTGAGGGTTCTGAAGTAACGGGAACTGTTCTGTTTACTGATTTACAGGGATTTACAACTTTTTCTGAAGAAAAGTCCCCCCGGGAAGTTATCAAGGTGTTAAATACGTATTTTGAAACGATCTCATCCATTGTTTTGGATTACGGAGGATTGCTTGATAAGTATACGGGTGATGGTATCATGGCGATTTTTGGTGCTCCCATTCCCTCGTCCAATCATGCCCGGGCAGCCTGTGAAGTGATCCTGAAATTTCGTGATATGAAGGTAAATGACCTTATCCCCCTTCCGTCCGGGAAGATTCTGACCCGTATCGGGATCAGCAGCGGTCCCATGGTTGTGGGGAATCTTGGGAGTGCCCGTCGTATGGATTATACGGCAGTCGGTGATACCGTTAACCTATCTGCACGACTTGAGGGTGTAAATAAATCGTACGGAACCACGAATATTATGAGCGAGTTCACATGGGAATTTGTAAAAGATGATTATATTTTTAGAGAATTAGATTACATTCGTGTTAAAGGGAAGCAGCTGCCTATCCGGGTTTTCACGCTGATTGGCAGGAAAAACGAAGTAAGTACTGCACAAATGGATATTGAAAATATGTTTATTGAGGCAATGAAATATTACAGAAAGCGGGATTGGAAAACGGCCATTCATGCTTTTGAAAATATCCTTAAAAAAGATCCGGAGGATAAACCGGCGGCTGCGTTTGTGGAACGCTGTCATCTGTTGCGGAAAAATCCGGATCTGGTAGATAACGACGGAGTTTTTACGTTTAAAACAAAGTAAGGTAATGCCATGAAAAAGCTTGTTTTATTATTTCTGGTAATCGTTTGCATACTCCGGCTGCCGGCCGAAACGGTACAGCGGAATAATACATCGCTGCGGGAGGGACCGGGAGCCTTTTTTCCGGTAGTTACGATTCTCAATTCAGGAGATCAGGTCACGGTAAATTCATCAGATGACCTTTGGATGAATATTACAACCGGAGACCGGAAAACAGGATGGGTGTCTGCCAATGCCTTTGAATCAGGTGCATCGAATATTGACTATGGAGTAATGGCTTCGGACTGGACAACCCGCCAGGCATCAAAAACCATGGTCAATGCGGCAGTAAAAGGCTTTTTTGAGAATCAGATGAATCGTTCCGGCATGAATAATGATGTGCTTGACAGACCGGTTCGGCTTTATTTCAGACCTCAGGACTATCTTTCCTTCAGAGAACAGACCTATCAGAACCGCTGGCGTCCCAATCGTTACAGGCGCCAGTATCGTCTCAAACAAAATAAAGGGTTTACGGTTGATGAAACTCTTTTTGCCGTCAGTGCTTTTACGGCAGGAAGGCTCGCAGCTCCGGGGCTTATTGTCAATCCCCGACTGACATCATACGTGAACATGATTGCCCAGCTGGTGTCTGAAAATACAGAATTTTATGATCTTCCCGTTACCGTTCATATTGTCAATTCAGATGATATTTTTGCCAATGCTCTTCCGATCGGTGTAATTGTCCTCTCAAAAGGGATGCTAAAGCAAATCCGCAGCGAACACGAACTGGCCTGTCTTATAGGACATGAAATCGCCCATGTTACGCTGGGTCACGGTGAAACGGAAATGAGCAAGCGCCGGGTAAAATTCCGGGCTGAGGATGCCTTTGGAGAATTGGATGAGGCGTTTGGTACGGATACAAAAGAAATGGATGAACTGGCAGACGAAATGTTTGAAAGAGCAATAAAGGGGCGTAAAGAAGAATACGAAGCAGAAGCGGATGCCCAGGGCGCTGTATATGCTTACCGGGCAGGCTATGATCCCTCCGGAATGATTCATCTTATGGGAAAACTGGAATCCAAAATTCCTAAAAATCAGGATCCTGACGATATCCGCCATTGGTTCCCTTACAGTTTTAAAAACAGAGTAACCCAGCTGCAATCCTTTGTGAATAAAGACCTTAAAGCGGACAGTCATTATATTAGGAATGAAAACCGTTATCAGATGATGGTATCCGGATTATAGAATTCTGTTCAGCATTTGATCGCACATATTTTGAAGATATGTTCTGATCTCACCATTATCCAAAACATTAAACAATTCTTTGGCCTTGTTCGTGTTGGACAGGGCCATTTCTTTTCCTTTGACGATTATATCATCAGATGTTAGCTTTTTCAGGATTGATTGAAATGTTTTTTGTGACCTATCGTTTGGGAGCGGACCAAATGTTTCACGATATAAGAAATAAGGAAGAGACAATTTTCCGGCCCAAAAGTCGGTTCCAATGGGTTTACCGGTAATATGCTCATTTCCAAGAACATCCAGGAGATCGTCAATAAACTGAAAAGCGATACCCAATGACAATCCGGCTTGTCCCAGATCACGCACAACATCATCCGGTGCCTCTGCCAACAGAGCACCGGATTCACAGGCACTTTTAAATAAAACCGCTGTTTTGGATGAAATGATATCCAGATATGTTTTAAAACTGAGCTCATTTGGAGGAATGATTTCTTCCAGAAGCTGGCCTTCTGCCATTTTCCGGAGAGAACGGACACATGTGTTCACAAGTTTTTCAGGCAGACCTGCCGCCAGAGCATAGGCTTCAACAAAAAGATAATCCCCTGCCAGCACGGCTGAAGGTATTCCATGCTGTGCAAATATCGTTGGAACACCTCTCCGAGTATGGGATTTGTCAATAAGATCATCATGGATCAATGTGGCTGTATGAATAAGCTCTAGTGTTGCCGCTGAACGGTATGCTGTATCAAGAACACTATCCTTGCCGCTCATCCCGCGAAACACAGCCATCAGAATCATGGGACGAATCCGTTTGCCGCCGTTCCTGACCAGAGAAGTTATCATGGAATCCATAATAGGCAGGCTGGAACGCGCTCTGGACCGGATTATATCCTCTATAACTGTATAATCCTTTTGAAGGGAGTCAGGCATTGAGCGTATTACGTCATTCTGAGAATTCATAAACTTAATTTATCAAATCCCCATAGAGAAACAAAAGAGAAGTAAAAATCAGTAAGAGGCTTTATTCAGTTCAAAACCGGAAACAGGTGCATTACTGCCCGTGACAATCAACTTAAGAAGCTGAAACCCGGATGTGGGCAGACATAATTAACCCAATCATGCGTTTTAACGTGACAAACGTTAAATATATCATTAATAATATTATCTTGCACAATCTCACAAAACCGATTATCTTACCCCCCGGGGCGGGGGAAAGTTCATCGTGAAATCAATATATCACTCTATCTCTGTATATTTTTCTGCTTCTGATTAAAACAGGGTTGAGGTGTTTTGCTTTATATCAAGTTTCTCAAACGTTTACCTTAATAGAATCTTAAATAATGTACACACTCTCCCTTTCTGTGTAATACTCAGCATCGTGTTATTTTTCCCATTGTGAGGGGATGTTTCAATTTCAGAAATCAGAATTCTCAAAAAATGATTATATTCTATCTGTTATATAATGAAGAAAAAGAGGTTAAGAATGAAAAAGGGTTTCAAGTTGTCGTTTATATTTGTCTTTGTGTCTTTGATGATAATGTCATGTTCACAAAAGATTGCAGAACCGCCGATTGCCCGGAAAATCGAAAAACAGATAACGGTATTCAATGATATGCGAATTGATTATTATGACTGGCTCAAGGAAAAAGACAATCCGGACGTTATTCAATATCTGGCAGATGAAAATACGTACACAGATTATATTTTAAAGGATACAAAAAAGCTGCAGAAGACGATATTCAAGGAAATTGTGGGACGAATTCAGGAAACGGATATCTCTGTTCCTGTAAAACGGGATAATTTTTATTACTACAGCCGGACAAAAAAGGGGGAACAATATCCCATCTATTGCAGGAAAGAAGGGTCTCTTGATAATAGGGAGGAAATTATCCTGAATGCCAACGAACGGGCAAAAGGGTCGGATTACTATTCACTCGGAATGCTTTCTGTCTCGACGGATCACCAAATCATGGCCATTTCCGAGGATCGAAACGGGTCGGAAATTTATACTCTGAGATTTAAAAATCTTAAAGACGGCAGCTTCTATCCTGATGTGATTGACAGTGTGGGTGGCGGTGCATGGGCTGTAGACAACAAAACCTTTTTCTATACAACCATCGATTACACCTTCCGTCCGTGGCGGGTTTACAGACACACCCTTGGTACGTCTGTTTCGGACGATGAATTAATCTATGAAGATCCTGATCTTGCCTTTTTTGTTGACGTCAATCGTTCAAAGGATAAGCAGTATCTTTTTATTACATCCCAGAGTAAAATAACAAGTGAAGTCCGATATTTGTCAACGGATAATCCCAATGGTTCCTTTACACTTTTTTCTCCCAGAGAAAGGGGTGTTGAGTATGAACTTGAACATCATAACGGGGATTTCTATATCCTTACAAATCGCGGAAACCTGAAAAATTTCTATATAATTCGTCAATCCGTACAATCACCTTCGTTATCCGGAACATTTTTAGTGTATGAACATGACATGAACGCAAAGATCAATGGCATGGACATGTTCAAAGATTTTCTGGTTGTTTATAAAACAGGTGATGCACGAACCATGATAGATGTGCAGAATCTGGTAACAAGCGAACGGCATACAGTCGATTTTCCTGAAGAAATTTACATGGCGGGGGGGACAAACAACCCTGAATTTGAAACAGAAAAGCTCCGGGTTTTCTACACATCCCTACTGACACCCCAAACGATATATGATTACAATATGCAAACCCGAGAACTCAAACTTCTGAAGCAAACGGAAGTTAGAGGCGGCTGGAACCGGGATGATTATGCCACAGAACTTCTCTTTGTCCCTGCCCGGGACGGGGCAGACATTCCCGTTTCCATTCTCTATAAAAAGGGATATAAAAAGGACGGCTCCCAGCCCTTGTTTCTATACGGTTATGGTTCATACGGCATAACAATGAATCCGTATTTTTCCTACAGCCGCTGGAGTCTTGTAGACCGTGGTTTTTTATATGCGATTGCTCATATCAGGGGTGGAGGTGCAAAAGGTGAATATTGGTATGAAGACGGGAAATGGCTTAAAAAGAAGAATACATTTACCGACTTCATTGACGTGGCACAATATTTTGTAGATGAAAACTACACGGCTCCGGAATTATTGGCCATCAGCGGCGGCAGTGCCGGTGGGCTATTGATGGGTGCTGTTGTGAATATGCGTCCCGATCTTTTTGGCGCAGTTATTGCCAGCGTTCCCTTTGTTGATGTTCTCAATACAATGTCTGATCCAACCTTGCCTTTGACGGTAACCGAATATGATGAATGGGGGAATCCGGGTGACGAAGAATATTATCACTATATTCGCAGTTATTGTCCCTATACCAATGTAGCAGCCAAGGCATATCCCCCTATCATGGTTACTGCCGGCCTGAATGATCCCAGGGTTTCCTATGCAGAACCGGCAAAATGGACCGCAAAACTCCGTTCCATGAAAACTGATGAAAATATTCTCATTTTACGTACCAACATGGGAGCTGGTCATGGCGGCGCATCCGGACGCTACGATTCCTTTAAAGAAATTGCAGAAGAATATGCGTTTCTTTTGAAAATCCTAAAAAAAGAATTATAATTTCTTTCGTTTTTTGAATAAAGCCGGGTTTATTAAAAATAATTTCCCGGAACAGACAGATCAAATAGGAAAGCCTTTTACAGTTATAAATCAACAGGATTTGTTGTCAGAAAACTATGTTTGAGTCCTTTTCCCAATGATAATACTGAATACAAAGGCTTTTTTATTTAATTTTTAACGACACGGGTTCTTTAAATTTTACTCACATTCCTTGAATTTCATGATATGAACTCATTTGTAAATCCGATTCGCCGAATAACATCTGTTATGGTTGAATATAACAATAACAATATAAAATAGACACATGTGAAAAATGATCGTATCTTACCCCCGCCGGATGTATTTATACATCGGGCGGGGGAGATCATTCTAATTAATCCAAATATTATACTTTACCGGATGCTCCAATTCCTTTGAATGGTTTAAAACCCTGCCGAATGTTTTTCGTGTCCGGCGTTTTGATCGTTCGATCTGAAAAATCAATTTTTTTTAAATAATCTTGAAACCTGAGAAGAGCTGTTGACTCTAAGAGTTAATAAATAAACGAAGGAGACCCAAATGGCAGACGTTATGTTAAAAGGAAATCTTATACATACATCCGGACATTTGCCGGATATCGGTTCCAAAGCCCCGACTTTTAGGCTGACCGGAACAGATTTAAACGATATAACTCTTGAGAAATTTTCTGGTAAAAGACTGATATTGAATATTTTCCCAAGTTTGGACACAGATGTCTGTGCCGCATCAGTTCGGCGATTCAACCAAATGGCAGGGAAAATGGATAATACAGTAGTCCTTTGTATCTCCCGGGATCTTCCCTTTGCCCATAAACGCTTTTGTGTTGCAGAGGGAATCGAAAATGTTGTTTCTCTGAGTGAACTGCGAGACCTTAATTTTGGAAATGCGTACGGTGTTCGGATTCTTGACGGTCCCCTGGCCGGACTGTTAGCCCGTTCAGTTGTGGTGATTGATACGAACGGAACCGTTAAATATTCTGAGCAGGTTCCTGAAATCACACAAGAACCAAATTATGAAAACATTTTGAATTTGGAGAAATAGACACTGTCTACCGGTCACCTGTTATCGCCCTTATCTTCTCCATCTGCTCCATAGTCTTATTATATCCTTCGGCAATGGTTTCTTTCCCAAGGTCAAAGTCCATGAGTCTTATATGACCCAAATCCGGTGTTATTATGATATCCGGGTTGTTCAGTTGAAGGGTTAACCGGGCAACCTGCATTTCCATGATATCCATGGACTTCCGGTAGATATCCAGAAATCCAGGAATTTCATCCTTTTCGTCATCTTTGAGAAATTCTCCGGTTTCAATTTTGAACCAGGTTTTTACCAAGGCATCAACGGTTAAAAAATGTCCGGCCAGTTTATCAAGAATAGCATTGCTTAATGCTTTATCCCGTTTTTCTTCTTTCTTTGTATGTCTCTTTTTGTGACGATTAATAAGACAACGGTTCAGATCGACAGCAATAATAACATCAGCCCCCATATTTCTCACAGCATTAACCGGAACCGGATTCAAAATCCCGCCGTCCACGCACAAAACTCCGTTTAACTCGATTGGGCGAAAGATGCCAGGAATGGCAATACTTGCCCTGACAGCATCTCTTACGGATCCCTTTGACAGAATGATTTCCTCCCCCTTTTTTAAATCTGCGGATATAACATGCAGGGGAATTTTCAAGTCTTTAAATGTTTTGGCAACCATTACTCTGTCTGCCAGATCCAGCACTTTACGACCGTCCAGAACACCGGCACGGCTGACAGATATATCCAAAAGGGAAACGACCTTTTTCCAGTCCATGTCCAGAACGATCTTCTCGAATTCTTCGATTTTCCCTGAAGCGGCAATGGCTCCTATATAGGCGCCGATACTGGTGCCGGCAATATAATCTATCGGAATATTGTTCTCATTAAGAGCTTTAATGACACCGATATGAGACCATCCGCGGGAAGAACCGCTTCCCAGTGCAAGACCGATTTTTTTCCGTTTAGTCATTCCTTCCCCAGCAAATGTTTTTCTAAAAATAACATCATACTTTGCGTATAAAAATCCCTGTTGCTTTTTTTGCTGAATCCGTGTCCCTCATCTTTCCCCAGGAGATACCAAACCTCAGTATTGTTTGCCTTGACGGCATCAAGAATCTGTTCAGCCTCGCTGGCAGGAACTCTTGGATCATTAAGTCCCTGAACGATAAAAAGCGGTGTTGATATTTTTTGCGCATTATTTGTTGGTGAAATTGATTCAAGAAAATCATTCATTTCCGGATCTCTTTCATCTCCGTATTCAGCCCGTCTCAAATTGCGGCGGTATGATTTTGTATTTTTAAGGAAGGTAACAAAATTGCTTATTCCCACATTGTTAACACCTGCGCTCAGACGATCGTTATAATGGGTCAGACTGGCAAGGACCATATATCCGCCATAAGATCCGCCCCATACTGCCACGCGATTTTCGTCCAATTCCTGTTGATCTGCTATCCAGTCCAGCAGAGCACCAATATCAAATACGGAATTTTCTCTCAGATAACCGTTATCCAACAATAAATAGGATTTCCCGTATCCCGCTGAACCTCGGACATTTGGCGCAAGAATCGATACGCCAAGTTCATTTGCAATATATTGGAATGTGGATGAAAAAGAAGGCCTGAACTGGCTTTCCGGACCACCGTGAATATAGATGATGACCGGTGCTTTTGTTTCCCCGGATTTTCCTTTGTAGTAAAAAGCCGGAATTTTCCTGGGAGTGCCGTCTGATAGTGAATCAAACGTTGTATACTGTATCAGTTCGGGAATGACAAAATTATCGGTATTCAGTCCGCCCACTTCACTGAAAGTCCAACGGGTAAGAACAGCACCTGTTAGGCGTATTGTGTAAACATCTGTAGGATTTTGGGGCGTGTTCAGGTTGATTGCAAGCTCTGTGCCGTCTTTGCTGAATTTGAGTCCGCTAATCAATCCAACCGGTAATTTGGGAATATTCAGCGTTGATCCTATTTTGATGTTTTTGACAAAAAGTTTGTCCAATCCGCCTTCATTGCTCACCCACGCCAGCAGCATACCGTCATCACTTACGGTAAAACCGGTTACATCCCATTTTGCGCGAGGCGTGAGGATGGAGGATTTTCCGGTCTGAACATCATAGGAACGAAGCAGCTGAAATTCTGAGTTTTCATCCGATGTATAAAATATCTGGTTTCCCAGGGGTGACCATACGGCACTGCCGTAAGAGATCTTTTCTGTAGACGGATTGATATGAGTGAGCATACCTGTTTCAACATCCAGAACATGCAGGGAGGACTCATTGATTGAAACATAATTTAAAAGAAGGATTTCCCGGTTATTCGGTGACCAGCTGAGAGGTTCCCAGAAGCCCTGCATCTCAGCAACCAAACGGGAGCTGACAAGGTCATGGACTGAGGCTATGTAGATATCATAATCCGTCCCGTTTCGTTTAGTACTTTGATATGTGAGGAAAGTTCCGTCTTTGGACCAACGGGGGGAACCATTCCGGGATTTACCGTCTGTGATCATTTGGATGCTGCCGTCATTCAGATTCATGGCAAAGAGTTGGTAATATTCGTTACCTCCCATATCTTTTGTAAAAATAATCACAGGGTTTTTGGGATCGGGACAAACAGTTGCTTCTCGTATCGGTTCGTTAAAAAATGTCAGTTGCTCACGAGTCCCGCCGGGGACTTTGACGCGATGCAGCTGTGATGTTTCCCCGAAACGCGTGGAAATCAGCACTCCGTTCCCCGGAAGCCAGTCTTGAAGTTGAGCAGACCGCACATTCTGATACCGGTTCAGTTGCTCCTTCAGATCTTCAGGGATAGGGGGGATATTTTCCATCACCAGATTCCCGATTTCAACCCGGTTGTTAATGCTTTTATCATGACTTTTTCCACAGCCGCCTAGAACCGTCAGAAATATGATGAAAATCCATAGAATTCGAAAAGGTTTCATCGCAATATCCTTTATTCGTTTGTCTTTTCAATAAAAGCGAAAAGTAAAAAATATTGTTGAGAAGGGAAAGGAAAACAAACAGCAGCCGTCAGTCGTCAGTCGGCAGTCGTCAGTGGTCAGTGGGCACTTCGTGCCGTTCAATCACTTCGCTGCGCTCAGTGTTCAA
>DKER01000072.1:0-13217 GCA_002452555.1 Fidelibacterota bacterium UBA6817 | reverse complement strand
AAGCAGCGATTGAACACCGAACAACATGAGGTAGTTGTCAGTTGGCAGTTGACAGTCGGCAGGTAATGAGCCCTCATAGAGGTTCTTGAGCCCATGAACTCATGATCCCTTGAACTCTTGAACAGTGAGCGAAGCGAGCCTGAACGTCTCAACCTTTGAACCTCTGAACTCTTGAGCCCATGAGCCCATGAACGCTTAAACATCGCACACCGCGAGTCACATTCTTCATTCGGCCAGACTTCAGAATTGTATTAACAGAATCGATGTTGGTTATTCATTTTGTAATTCTAGTTAATCATTAATCTGATATTCAGGATGACACAATTATATAACAGGAATCAGTGATTTGGGTTTGTGGGAGCTACAAGATTCGAACTTGTGACCCCCTGCTTGTAAGGCAGGTGCTCTGGACCAGCTGAGCTAAGCTCCCCTCAAAAAGCCCGAAATTTTACGATTTGAAAATATTTAATGCAAGGGAAAAGTCAATAATCAGTAGCCGGTAGCCGGTAGCCGGTAGCCAGTAGCCGGTAGCCGGTAGCCGGTAGTCAGTCGTCAGTCGTCAGTCGGCAGTTGACAGTCGGCAGGCAATTAACTCTCATAAGCGCTTGAACCCATGAACCCATGAACTCTTAAACNNAGCGAGCCTCAACGTCTCAACCTTTGAACCTTTGAACTCTTGAGCCCTTGAACCCATGAGCCCACAAGCCCAAACCCGATTCGATGTCAAATAATTCTATTCCGCAGCAGACGGAGAATTTCGATATTCATCCTTCAATTCAGCCCTCTTCTTACACTTACATATCTCTTTCTTGCAAAACGTGTAAGGGCGGGGCCTGCTTTGACGGGATATCCTCCCGAGTTGGGAACGACCCATCCCCCTGATTCAATGAAATATAGTTTCCCGTGAATTGTGACGATTATGCCGTAATGGCCGTTTCTGCCGACAATATCACCGGGTTGAAGTTCATTCAATTGAGCCTTTTGGGGTGAATTGCCGGCTTCAATTCTAAAAATTTCTTTACCGAGTTGATTCAGTTCCCGTGTGTCAAGTCGATAATTGTTTGAACCGCCATCAAGCCCGCCGCTGTCATTAAAACCGGTTGAAAGACAAAAAAGTTTGTATCCTTGTGTTGAAAAAAGTGCCAAACTATCCGGGATGAGCCCAAAGTGGACAGCCAGTTCATAGGGCGCTGCAACAAAACCTGAACAATCAAGTCCGTATAATTTTCGGCTGGTGTTTCCTTTCGTCTGAGGATCATCAAGATCAAACAAATCACCGCCCCAACGATAAAATGATTTGCCAAAATATTCCTGATAGATGTTGAATGTAAAAAGAGCCAGTTCATTGATGATTTCTGAATAAGACAGGGTAGAGAGTTCAACAAGATAGGGTTCAATTACAGGCGTAATCACGTCCTCAAGGAAAACGCTGTTTCGTGTTTTAAAGCCCGTCCATGCCGTATCGCCCTTTTCATAATATAAGCTGTCTGCCAGCATCTCACTGTTGAATCGGATCTTCAATTCCGGCTTTGCTTTTTGAAATGGAATGCGTGTCCCGTAATCAGCTTTTTTATATATGGCGTTAACCGGTATGGTATCGTCATTTTTTGAACAGGCCGTTATAGACAGAACCAGGATCAGGAAGATAGCAAAAATGATTTGGTGTCCTCTGAATGTTTTTCCGCGGTTTTTACCGGTGAAAGTGAGACAATACATCACGGCTCCTTATAGTATGTTATTGAATGACGTTAATTGATTGTCAACCGATTCAAGGCGTCTTTCACTGTGGTGTCAACTTCTTTTTTAACAACAGAACACCTATTCCCCCGGCAATCATTGCCAGACACAGCAGTTGTCCCATGGTAACCCAGTCAAAAAACAGAAAACCAAGTTGTTCATCAGGTTCCCGGAAAAATTCGATGATAAACCGTCCTACACCGTAGAAAATAAGTCCTGCAGCAAATTTTACATGTCCGGCAACCCCTTTCTTATGGAGCCAGAAAAGAAAAAGGAAAAGAAGAAGTCCTTCTACCAGAGCTTCGTAGAGTTGGGAAGGATGCCGGGGAATTCCTCCGGAACCGGGGAAAATTACAGC
The DNA here is from genome assembly GCA_002452555.1 of Fidelibacterota bacterium UBA6817. GTDB lineage: Bacteria > Fidelibacterota > Fidelibacteria > Fidelibacterales > Fidelibacteraceae > Fidelibacter. The sequence continues at coordinate 11,122 of DKER01000072.1, read as the reverse complement.
CCATGGTACACTGGTTGGATGTCCCCATAATTCTCCGTTGATAAAATTTCCGATCCGACCGAAAAAGAGCCCAACCGGCGCAATTGTTGTAAACTCACCGATAAGATCCCAGAACGTAATATTATGCTTTCGTGCAAACCAAATAACAAATAAGATAATGCCTATGGCACCGCCGTGAAAAGACATGCCTCCGTGCCATGTCATCAAAATTTCAAGAGGGTTTTTAAGGTACCAGGAAAGATTATAAAAAAGAACATATCCCAACCTGGCGCCCACCAACAGACTGATGATCGCACCTGTAAAGAGTGAGTCCAGCTGTTTGTCCGTCATTTTTAAATCCCCCCGGCGTATGATATGTTTCATCCAGTAAAAAAAGCAGATAAATCCCAGGATGTACATAAGACCGTAGTACCGGACTTCAAAAGACCCGATTTTAAAAATGTATGGCTTAAGATTATGAACCCAAAAAAGTAACATTGTTCGCTCCTTGAAATTTTTATGAATTTACACGATTCGGCTAAAGAATGAAAGATACGGCCGTATTATTTAAGTCATCATATTATTTATAAAATACCGGTAAAATATTGGAGAAATGTCAAAACACCATATGTTCTGTATTTTCAAGAGGATAAAATATTTTTTACTGCAGTTATGCACACGGTGTGTGGATAACCTGAGCGAGTTTCAATATTTATCATAAACCTTATATAGCTGATTATCAGCTGTTTATAAAGAACCGTATTGTTGTGAGTTTGTAACTGTTCACAAGTTATCCACATTTTTCAGAACGTGTTTATATCAATGGTTCTCGCCTTGCAGTTTTGTGTGTTCGGGTGTAGATTCACATAAAAAAGGTGAGGTAACCATGATTCCCAGGACAACAGACGCCGGACTAATTTTACGAAAAGCCGTTGAAAAGGATATCCCCCTGATTCTGAATTTTATCAAAGCACTTGCAGAGTATGAGCACATGAGCGATAAGGTTTTGGCTTCGGAAGAAACCATACGAAAAACGCTTTTTGGAGAAACCCCCTATGCAGAAGTTATTCTTGCTGAGCTTGAAAAAAAGGCGGTGGGTTTTGCTCTCTTTTTTCATAATTATTCAACCTTTGTTTCAAAGCCCGGTCTTTATTTAGAGGATATTTTCGTCTACCCGGACTATCGGGGAAAAGGGATTGGTAAGTTAATGATGAAATACTTGGCAAAATTGGCGATTGAAAAGGATTGCGGGCGGTTTGAGTGGTCCTGTCTGACGTGGAATCAACCGTCGCTGGAATTTTATAAATCTCTGGGAGCCAAAACGATGGATGACTGGGTTACGCTTCGTGTAGACGGGAAAAATCTTCTTAAACTGGCAGAGTCGTTTTAAGTGTTTTCAATACTTTTATGAGATTTTTCGAAAGGATAATATCCTTGGCAGTATGAGTTCAGCAAGATGTCGTGTGTCTTCAACTGATCCGGAATAAAAATATGATAAGGCAACTGTTATCAATGGAGATTGTTGAATCAGTTCACGGAAACGGTCCAAAAATGACAAAATTTTATGATCTGACCACAAATCCCCTTTTCCGTAAAATGTAGAATGATTGAACAAATCAATATCCAGATCAAATGCTGTAATATTTCCTTTTAGTTTATCCAAAACGGATTGCGGGGATGTATGAACATACTGACGAATGGGTTTGCGGATCAGGATTTCTGTATTTAATCCCCTTTCTATATTCCGCTGATAGCATAAAAAATGAATTTCCTTAAACCATTCCGCACGGACAGCCGGACTGATAAATGAGACTTTTCGGATGGTTTTGTCCCGGGAAATCGTTTTTCTAAGTCGATTATTATCCGATAAAAGATCCATCAATGCTTTATCGTTATCTGAAAAATCATCATCTCCGTCCCAATGATAATCAGCATGAAAAAGAGCTTCCGGCAGTATGTTTCGGTTAAGACTCCAAACAAATAATGCCCATTTATGATCATCCATAACCCATACCCCCGGTGCAATTTCCTGGCAGTAATCGTTGTGTGCATTCCTGGGATAATCAATAGAAAGCATAGTAAAAATTACAGTTCCATTCCGGTAGAAACCAGAACAACTCATACAAAACCGTTACATATGCCATAAAACCGTACCAGCCCGTTTTACTAACATTGGGTGTTCAACTTGATTAAACGCTTTTATACTTATATTATTAACAATATAATATTGACATATATCAACAATCGGCGTATCTTACCCCCCGCCCGAACTATAGACGTTCAGCGGTTGAGACGTTTAGTGGAAACCGCTGGATGTAGAAAGTCCATTCTGACGACTGTTGACTGCCCAATCAGTAGCCGGTAGCCGGTAGCCAGTAGTCAGTAGGGTGCGTTGATTATGTTTCAGTTTATATGATTTTGTTCGGTTGGCGGTGTTTATTTCATTTAGGTGGTTTCATGGTCGATCATGGTTTTTTGCTGTTTCGAGGGTGAATAAATCCTCTGTTTACATTTTGATTACGCCATTACACAAAAATCAGACGATTTGATTGTAATTAAGTATCGTTTCTTCTTCTTTGAAATCGTACTGAATCCTTTTTGAAAATTTTATGGTTATAAAGGGTTACTTTGATTGGAATTTTAAGTCTATATAATTCTACCCACAGGTTGCTCTTCATGAACAAAAAAATGAAACGAGATAATTATGAAAAAACCGTTATAGCTAAACCTCAGGACTTATTCTCTATTAAAAACTAACCATCAATCAACCATGACAAATCCGCCAGAGCACAAAACCAATTTGAACCCTCTCAACCAACCTACTGACTACCGGCTACCGGCTACCGGCTACTGGTATTACATTGGCATTTTAATCTTGACTAAATAGTACAGATTTGAGTAAACTCTGCCATAAAAAAAGAAAGAGGAGATAATGGGAAAGGATCGGGAACATATTGATTCGCTCACTCAGAAAGAGTATGAATACGGTTTTATAACTGATATTGAAATGGATATGGCTCCGAAAGGGCTGAATGAAGATATCATCCGTTTTATCAGTGCCAAAAAGGATGAACCGGATTCGATGCTTCGCTGGCGTTTAAAAGCATACCGTTATTGGCTGAATATGAAAGAGCCTACATGGGCTTTTGTTACATATCCCCCCATTGATTACCAGAATATTTACTACTATGCAGCTCCAAAAAAGAAAGAGGGTCCCAAAAGCCTGGATGAGGTAGATCCGGAGATTCTGGCAACCTTTGATAAATTGGGGATTCCCCTGGAAGAGCGGGAAGCATTAGCCGGAGTGGCTGTTGATGCCGTGATGGACAGTGTTTCTGTGGCGACTACTTTCAGAAAGAAACTGCAGGAACTGGGAATTATTTTTCTTCCCATATCGGAAGCAATCCGTGAACATCCTGATCTGATCAAAAAATATCTTGGGTCTGTCGTTCCTCCCACTGATAATTTTTTTGCCGCCTTAAATTCAGCCGTTTTTACAGACGGCACATTTGTGTATGTCCCCAAAGGCATCCGCTGCCCCATGGAACTCAGCACCTATTTCCGGATCAATGCAGCAAACACCGGTCAGTTTGAACGGACGTTGATTGTTGCGGATGAAGGAAGTTATGTGAGTTATCTGGAAGGATGCACTGCTCCCATGCGGGATGAAAACCAACTCCATGCCGCAGTAGTTGAACTCATTGCGCTGGATGGGGCGGAAATTAAGTATTCCACCGTTCAAAACTGGTATGCCGGGGATAAAAACGGAAAAGGCGGCATTTACAACTTTGTGACAAAGCGGGGAGTTTGTCATAACCATTCCAAAATTTCCTGGGCTCAGGTGGAAACCGGCTCAGCCATCACATGGAAATATCCCAGTTTAATTCTCAGGGGAGACAATTCGGCAGGGGAATTTCACTCTGTAGCTCTGACGAATAACCGTCAACAGGCAGATACGGGAACCAAGATGGTTCATCTGGGGAAAAACACGCGCAGTACTATCATTTCCAAAGGAATTTCTGCCGGATACAGCAATAATTCATATAGGGGATTGGTGAAAATCGGTCCCGGGGCAGACAATGCAAAGAATTATTCACAATGTGACTCCCTCTTGATCGGGGATCGGTGCGGCGCTCATACATTCCCGTATCTGGAAGTGGATAATCCTACAGCCAATGTAGAACACGAGGCCACGACTTCAAAAATCAGCGAAGATCAGCTCTTCTACTGTAATCAGCGGGGAATCGGCACGGAAGAAGCTATCGGAGTTATTATCAACGGTTATGCCCGGGAGGTTTTTAAACGCCTTCCCATGGAATTTGCCGTTGAGGCTCAGAAACTCCTCACAGTAAGCCTTGAGGGCAGTGTGGGTTAATTTGAAAATAAAGGACAAACTATGTTAAGCATTCGGAATCTGAAAGCATCAATCGAAGGAAATCACATTCTCAAAGGTATCAATTTGGAAATCCATCCCGGCGAAGTCCACGCTATTATGGGTCCAAACGGCTCTGGAAAAAGTACACTCGCCCATATTTTGGCAGGAAAAGAAGGTTACATTGTGGAAGACGGGGAGGTGATTTTTGAAGGAAAGAATCTGCTTGAACTTGCCCCTGAGGAAAGAGCGAGAGAAGGCGTGTTTCTGGCGTTTCAGTATCCCATTGAAATTCCCGGCGTTTCAAATACAACCTTTTTGAAAACGGCCTTAAATGAAATCAGAAAACACAGGGGTTTGTCTGAACTGGATGCCATGGATTTTCTGACATTGGTGCGCAAACGGATGAAACTTGTGGATATGGATCCCTCCTTACTGGGGCGTCCAGTTAATGAGGGGTTTTCCGGCGGGGAAAAAAAACGGAATGAAATCCTCCAAATGGCTGTTCTTGAGCCAAGACTGGCAATTTTGGATGAAACAGATTCAGGTTTGGATATCGATGCTCTTAAAACGGTGGCAAACGGAGTTAATTCTCTGAAAAATAAAGATAATGCCACATTGGTCGTAACCCATTATCAGCGACTCCTGGATTATTTAGTCCCTGATTACGTTCATGTCTTATTTGATGGGCGAATTGTAGAATCGGGAGATAAAACTCTGGCTCTGGAACTGGAGCGGAAGGGGTATGACTGGATAAAAACAAAAGCAGGAGATTCCAAATGATAAAAACAGATCCGGAATCAGCTGCTTTTTGTCAACACCTTCACCCTCTTTTTCACGATCAATCTTCCCATATTCGGAATTTTCGGCAACAATCGCTTGAGATGCTCCAGTCCTCTCCATTCCCCGCGCTGAAACATGAGGAATGGAAGTATACGGATTTGAGTGAATTAGCAAAACAATTACCTGTTTCCCCTGTCCTGTCAGATTTTCAAAACCTGTCGGTGAACGATGTTTATCCCTACTCTTTTAATCAAATGAAAAGTCACGTAATGGTCTTTGTTAATGGCCATTTTACACCGCAATTATCCAACATCAACAAACTCGGCAGAAATATCGTTGCAGAGAATCTCTTTTCCGCAGCAAAGAGAAATCCTGAGGACATAAAACTATACCTTGGAAAAGCAGATAAAAAGGGCAATGATTATTTTTCATATTTGAATGGCGCATTTTTTACCGACGGTGCATATATACGGATTCCCGATAATTATCAGAGTGAAATCCCCATACATTTATTGTTTCTTACAAAGGGAAACGGCGAACTGCGTTATTCGGCTGCAAGAAACCTGATCATCATGGGGAAAAACAGTTCGGTTACGCTTGTAGAAACATATGGCAGTCTTGATGACCGTCCGGTACTGACAAATTCCGTAACCGAAGTTTTCAATGGAGAAAATTCTCTACTTCGGCATCATATTCTTCAACTTCAAAACGAAAGAAGTCATTATTTTGGGAGCACTAATATAACGATCCCCGCAAACAGCCGGTATCAGAACACATGGGTATCTTTGGGAAGTAAAATCTCCAGAAACGATGTTGATGCTGCTTTAACCGGAGCGGGCAGTTATTGTCAGCTTTATGGCCTTTATGCCGGTCGTCATGATCAGCTTATGGATAATCGAACCGTCATTTCACACCGTTCTCCCCACGCCACAAGCAATCAGGTTTATAAAGGAATTCTGGATGGCTTTTCCCGGGGCATATTTAACGGAAAAATATTAGTGGAACAAAAAGCCCAGAAGACAGAAGCCCATCAGTTGAACAGGAGTTTGATCCTGTCAGATAAAGCACATGCCGATTCTAAGCCACAACTGAAGATTTTTGCTGACGATGTTAAATGCTCTCATGGTGCCACAGTTGGGCAACTGGATAAAAACGCCATGTTTTATCTGCAGAGCCGCGGGGTTTCCAAAGAAATAGCACGATCCATGCTTACATTTGCTTTTGCCAATGATGTTGTGGATTCCATTATACTTGGACCTGTCCGATTTTACCTCTATAAAAAACTATTTAACCGTTTCGGAAGGGATTGGGGTTCTGAAGAAGATTTTGAATCACTGTACAAGCAGGAGGAGTAAATCATGGGGGCTGATATCAGAGAGCAATTTCCTCTGTTAAAAGAAAAGGTCAATGGTCATTCTTTGATCTATATGGATAACGCCGCAACCACCCAAAAGCCCCGGCGCGTTATTGATGCCATTACCCGATACTATACGCATGAGAATGCCAATGTCCACCGGGGGGTTCATGTTCTGAGCCAGAGAGCTACGGATCTTTTTGAAAAATCCCGTGAGGAAGTCCGGGCGTTTATCAATGCCCGATCGTCTGAAGAGATCATATTTGTCAGAGGTGTAACGGAAGCAATCAATCTTGTTGCATCTTCTTTCGGACGTTCTAATTTGTCTGAAGGCGATAACATTATCCTTACAGAGATGGAGCATCATGCAAACATTGTTCCGTGGCAGATACTATCCAGAGAGCTCAAATTTTCCATTAGAGTTATTCCTTTTAGTGATAAGGGAGAGTTGGATTTAGACGCCTACAAACAATCATTTACATCCCGGACCCGCCTTGTTGGCGCAGTACATGTTTCCAATGTGCTGGGGACAATCAATCCCGTTAAAGAAATAACAGTCATAGCTCATGAACACGGAGTGCCGGTGCTTATTGACGGTGCTCAGTCCCTGGCCCATGAAAAGATTGATGTGCAGGAACTCGATTGTGATATGTATGCCTTATCCGCACACAAAGCGTATGGACCAACAGGAATCGGGGTTTTGTATGTTAAGAAAAAGCATCTGGAAACCTGGCCGCCTTATCACGGCGGAGGTGAGATGATCGAGGAAGTAGAATTCGGAAAGTATCCTACATTTTCTCCGCTTCCCCTCCGTTTTGAAGCAGGTACGCCCAATGTTTCGGGTGTGACCGGTTTTGCCGAAGCCCTGCGTTTTATCAATGACACCGGATATGATGCAATTCAAAAACACGAACGGGATCTCCTGGACTACGGCACCAACACCCTATCATCCATTCCCGGAATGCGAATATTCGGGGAATCAAAAAATAAAACCGCCATTTTTTCTTTCCTCATTAAAGATATTCATCCTTTGGATATCGGCAGTTTTCTGGATGCCCGCGGTATTGCCATCCGGACAGGGCATCATTGTGCCATGCCGGTAATGAAACATTATAGTATACCGGGTATGGCCAGGGCTTCGTTGACAATTTACAATACACGGGAAGAATTAGACTGTCTTGCTGACAGCCTTTTCGATCTGGTGAAAATTTTTTCCTGAAAGGAGTATATATGACAACAGAAAAAAATGTCAAAGAGATTCGGGAAGAAGCGATCAAAGTACTCAAAACCGTTTATGATCCGGAAATCTGGGTTAATATTTACGATCTGGGGTTGGTTTACGATTTGGATATCCGTGAAAACCTTGATATTTATGTCAAAATGACGCTTACTTCTCCGACCTGTCCTGTAGCCGAGTCCCTGCCGGAAAAAGTCAAAAGCAAACTCAGCTATATAGAGGGTGTCGGGAAGGTTGATGTGGAAATTGTTTGGGAGCCGGCGTGGAACCAGGACATGATCACAGAAGACGGAAAACTGGCTCTGGGGATCATGTAGATGAAACTCTCCACTCAGGAAATTTACGGTCTCCGATGTGTTTTGCGTATAGCCCGATCCGGCAGCAAAAACGGAATTACCATTCATGAAATCAGTGAAGATGAAGGAATTTCCCAGGCATATACAGCTAAAATTCTCCGAATCCTCCGACTTAACAAACTGGTTTTGAGTGAACGGGGAAAACACGGGGGATACATTCTGGCTGATACGCCGGAAAACATTCCTGTAAGTCGAGTTGTGGATGCTCTTGGGGGAAAGCTTTATGAATCCGACTTCTGTTATAAATATCACCCGGATGGCAATAAACAATGTATACCTGTTGAATACTGTTCACTCAGAAATCTCTGGTTTTCTGTCCAGAAAGCAGTCGATCAGGTTTTAAACGACGTTACACTTCAGGATATCATCGATCAGAACTCTGCACTGTAAATATCATTGAGAATTTAAATCTGATTTTTGTTGTTTTTTTTCTTTGATATCTATATATTGAATTAAATATGAAGAGGATATTGTTATGAATAAAAATAAATATGTTTTATATTTATTTTTGCTAGCAATTCTTTCTTGTAAACAAATGAGTTTGACGGAAGAAAATAATTATAGTTATTCTATGGATAATCTGTCACTTAATAATACGACTGAACACCGGATTTTATGTTTAAATTTTAATTTCCCCACAAAAAATGATGTAAATACTATAAACATAGTAAACTGGCGAGAATGTGACGGGTATGTAGAAGTATCGATAACCGCTCTTCAGGGTGCTTATTTGTGGGCTCAATATAATAATAAATATCAGGAGGATTTAAATTATAAAGCGTGTGGTGAAACGATTCCTACGTATACTCCTGCAATAAGGAACTTCATGAAATTGACCGGGATTAATCCATCCATGAAATGGGATTTTATGTGGTCTCATTATTATATTATAAAACGAAAAATTGGCAATGGTCCATGGTTAACAATATATATTGACACACTGGGAACAGATAATCAAATACATAGAAACCCACCAGATACAGTTTTTACAGATACAACAGTAAACTTAAAAACTATAGGTGAATATGTATACTATTCAATTTTTTCAAAACTTGGCGATAATGATATCAACCTGTCACCCGGAAAAACTCTAGTCTGGCCGGAGATACCAATCATCGATGCAAATAAATAGCATAAAAATAAAACACATATTATGTGCCGGATATTTTTTCTTATTCTTGCCCGGTCTTTTTGCACAAAATATTCCGGAAATTCTTCAATCCATTGACTTTGACACTATAAAACATCATGTCCGGGTTTTATCCGGGGATACAACAGTGGTTATCGGAGATAGTACCCGTAAAATTTTCCGGCGGTATACAAATACAACATTTACAGAACTTAATGATATAACCCTGGCCGAACAATATCTCAAAGAAACATTAGAATCTTTCGGTTATGAAGTACATGTTAAGAAAGTATATGAAAAATCCGGTTTTGATGTTGATATTCATGATCTTCTGGTTGTTAAAGAAGGAATGAACTATCCGGGAAAATATGTTCTTTGCTCAGCATTTTATATGGGTTTCCCATGGCTTGGACATCCGGAAAAAATAAATCCGTCAGCTGACATGAATGCCAGCGGTGTGGCAACCGTTCTTGAAGGAGCCCGGGTATTAAAAAATATTGAAACGGATTATTCAATCATTTTTGCCCTTTGGGGAATGGATGACGGTGCTCATTCTTTTACATATGAATATCTTTCAAATCCCTTTTTGGATAAATTGATTTTCAATGTGGATGTGGAAGCAATAGGATACGACTCCCTGAATCTTCATGAAATAATTCCCCAGTTTACAACATTAAACAATCCCTTTTTAAACGAAATTGAGTACATCATAAAACAAGTGGACTCATTAATAATAAATAATGATATTTCACTGATACAGGGACGTCCCTTTTCATCCAGGGGCTATGCTCAAATAGAATCAGATATATGCCCGGGTATTTCTTTTATTCAATCTGTTGTTCATCCGGACAGCAATGATAAAATAATATTTAATCCACACTGCTGGTATGGTTATGATCATATAAACCATTTTAATCCCACAATATTTTTTGAACGGGCAAAGGCTGTAATCGGAACTGTTGCTCACATCGCTGTAAATGGTATTCCCGGGAATCTCTCTGCCGAGTCCCATCCTATCGTTAATTTCCCCTGTTCATATACATTATTCCCTAATTATCCAAACCCGTTCAACGCGTCCACAACAATTAATTTTTACATTCCCGGAGATGACTTTATTTCATTATATATCATAGATGTTAACGGAAATTTTGTAGAGCAACTTATTATGCAAAACATGAATGCCGGTTATCATAATATTATTTGGAATCCTGTATCATACAGTTCAGGGATCTATCTGTTAATATTAGAGACAAGTCACGTTCAAAATTATCAAAAACTTGTTTTGATGAAATAATCATGTTATAAGCCATTGATCACACCGCCCAATTAGTAGTAAATTTAGCAGAATTATTATAAGAGGTTCTGATCATGGATATGCGAACCATTTTGATTGACTTTGATGTTCACAAAGAAATTGAACGGCGTCGCCGGTCTTTTAAAGAAACACCAAATGACGTGCTTCGGCGGAATTTCGGATTACAGGCAATTGTTCCTGATGACACAGAAGCCGTTCAGGCTGAACCCGGACTTTCAGTCCGTGGAACCATTATACCAAACGGCACAAAACTCAGGGGAACATACAAAGGAATTCAGCATTACGCAGAAGTAACAGAAGGTCAGATCGTATTTAACGGGAAAAAGTTCAAATCTCCGTCTGCCGCTGTCATGGATATTACGCATGTAAATACCAACGGCTGGGTTTTCTGGGAATATTATGATGCCGTTCACAGTGAGTGGAGAATTCTGAAAACCCTCCGGGATAAAGCACAGGACACGCCGGAGTGAGAAAAAGCACGATGCCCCTCCATGAACCCATGAACCCTTGAGCCCTTGAACTACTGAACCCTTGAACTTCTGAACTTCTGAACTTCTGAACTTCTGAACTTTTGAACCTCTAAACTTTTGAACCTCT
>DKER01000005.1 GCA_002452555.1 Fidelibacterota bacterium UBA6817 | reverse complement strand
AGCGAGCCTCAACGTCTCAACCTCATACTTTCCCAAACGCGTCTTAAATTAATTGATTTTATGTACAGGAAATGTTAATCTATCAAGCTTTTGAAAAGAGAGGGTGACGTACCCAAGTGGCTAAGGGGGAGGTCTGCAAAACCTTTATTCGCCGGTTCGAGTCCGGCCGTCACCTCATGTTTGCCGAAGTGGCGGAATTGGCAGACNNACGCAAGGGACTTAAAATCCCTCGGAGATATTCTCCGTGCCGGTTCAAGTCCGGCCTTCGGTACAAAAGAAACCCCTGATAATCATATGGTTACAGGGGTTTTTTAATTTGCGGCAATGTAAGGTGTTATAGATATTTTATTTTGATTATTTGGTTATTGTCAAATCAAAAATCCGCAATATCTATATAAAAAAGAATCCCCGCCGAAGCGGGGAAACAGATCGTAAGATCTACGGCATATAGCCTTATTGTAATAAGATGCCAAACAATTATACACTTTTTACTTCCATTTGTCAAAAGTTTTTTATTACCTTAAGTAAAATAATGTTTTAAAGATATATGCATATTCAAATAAAATTCTTTAAAAAACAGGGCAGGAGTTGAATAATGAAAAAAATTTTAGGGTTGGATCTTGGTACTAACAGTATCGGCTGGTCGATTGTAGGTTATGAAGAAAATATTAATGAAGATAAGACTTATAAGGGTATCATTGATGCGGGAGTTCGAATTTTTCCTGAAGGTGTAGAACCTGATACAATCGGAAAAGGAGATAAGGAGAAATCCAAAAATTCTGTTAGACGTGAATTCCGTCAGATGCGGAGACAGACTTACAGAAAACGCTTGCGTAAAATTAAACTTCTGGAATGTTTAATACGTCATAAGATGTGTCCGATTACAACTGATGCGTTAAAACAATGGAAGGTATGGAATCCTGAGAAAAAATCGTATGGCCGTTCATTTCCTGACACACCTGAGATGCGGGAATGGCTGTCTATGAATCCCTATCAATTACGTGCAAAAGCTGTAGGAGAAGATATTACTCGTATGGAGTTTGGCCGAATCCTGTATCATTTAATTCAACGGAGAGGGTTTTACAGCAGCCGGAAAGAAAAAGACAGCGGAGCATTGTATAAGGGGAACGATACCATGATTGGTATTGATCAGACACGGGAAGAATTAGAAGGAAAAACCCTGGGGCAGCTTTTAAATGAATATACAATTCCGGAAAATGAACCCTATTCTCCGGTAACTGATGATAAAGGGCAAGTCGTAAAAGCACGGGGGCGTTATACCCTCAGAAAATGGTATGTTGAAGAATTCAACAAAATATGGGAACGCCAGGCTGAGCATCTTGGATTGGATAAAGAAACCGATGTGAGAAAGAAAGTCCGTTTTATTAAAGGATCCCCTAATAATAAACGCAATGTCCATAAAATCAACTACTTGATTGAGAAATTGGGAAAAGATCATGTAGAATTTGACAACAAGGTTATTATTTCTTATGAAAAAATGCCTTTAAAAGAATACCTTGCCGGTGAAATATGGTACGACGATGATGGAGATTTAAAATACAAAAGTATGGACAGTCTGCTGTTTTGGCAACGCCCGATCCGGTCCCAAAAAAACCTTCTACAACCCTGTCGTTTTGAGTCATCGAAAAAACCCTGCTCAATTTCCCATCCCGATTTTGAGAAGTATAGGGCTTGGCAATTTATTAACAATATCAAATTTGAACAGAACAGTTCAAATTTTCATAAGCGAAGTCTTTCCCGGGAAGAAGCCGATATAGTTTTTAAAATGATGTCAGATAAAACATCTTTGAAATTTGACACTATTAAGAAAAAGCTGGATAAAGAATATGAAACATCAAATTTTGACAAGGATTATAAAGTACCGGTGTGTAACACTATAGCCCAGTTGCAAAAACTCTTCCCGGAAGATACATGGAATATAAGCTTTCATGATATCTGGCATGCTTTCCATTTTTTTGATGACAATGTGAGATTATTTAAACACCTGAAAAACAGGTTCCAACTGATACCTGATGATCCGGAAACAATAGCAAAAATAAATATTGAAAAAAAATACAGTTCCTTGTCTCTGAAAGCTATCCGAAATATTCTTCCATTTCTGGAAAAAGGGTATATCCTGAGCGCAGCAATCGTTCTTGGGGGTGTTAAAAATGTATTTGGCAATAAATGGGACTCATATGCTGATCATCATGAAATGATAGAAAAAGAAATCTGCAGATTGATGTCGAAAACGGAAAAAAATAAGATAGGAGAATTAATTGATAAAATTAAACTTTTTCTAATTAATGGAACCGGTTTGGTTGATTTCGGCTTTACGTCAGACGATAAACGTTTATTTAAGCTATATCATCCGACTTATGAAGTAAAGGAAAGTGAGGAGATCAAAGAAAAACTGCCTGAAATTGAAAATCTCAGAAACCCGCTTGTTCAACAGGCCATGAATGAATTACGACATATAGTCAATGAAATTATTGATCAGCATGGAAAAATGCATATTATTAAAGTTGAACTATCCAGAGATCTGCGGAACAATAAGAAAAAAAGAGAAGAATTGCAGTATAGAATCAGACAGAATGAAAAGGAAAATGAAGAAGCAAGAAAGGTCTTAACCGAATACGGATTGGCGCCATCACGGGATAACGTGCGTAAATATCGTCTTTATAAGGAAATTGAGGATAAAGCCGGAACCGTTCGATGTCCTTACACCAATACAGCGATTTCTTTGACAGCCCTGCTGGGGGATAGAAATCTGTACCAGATTGAACATATTTTCCCACGAAGCATTTCTTTGGATGACAGCTTTGCAAATATTACACTTTGCGAAAGTAATTTCAACCGTATGAAAGGAGAAAAAACACCCTGGCAGTTCTATCAGGAAAATCCGGACCCGGCTATGTGGAATGCAGATTC
>DKER01000168.1 GCA_002452555.1 Fidelibacterota bacterium UBA6817 | reverse complement strand
ATCCTTTGTCATGATCAAACGGAAGCGCATCATTCACAGATTTAATCCGTGTATCAGCAGGCCAATCGGTTTTTCTTCGGTATTTTCCGGATAACAATCCGCCATGCAACGGACTCCAGGGCAGAATCCCAAGTCCCTGATCTTCACACAAAGGCATTAATTCCCATTCCAGATCCCGTCCCACAAGGGAATAGTATGCCTGTAAACTCACAAACGGCTCCCATTTGTTGCATTTTTGAATACCAAGAGCTTTCATTAAATGCCATGCCTGAAAATTTGAGCAACCGATATAACGGACTTTTCCATCTTGTATTAATTGTTCAAACGTGCTGAGCGTTTCTTCCAGCGGGGTTTCAAAATCATAAACATGTATCTGATACAAATCAATATAATCCGTTTTTAATCGTTTTAAGCTCTGATGACAAGCATCCATGATATAGCGTCTGGACAGCCCTTTACCGTTGGGGCCTTCTTTCATTCTGAAACCGCATTTTGTGGCAACCACAACATCATTCCGTTTGTTATGCAGGGCTTCACCCAGCATTTTTTCTGAAACGCCATCTGAATATATATCTGCCGTATCAAAAAAATTCACACCTTTGTCCAGGGCATAACCGACCATACGATCGGCCTCCTGCTGTTTCACGTTGGCAATATGGGACCATCCTTTTTCCCCGGTAAAAGACATAACTCCAAAGCAAATTTCTGAAATCTTTAAACCTGATTTTCCCAAATTGCGGTAATTCATTGTCGCTTCCTCCTGTTTTAATCCGAACACATAAGTTTTTGAATTTTGATATCAGCCTTTTTTAACGCCATTTCAGCCGGTTCAATTCCCCGCACTGCATTTTCAATGGCTGCAGCAATATGCTGATTAACCTCCACGCGAAACCTGTCCGGAAGTTCACGTCCCCGTGCATAATCAATCAGTTCATTGAAACCCTTTTGCTGCGGGTATGCGTCGAGGATAGACAAATATTCACTATCCTGAAGAAGGGAACGGCGCACAGGAAGATAGCCGGACCGCCTGGCAAATTCACGTTGAACATCCGGTTCAATAAACCATTGCAAAAATTTCCAGGCTGATGAAACATGACGGCATTTTTTAAATACAGCCAGATATTCTCCTGAGAGATACGTAGAATTTCCTGCACACCCGGCAGGTAGAGGTGCAACACCCCAATCAAAATCAATATTATCTCTGTACCGCGGAAGGTTCCAGGGGCCGTCCAGAATCATGGCAACCGTTTGACTCATAAATCCCATATCATGAGCCATGGAAAAACGCTCAAATTGCTGCTGCTCATATAGTTTTTTCCATAATTCAAGTGCATGAATCCCTGCTTCCTGACTGAAAACCGGCTGATTCTCATGAAAAATTGAACCGCCGCACTGCCAGACAAACGGTGTCCATTGCATGATCATCCAAATATTGAGTTGACCTGATGCGGGAAAAACCGGTACATAAAACCCGAATTTATCATATAACCCATCATTGTTGATATCCCTGCTAAGACATCCGGCAAAGCTGTCCAATTCTGCATGCGTTGCAGGGGGGTGACCGGGATCCAATCCGGCTTCCCTAAACATATCCTTGTTATACAACAATCCCAGTGTTGTGGCTTCCATGGGCAAAGCATAGACCGTATCCCTGATGGTGACACTTTTGAGCAGCTGTGGAAAAATATCAGGGAGAATATTTATCAAAAAAGCAGAATCGCCGGAAGCCAGTTCATTCAGTGAATAAATTGATTTTGATTCAACCAGCCTGTCCAGGAAATCTGCATGAATCCATGCTATATCCGGTTCTGTGCCGCTTTGAATTGCCGTAATCAGTTTTTGAACAAGGGCATCGCCCGTCGGGACATATTGCGCACGGATCTGAATACCGGGATGGATTGCTTCAAAATCAACAATCATTTGTTCCAGAACCGGCATTGTGGATGATGTAAAACTGTGCCAGAACGTAAGCGTCTGAACGGAACAATTTTTCTTATCTGTCCGGGAACAGCCCGATTCCACACATAGGATAACTGACGCAAGAAATATCAGAATAACGGGCAGGATTCTATGTTTCATGATACAAATGTCCGATACGTTTTAAGCCTGTAAGGTTTCCCTCAAACCAAACACCTAAAATTTCTTTTTCAACAATGGGAAAATCATGGTGGTCACCGACCCTTGTTATGACACAATCCCCTGCTTTTACGTGATAATGAACACCTTCAGACACAACCTCCCCTTCACCCCGGAGGATAAACCAGTATTCATCACAATCGTGAAAATGATTATCAAACACTGTATTGCGCAGATAATCTGTCCGATCACCGGTGTTAACCGGATTTGAACTGCTAGTCAGGGAGAATAATCCGCAACTGCCCCGTTCGTCACTCCAAAGTCCCTCAATTTGCAGAAAATTGATTCCGGAATGACCCAGGGGTGATACGGTTATATGTTTAGTATTGATTTCGATAACGTCTCCCGTGTTTACCGTTCGAAAGGCTGAATGCAATTTTATGTCTGCCGAGCCGGAAACAACAATCCATATTTCCCTGGAATGATCATCTGTTCGTTCAATTTTGCACCGGGTTTGAATATGAGTCATTCTGCAAGACCTGACTTCAGCCCATTCGGGAAAATTGTTGTGTTCGAAAGAGATGACAGGCATTTTAATCTTCCGGATACGTCTTTAATAAAGGAACATGAGGATTAATATCCGGGCCGAAAAATTTGAAAAGTATCAGATTTTCTGATCCGGTGTTTTGAACTTCGATTCCCTCGACAGCCCGTTGACCGCATATAAGCAATTCATCGTTTCCAAAGTTGAATGCTTCAATATCAAATCCTCCAACGGACCCTTTTCCCTGCCAGACAAGAATGTTATACACTCCATTTTCAACGGACAGGGTTTTACCGCCGGGTTTTACTACAAGTTTTTTCCCGCTGAATTTTTGCGTATTGTAAAAAATCCAGTATTCTTCAAACGAATCAAACTGATTATTTTCAATCAAGATCGGAGGCGTATGGCGGTTTTCATAAAAATAAGGATCACCGTTCAGTTCCCAGTCAATCATATGGAGAACAGCTTTTTCCTTTAACCGCGTTTTATCTTCCTGTGAAAAATCCTTATAAAGCAGATCTTTTGAAATGAACTGACCGCCTGTTTTTGCCTGGAGCATCGCAAAGACATCAGAGTCTTCCTGCAGTTCGATGGTCAATGCTGAACCCGGAGCATGAAGTATACCTGCGGGAACATGAAATCCGTCATCCGGGCATTGACGGTATGCTCTTGAATGCTGAAGAATACTATCATCATTCCAGTTCTGAAGCGCTGGAAGCAAAACATCGAATTTTTGTTTATCCCTGATACAGGGATGCACTCCGAAATAGGTATCCGGTTCTGCTCCCATATCAACACCTTCCGGAAAATAGTATGCTTCTTCTTTACTTTTACATCCCACTTTTTCCGCATCTTTTTGCATTTGATGCAGATGATATGGCAAGCGGAAAGCATAATCGAAGATTTTCGGTAAGCGTCCCAGACCATCATGATTTTTGGAATATTCGGTTCCAAGGATCAGGTCGGGACAGTGATCAACAGCATCCTTTAACGATATTTCCTGACCTGTCCCAAGATCGATCATACTCAATCCTTCATCAGGAACTTTGATTCGGTTATCTGCCGCCGTCGTTGAACCGATCCACCGTTCGCAGATCCCGCCTCTTTCACCCAGATTGTACAACTCTTCCGGCAATCCCAGTCTTTTTCCGGGCGGCAGAAAATCCCGGGCAACCCATGCAGGCTTCAGCCGTAATATTCCCTTATTCTTGTCAATTAATGCCTTCATTGCTTCCACCGGTTTCATCTTACACCTTCCTTTACGAACCGAATATGTCCCATTGGGTATCCGGTTGACATGTTTCGCTCAAAATGTAGGTTTTCAACGCATTCAATAACGCCACAGAAAAGGGATCCTGAAGGTTTTTCCCGTTTAGTTTGAAGGTGGTCAGGATCAGTTTCCCCTCCCCTGCGGATAATTGCATAACAGTGGCCGAATTCAGGTAAAGCCAGCCCACATACATTCCGGCCAGCACATCCCTGAATTCACCGGGTGGAATCCCGCTGATAACATAATCCGGCAGAGCAGGCCGGGCTTCAAATTCCAGCGCTCTCCGGCTGTTCAATTCCTTAAAGGGGCCTTTGTTATGGACCACCCAATTCAAATTGGATGCCCAATTCCCGTCGTACCAGTCCTCGTTGCGGGATGTCACCTGATACGGGAATGATTCGGGAAGCCCGGATTCCCCATCCAGAATGGCAATCACGTTTCCGCCCTGTTTTACATATTCCAACACCCGGTGATCGAGGGAATCCGTGACCAGAATATCATCCTGAATTGCGGCATCCTTCTCCGGAGGACGCGCATATACTGAATACTCAATAAAATTCCGTGAGATCACGCGATTGTTTTCACTGAGCATTGTAAGATCTATCCGTGAGACGCCCGGGTCAGATACTTTTGAGACGGGAACGGGGATCGAACCGGCATAAAAAACCCCCACGGAGTCCAGATCCATTTCAAATTCTCCAATCCGGACACCGTTTCTTTCGGCAATGATCCGTGTATGAGGCAGATTCTGACGGCTGTAATGAGAGACCGTCAGATTCACGTCAACCGTTTCATCCTCCCAATACGCGTACCGGTCCAGCCGGGGTATGACAACATCCTCATTCTGTACCATCGCCAGGGTTTCGTGTCCCTTTTTAAAATGCCGCCACATATCCAGAAGGCCATTGCTCTCCCAATTGATATCGGTCAGCTCCGTAATTACATATCCCTGAATTTCAGGCTGAAGACGAATCTCTTCAATTTGCCATTTCAGGGCATTTGCCTGTGATAGCTGACTGGTTTCCGCCAAGTCATCATAATCTTTGAAAATCCGTCCGTATCCATAATCATCAAAGCGGTTTAAAACACCTTCAGGCAGAGTAATCCAGTCATCCAGGAAAAGCCTGTCAAACCAGAAAGGTTTCTGTTCAGGAAGTTTCGGCAAACCCCAGGTGCCGAATTCAGAAATCATCAGGACTTCCTGCCCGGTTTCTTCTGCATCACCGTGCGGACTGAACAACCAGGATGGCCGTTTCGCTACTGCTCTGACCGTTTCGCTGAACTGTTCATGATTATCCGGAATAGACCAGTATGTATGATAATCATTGATATCCGTTTTGATGTGAAAATTTCCCCAGCAGGCACTATTATCCACGATCAAACGCCCGGTCGCTTGCGATTTGGCATATTCAAAGGCATCTTTCAGCCAGGCTCTCTGATCGGGTTTGCTCAGATCCAATCCCCAACTTTCATTGATTATCCCAACAATCACCAGGGACGGGTGATTCCAATCCCGGTCGAGCATGGCGTCCAGAGTTTCCCGGGCACGTGCTTTGACATCCTCGTGAAATACATCCCAATTGGGGAGCTCATACCAGACCAATAACCCCAATTCGTCTGCTATTTTCAAATAACGCGGATCGGGAATTTTTATATGACACCGGAGTGTATTCAATCCCAGCGCCCTGGCTTTGAGCATTTGGTCCCTGAGATAGGCTTCGGAAGGTGTTTCATACACCGTTTCCGGATAAAAATCCTGATCCAGAGCCGCCATCATATAGAAAGGGTGCCCGTTCAGGTAGAGTTTACCTTGATACACCCGCAATTCCCGGAATCCAAACCGATCCGTAAACGAGTCCTCACCCAAGCGGATATTTACCGTGTAGATATTCGGCTGTCCCGCATCCCAGAGCCGCGGATTACTAACCTTTCCTTTGATCACAAATTCCGGATTTTTCAGATCCGGATTGATCGTTTCAGTAAACACGGTATTCCCATCCGAGTCTGTTATAATAACGGTTCCATCGGCCGTTTGTCTGTCTTTCGAGTGATTGACAATGGCAATTTGAACTGAAAAATGACCATCAATATCAGCTGTAACCCTGGCACTTTCAATGTACAAATCCGGCTTTACCGCGATGGTCACATCCTGCCATATGCCGCTGTTTTGCACATACCAATTTTGTTTTCCGTGGGGAATATGCCAGTAACTGATTCCCTCTGTGCCGAGCGAATCATCGACCGGATCCATCACCCGGACATACAGCTCATTATCCCCTTCAACCACCCGGTCCGTCACATCCAGTTCAAAGGGTGTGTATCCCCCTTCATGTTCCCCTGCAGGTTTTCCGTTCACAAAAACGGAAGCCAGATAATCTACCGCACCAAAATTTAGAAGGAACCGTTTTTGCGGAGGGATCCTTTTCAGTCTGAACACCGTACGATACCAAACGACACCCTGATAATCCAGCAAATAAGGATGAAGCCTGTGCCATGAACCCGGTACTTCCGTGCTGCGCCAGCCATCCTGGTGTTTTGCATCTTCCCGGGTGAGCGTGCCGCTGGTATCGGGCAACAGTTCCCACCGGGCGTGTTTCATGGGCGAGGCCTCCTTCGTACAAGAAAAGCACGTGAATATCAACAAAAACATGAGAGTCATAAAACGTAATTTATTCATGAATAAACGCTTTTTTCAACTTCAGGTAATCTCCGGACCAATTCGACGCAAATTTCACTTCAGCGTCACGGTCCTGATACCCCAGTGAATGGCCTGAATACCGGTTCGTGTACCATTGGATCAATTCCGGCATCCATTGTTGGAAGGGTGTACTGTGATACTTCAAATCCCGCTTTATTTTTTCCAGACTGAAAATTGCCGGCCGGCGGGTGTTAAACGGGAAGACATCTCCCCGGGAATTCGAGCTGAAGGGAAGGTGATCAAAAACATCCTGATCAACATGAACTATTTCAGGCTTACGATTCATCAGATTTCCCAATTCCGCAAGATATTCATTGAGGGTAAAGATTTCTTCTGATGCAATGTTATAAGCCTCTCCGACAGTCTGCGGCTGTTCAGGAAGCGAGGCAAAAGCACGGGCAACATCTTCCACATAAACCTGTTGAAAGGAATAATCGCCTGATCCGGGAATTAAAACAGGTTTTCCATCCAGAATCCGTTCAATCCAGAAGTAATCCCGAAGTGTGGGATCACCCGGACCAGAAACATATGTAGGACGAAGCATTGTAACAGGGAAATTTACCGGGTGGTGATGATCCCGGAGAATTTTTTCACAATCTCGTTTTTGAATGCCATAATTCATACCAAAAGGATTTCTTGGAAAAAATGGCATTATTTGCCTTAAATCCTGGTCCTCAGTGACAGGACAACGCAAATCATCAGAAATCATATAAACGGAAACGGTGCTGCAATGGATAAAATGACCGGTTTTACCATAAAAAGCATCAACAGCCGTTTGGGATTGCTGCCCGGTATAAGCCGTCATATCATATATCACATCATAATGAGCTTCATCGTTAATTAATGCCTTCAGATCACCCGGATTATTTCGGTCTCCGGCAACAATCCGAACTGATTCGTCAACCGGTATAAACGGTTTGCTTTTTCCGCGGTTAAACAGCGTTATATGATAATTTTTTTTCCGGAGTTCTCGTAAAAGATATCCGCTGATAAACCCTGTCCCGCCAATAATCAAAATCTTCATTATTTTACTATCACCATTTTGCGGTTAATAATGTTTTCACCGAATTGCAAGCTGTATATATACATTCCGCTGGGCAAAGCATGGCCATTAAAAGCCACCCGATGGAACCCTGCTGGTAAATGTTTCCGTACCAATACGCAGATTTCCTTACCGAGAAGATCGTAAACAACCAAATCTGCTTTACCCTGTTCCGGTAGTTCAAAACTTATAAACGTAACAGGATTAAAAGGATTGGGGAAATTCTGATGCAGCACAAATTTGCCGGGTAATTCCGGCACCGTGTTCGGATTTATATGCACAGGTGTGAGTGTATCCGCCAAAACAAACAGGAAAGTTGTAAAGCCGGGTATAGTAATATTTGCCGATGCGAGATCGCCCGGAAAACCGGAATATACTGTTCCCGTAATTACATCTGACAAATAATAGATTTTATTTGTGTCAAGGTTTATCGATTCAAGAGGCAGCGTCAACACAATTTCTCGTGATTCTCCGGTCATATTAATAACACCAAAGAGGTTTTCATCCTGAAATTGCCTGTGATAGGCATAAGCATATCGGGCCGGATTAACCGGGACGTCACGGATCCAATTACTGCTCAGTGACGGATATTTTTTTCGAATGGTAATTAAATACCTGTAATAATCATAGAGTCCGGTTTTATCCGATGAACGAATTGATTTTCCTCTTTGAAAAATGTACGATGCTGAATACGGATGCGTATTATAGCCTATTTCCTGACCGTTGTATAGCATGGGTACTCCATTCAGTGAAAAAAAGAGTGCAGCAGCCATTTTTGTCTGCTCAAGGCTGTGATTCCGCGTAAACGGGATCATATCGTTATTTCCCATAAACCGCAGAATTTTTGCATTGCCGGCATAACCTTCAGGAGTATTGTTCAGAATATTGCGTAATCTGTCTGCTCTGTCCAACGGACTTACAGAATTGAAAATCGTATTTTGTTTATTCGTCCACCAATCATTGTAAATTGTTTCATAATACCATTGTGATACCCACAATTCACCCGGTGCCCATTCGAAAGCCAGATCGAATCGTTCATCAAAAACATTTGCCCATGACGCTTTATCTTCTGCCAGCATTAGTATTTCCGGCTTGATTCTTTTCAGGGTAAGACGGAGTTCTTTGGTAAATTCGGGTTTTCTTGCCGTTACACCCCATACAGCATCAAAACGATACCCGTCAATATCAAATTCTTCAATCCAATATTTACAGGCTGACAACATCCAGTTCTGCACTTCAGGATTATCATAATTCAGATTCGGCAGTTCATCCCAAAAATAGTTAATAAATCCCCGGTAGCGGGAGTAATGCCTTGAGTAGGGCGAACTGTCTTCCTCCCGCTGGTAGAAATTATAATAATGCGATGTTTCACCATAAGCTATGCTGTGTTGCGCATATCTGTGATAGATTGACGAATGATTGATTACAATATCAAAAATGACACGCATATTCATGTTGTGCGCCGTACGAATGAGTTCACGAAGGTCATCCTCAGAGCCATAATCACTGCGTACAGAAAAATAATCAATCACATCATATCCGTGATCTCCCCATTTTGTCCTGAAAACAGGCTGGATCCAAATCGTATTAATACCCAGATCTTTCAAATCGGCTAATTTATTTGTTATATCGGGAAAGCGTCCGTCGATGACGAAGGAATAGGGCGTGATTTCATAAATAACCGCCGTATCAATCCAGGCCGAATGATCCCTGCGAATATCAAATGGTTTGATCGTATTTTCATCAACCGTGATAAAGGTTCTGGCAAAGACTGTATCATTATCCTGAGTGATACCGGTCAGATTGAAATAATACTCGCCCGGTTTTGCATATTCAGGAATCATGAGAGCAGCAGTGGTATCGGATGTGAGAGTTATGGGGGTTTGTACCGGGTTTTTGGAATCGGAATGCCATGAAAATGTAATGTGTGTCGAATCAGGATTTTCAATAATGCGTCCATGCAGGAGAACATCCCGATTTTGAACTGTTGCAAACGCTTCCAGCACAGGTTTTAGTGACAGGCGAAGATTC
>DKER01000186.1:253-6043 GCA_002452555.1 Fidelibacterota bacterium UBA6817 | reverse complement strand
AGCGGTCACAGACTGGCAGGCAGATTTGCAGAAAAAAGAGAAGCTTTTTCAGAATATTTTAAAATTGGGGCGAACCGAGCTTCAGGATGCGGTCCCCATGACACTGGGAATGACCTTTGGTGCCTGGGCGGAGGCGGTTGCCCGGGATCGTTGGCGGATTTATAAAGCACGTGAACGGATTAAGATCCATAACCTGGGGGGAACAGCTGTTGGAACGGGTTTGGGGGCTCCCCGGGATTATATTTTTAAGGCATCGGAATATCTGAAAAAAGAGACGGGACTCGTGCTGGCCAGGGCAGAGAATCTGGTGGATGCCACCCAGAATCTGGACAGCTTTGCAGAAGTTTCGGCAATTTTAAAAAGTTATGCCGTGAATTTGATGAAAATTGCCAATGATCTCAGGCTTCTTTCATCGGGACCGGCCGGGGGATTTCATGAACTCCGGTTGCCGGAAATCCAGGCAGGTTCATCAATTATGCCCGGAAAGGTCAATCCCGTGATTCCCGAATCTGCCGTACAAATTGCTCTGCGGGTTATGAGCAATGACCAGGTGATTGCTCAGGCCGCAGCGATGGGACAGCTGGAGTTAAATCATCTTATCCCGCTGATCACCCACAGTTTTATGGAATCCCTGAAGCTCTTGACAGCCGTAACTGTTGCAATGGACCACTATTGCACACGAGATATCCAGGCAAACCGTGAATCCTGTGAATCGAAAATCGGTGAAGGGTGGACCCTGGCAACAGCTCTTGTGCCGTATCTCGGGTACGATACTGTACAGTCGTGGGTGAAAGAAGCCATGTCAGAAAAAAAATCATTTAAACATCTGGTGTTGGAAAAGAAATATCTGACACAAGCTCAACTGGATACGCTGTTATCACCGCAGAATATGCTGAAACTGGGATTTACACCCGGCGATATTGTATAAGGAGAACGTTATGACGAAAGCCCCCCGCGGAGAGCGGCTGATTATCACTTTTTTAGGTAGGCGGAATGCGGGAAAATCCTCCCTGATCAACGCCATAGCCGAACAGGAGATTGCCATAGTCTCGGAAGAACCCGGCACAACCACTGATCCGGTTGCGAAAGCATATGAACTCATACCTGTAGGACCGGTGACCTTTTATGACACTGCCGGATTGGATGACACCGGTGATTTGGGGGAAATGCGGGTGAAAGCTGCGCGAAAGGTTCTGCTCCGGACCGATATTGCTGTTTTAGTGACGGATGAAAAGGGAATTACACACGAAGACAGGAAAATCATTCAGGATTTAAAAAAAATGGATATCCCGTATTTGATTGCATTTAATAAATCGGACCTTGCATCTTCGGAAATTCCCGTGGAAGAAGCGGACAATGCTCTGAGAGTCTCGACCAAAACACTTCAGGGAGTCCATGACCTGAAGGAAAAAATCATTGCATCTGTGCCGGACTATTTCCGTCGTGAACCGGTGATTATCGGGGATATTATTCAGGGGGGGGATGTGGTGGTTTTAGTGGTTCCCATTGACCTGGCAGCTCCAAAAGGTCGTCTGATTCTGCCTCAGGTTCAGGTGATCCGGGAAGTGCTGGATAATGATGCCATTGCGGTTACGGTGAAGGATCGCGAATTGGATGAAGCTCTGGAAAAATTATCCCGGCCGCCGGCATTGGTCATCACCGATTCCCAGGTGGTTTTGAAAGTGGCAGGGAGCGTACCGGAAGACGTTCCTTTTACCACATTTTCCACCGCCTTTGCACGGTATAAAGGGGATCTTGCCATGCTGGTAGAAGGAGCCAATACTGCAGACAGACTGAAAGACGGGGATAAAATCCTCATTGCAGAAGCCTGTTCACACCATGTGCAGTCCGATGATATCGGCCGGGTAAAAATCCCCCGCTGGCTGAAACAATATACCGGTAAAGATCTCCATTTTGATGTGTATTCCGGTCACGATTTTCCAGAAAAACTGGAAGAGTATGCCTTAATCATTCATTGCGGAAGTTGCATGATCACGGGTATGGAATTCAAACGGCGTTTATTGACTGCCCACCGGCAAAATATTCCCATCACCAATTATGGAGTGATTATTTCCAAAGTTCATGGATTGTTGGACCGGGTGATTCGGCCCTTTGGGTTTTGAGGATAGTAAACGAGGTTCGGACAGCCGAGTATTGAGAGTTTCGAATTGTTTTGAAAAATTATTACATCTTCATTGTCATCGCTTCGGTTAATGAGGTCAATCACGTTAAGAACCTCCTGCAACCCTTGCAGAAACTTATCTCCGATATTTGCTGAAACTTGAATTTCCATTATATCAATAAATGATTCATTCGATTTAAATAAATCACTTAACATCTATGATTTATAAAAAAACATGGGAATACCTTTCCATTCATTGATTTTAATTTCATGCATTATTTGTAATATATCAATCGGGAAATCAGTTTTAGCTGAAAATTCAGCAGTTTGAGTAAACCCAGGCACTATACTTTCAGGAAAATCAATACGTATTGCATTCAGTTTTATTCCTATCGAATTTAAAGTAGCAACTTCCACATTAAAACCAAATCTGAAAGCGAAATTGTTTTTACTTCCAAAACTAATTTGATTTTGGGTGTTGTATGTAATAAACGCAAAATGAGAAATTGGTTCCATGTAATATTGTGCACGATATTCTACAATTAAAGTCTTATCTTCCCACCATTTGTATGCTACTAAATTTGAAACATCATTATATTGTGGAACGAAAGTGTTATTACCTTTTGATATATCAACTATTTGCCTAATGGCAACTTCAATGCCGTTTTGAAATTGATCAATATATAACGATTGCATCAAAATTGCTGGCAAAATGCAATTATCTAATCGGATAGGAATTATTTTTGTTTGACCATTGGTCATTTTCATCAATGCATTCTGCCATTCTAATTTTACCATTTCACAATTAAGGCTATTATTAGAAACGAAGAAGAAAAAAGTTTACCAGGCGGACGAACTGTTTGACTTTGGCCGAGGACAGGCTTACCATTGCCAAAGCTTTGTTGCAGCGCCATTATGAGCACGAACACATTATCAGCTTTTTGGTATTCCTGAAAAATTTCATTTACATTGATGATCAGGAAATAAATCGTATATTTGACAACGAAATTGAAAAATTAACAGGTGAAACCATCGGTATGGGAGTCATAGAAGTAGTAAAACGCCAGGAAAGGCAAGAAGGCAAACGTGAAGAGGCGATCGCTATTGCCCGGGAAATGAAAAAAGACGGCGTCCCCTTTTAATAGATTGCCAAGTTTACAAAACTCTCCGTCAAAGAGATAGAGAAGTTGTAGTATCTGTTTTCCAAAGAATAGAGAGTTTTTTATTGGTGATGATCAAGCTGGTTTGGTGACCATCCGATAACCGCGTGACTTTCCGCATGGGAGCGATTATTTTTTTAAAAATGCGACTTTTTGTTTTACGATCCAAATCTTATAACTTGTTGATTTAAAAACCACAGGTCAGGAGTTCTGACATTATAACGATCTTATATATTGGTCAAGCTCTTCCACATTGCTGAAAGTGACGGTCTTTCCTTCTTTTATTCCCTGATCGGACTGCCTGATCTTTTCCACAAATGCAGGATCGTAAGGACTTTCCGGTTTCTCGAAAGGAATATCCAGCGCCCGCAATATCTTTTTGATAGCAACCGCCTTTTTTTGTCCCTGGGGTTAATCACGATTGTCTCCATAACTATGCTAAATTTAATTATTTCAAGCAAAGATACGAAATAGTTTTGAGTATGGAATAGGGTGTGCGGCCTTTTTTATTCGTCAAAAAAAACGTGTAAACCAATATGTCAAAGAACACTTTATTTAGCAATGAACAATGTACAATATGATGGATATGTTACCTGTCCGAGTTTCCATCCGTTAGGCCGATCTTGTTCGCCGCTTTGACGAGCTTGTCCTACTTTAGGACAAACTTGTCCGACGTTGGGCCGATCTTGTTCGACGAAAGATGAACAGTAGGGCGCTTAAGATCAGGAGGATTCCAAAACCAAACAGGTACCAGTTAAAATGGGTCGGCTGATAATGCGAAGTGATCTGCAGAAACTGCTCATTACTTGCCAACTTCCAAAAACCGGAAAGATATCCTCCCCGGATAATCAGGGCTGAGTAGTCCCAAATAAACATGCAAAAGATGATGAAGGCGCCCGAAATCATGGATGCCCACTCTCCTGTTCTGATGCTTACAGGGTAACCCCTTTCCTGAAACCCTACGATAAGGAAGGCAAACAGGATCATTACCAATGAACAGATCACCGGTGCGAGAACAGGGCCTACCCATGCCACAGGAATGAGAAACAGGAGATCCCAGGTTAACAACGATGGCGGCCAATCCAATAAAAGTTTGAGCGCGATATAGTAAAAAATGTCCCAGATCGCAAAGCTGTAAAGGAAGTATGAAAATCGCTGAAGAAAATTCTTCCCGGCGATCATGCCAATTGAAACCAGCATGACGATGGTGGCAACCTCCCGCAGCCACTCCACAGAAAGCATTCGCGAAGGCATTTGACTTAAAGGAAAACTGAATCCTTCGGGGAAATAGAGTTCCCGGAGATAGACCACCACAATGCCTTCGAGGAATCCCATGGCGATGCCATAGATACCCAGCAAAAGAAATGTCCTGTAAGCGCTCGAAACGAATTGGTTCATGTTGCCCTCTTAAAATACGCTCTAAGTATTAAACAATGATTAGATTGTAAATGTTTTATTTTCACAATATTAAATTGTATTGGTTCAAGCGGAAATGGAATTTTTTTGAGATTCATTTAAGGATGAATTCCTTCTATTTCGAGCAGCCTGATCGAGTTTATGTAGTCTTTCTTTCAGGCGCTGATCCATTTTTCCATCAAAGACTTCTTTCGGTGTGAGATAGAATAGGGCACTATGCAGACGTTCATGATTGTAGTAATGAATATAATTTTCTATTTGGCGCCGGGCATCATTCATATCCAGGTAACTTGTTCTACGGATTTCTTCAGATTTTAAAGTCTTATGGAAACGTTCAATTTTTCCATTACTCTGGGGGTAATTTACCAAGGTCCTGGCATGTTTCAAACCACAGACCCGCAGATATTCTTTGAAGTCTTTGCTGATAAATTGTGAGCCGTTATCCGTAATCAGACGGGGTTTCGCATGGGGATATTTCTCGATGGTTCGCTGCAGGGTAATCTGGACATCCCATTCTTTCATTTCTGTCCGAAGCTCATGATGAAGGATCATCCGGGAGTAACCGTCCAAAACACTGATTAAAAACATGAAGGTCCCTTTCACGTTCACATAGGCAATATCTATATGCCAGTGTTCATGGGGCTTCTTGGGCTGTTTAAAACCCTTCCCCTTAAGACTTTTTTTCATGGGGTTCCAACGCATCAATAACCCTTCCTTTTTCAAAATACGATACACAGTGGACGGACTTACGGCAGCAATATCTTCGTCTATCATTTTGTAGGTCAACCGACGATAGCCTTCTTCGATACGATCTTTACAATAATCCACTATCGTTTGTTTTTCACTTTCCAATACCCAAAAATCTCGGCCATTATGCCGATTCTCCTGTCCATATCGCCTGACCCAGGCGTAATATTTACTGGAGCTTATCCCAAGCCTTGTGATAAACCACTTCTGAGGTAACCCGCTTTGTATTTCCATGTTTGTTACGTATTTCACAACGCCATCCCGTATATCCGGTTCAACCCATGTACCCCTCAAATCTCCCCATTGTACTTTTTTTTTAATCGAATATTGTCTGCCATGATTTCC
>DKER01000186.1:0-190 GCA_002452555.1 Fidelibacterota bacterium UBA6817 | reverse complement strand
CTTATGCAGTAAATTCGGATGCACCCCGTAACGGCGTGCCAAATCACTGATCGGAACCTGGTTCTCCAAATGTTCTCGCAGAATCTCAACTTTCTGTGTGGCTGAATAACGCTTCCTTTGATTCATCTTGGTCTCCTTCTCTTATCCTTATTTCTAACTTAACCATTCTCCATTTCCAAGTGAATCAAAA
>DKER01000035.1:6562-11646 GCA_002452555.1 Fidelibacterota bacterium UBA6817 | reverse complement strand
AATTTATTTTATTTCTTAAACTTTTCAATGTTAATTATAATAAACACTTTTTTATGGAACCCTTATCTAATATTTGACATAGAAAACCCATGAAAAGAATTTTTATATTACTGATCCTGACTTTGAACCTGAAAGGAGAGACTATGGAAGAAAGGGCCACATTCGGAGGCGGATGTTTTTGGGGTGTTGAAGAACATTTCAGAACAACGGAGGGAGTCATAAGAACAGAAGCGGGATATATGGGCGGACATCTGGATAATCCTACATATCGGGAGGTTTGTACGGACCAGACAGGCCATGCAGAAGTTGTACAAATTGTGTATGATCCTAACAGCATCTCGTATAAAATCCTTCTTGATCATTTTTTTACCGTCCATAATCCCACGCAATTGAACCGGCAGGGACCTGATGTGGGAACACAATACCGATCCGTGATTTTTTATCATTCGCCGGAACAGAAATTGACGGCTGAGAATACGATAAGAGACCTTGATGCGTCCGGAAAATTTAAGAGTAAAATCGTAACAGCTGTTGAAGAAGCATCAACTTTCTATCCCGCTGAAGAGTATCATCAAAAGTATTTGTTTAAGAGAGGATTGGAAAGCTGCGGGATTTGACTTTAATGAACCAAATCCCGCATGTAATAGATATTATTTTACAAGCCGCGTATCAAAATAGGCCGTCAGTTCTTTTTCCAGTTTTTTTCCGACGTTTTTACCGATTTCCCTTAAAGCGATGCGTTTGGCAGCTTCTTTGCTGACACCGCCTTCCCGGCCTTTTGCATCAATATGAACAAATGTGGATCCGTCAGGTCCAATGACGTTCAAATCAAGATTCCAGCCTACGAATTCCATGTTTTCCCGTTTCAAATCCACGTCTTCATATCGGATTTCACCGTTGATTTTAACGACTGCATTGTTTTGAACAATGGGAAATCCCATCTTGCTGATGGTTTCGGATGTCATGGATGCCACTCTTCCGTCGTCGCCGGCAAATGAAACACTGAATGTCAGCAATTTTGCGGCATCCGTAAGTTTTTTACCCAGTACGCTGTAACTTAGATCTTCTTTGCCGGTTATCAGCATACTGTAAGATGTGGCATTGATGAAATTTAACTGGTCCAGCAATGCTTTGTTAATCTGGCTCACAGTATAGGCTGCATTAAGAACAGCATACCGTGAAACCGGGTCGGAAATGGTTTCCAGCTGTTCGTTAAGAAAGGCAATGCGATCATAATTGGCATTGATTTTTTCTTCATAAATCCCTGCTGTTTCCCGCCGGTCCAAATAAGCCAATACATGAACCCGGCCCATATCATCCGTGTAACTGTTGCTGAATTTTACATTGAAAAGCGTTTCTCCGGCTAAAACCTTTACAATCTGATCCATGTCTGTCTGAAGCTCTTCCTGCATGGAACCGCTCATTTTTGTGATAGCGGAATACCGTTCCCGCGTAGTTTGATCAACGGTGATTTCTGATTTAAAGATTTTTGCCAGATTACCGGATGCGTTATTTTCAGCGGCTTCCCGGCTGTCCCCGGCGCCCCGTGCAGATAAAAAGTTTCTTTCCGGATAGGCAGCAGCCGGATTATCCATCCATGCCGGACGACCTTTCGGACTGCCTGTACTTTTGCTACCGCCGCATGATGCTATGAGAAAAACTGTCAATAAGAGTAAACTTGCTTTTATAAGTCGTTCCATTTTAACTCCTTTACTGTAAACAGAATGATTCCAATATATTCAATTGTCCCGGGTTAATGTTCACTTTTCCCAGGTCATTCTGATGAACAATGTTATTGTACCGGTCAAAATACTGAACAACGATCTGGTATTCACCCGGCGGTAATTCCAAATCCGCAATGGATGCATATCCCGGGAAAAACCGGGATATTCTCAAATCAGCATTTTCGCTGACATCAACCGCAACATCGGTTGTAAATCCTGCCAATAGTCCCAGATACGGATTTGCAATTTCATCTTTCATTTTTTCCTTGCCGGCTTCTGCTGCAATCCCTTTGATAATTGAGCGCGAAACCGATTTCAGATAAATCAGCGGAGCTTTTATTTCAAACGTTGATTTTGCGATTTTATTCATGTCTTCCAGTGGTTGTAACGGAATAGCTTTGCCGTTATTGATCTTGACTTTTACCTGATGTACAACCGACTGTCTTTCAACCAGATAAGGCAGTGAGAATTTAAAGTGATATCCTCCTTTGACAGGCCATGAGAGGGTTTGGGAAAAAGGCTCAGGCACATCAGAAGAAATAACAACGTAATTACTGAATGTTGTAATTCTGAAATTTGCCGATTCTTTCAGCGGCCCCAGCCCGTGAAAGGAAAAGAGAGCAACCTGTGCATTATCCCTTTTTGCCGGCCGGACAGACAGGGAGGGAGGATCAAACGAATAGAGATGAGCTTGCCCGGCAAAGGCTTCCAGCATTTTTCGTTTGTCCATTTCTGCATCATCATAGTCTTTTTCAAAGCGGTACAGGATAACTCCCAAAGCATTGCCTATAGCAGAATTGTGAAATTTCAGGGTGCCCGGTTTAAACTCAGGAAGACTCTCATCATCTGCATCCTCTTTTTCTACCTGTTCTTTCAAGGCCTGCTGGTATTTGGCACTCATATCCGTATACTTTGTTTCCAGCTGCTGAATCTTATGATGAAGGCGGTTCAGTTCTATAAAGGATGCATCGCTTTCTCCCAGATGGGCAAAATTCAATGCTTTGAAAACATTCAGATAAATATCCTCATAATCTTCCCCACTGTAGTCCAATGCGTTGTCATTGAGCAGAAACGATGCAGCAATCTTAGAAGCACTGGCTGTAAACAATTCTTCTATGCTTCGTTCAGCAAGTGTGAGCATTTGATTGCTTTTATCGTATTCGCCGTGATAGTGAAGAAGCATCCCCATGTTTAGATAAAACAGGACTCTGTCTTTTTCCGAAAACGCCTTATTCTTGTTTTTTTCCAACTGTTGAATGGGAATAGAAAAATTGTTTTGAGAAATCGCCTCGTCCATGCCTTCATAAACAGATGTTTTCGTCATCATCGAAGAACATGCCGGGAGGAATATCATTAGGATAATGACGGCAACAAACCCTTTTGTTGCCTTCATATTACCACCCTACTTTCTTCTGATTAATGATCTTTTTAATTTTTTTTGTTCCTATCCAGACTTTCTGGTTGTTTTCTACGTCAATCAGTTCCAGATCAATCTGATAAAATTTAGCCTGCTCGCCTCCGGCCTGATCTACAAACATTGTAATGGAACCCTGGAGCATAAAATCAGCGGCTTGTTCCTGAGCTACTCTTTTAGCTGTTTCCTCTGATGCAAATTGCTGTTGATCAGCCCGTTCGCTCCGGATTTCTTCTCTCTGTTCTGAACTGGCAACAAACTGAACCAAACCGCTGTTTATCAGTTCCCGTTCAATATCCTTTACAAAAGCATTGGTCCGGATATGTTCTGTTGCATCCCGTAAACGGATACGCCCGACAATCACTTTAGGCGGTCTGTCATTATCAGACGTGAAACGTGTCA
Source organism: Fidelibacterota bacterium UBA6817 (assembly GCA_002452555.1). Taxonomy (GTDB): domain Bacteria; phylum Fidelibacterota; class Fidelibacteria; order Fidelibacterales; family Fidelibacteraceae; genus Fidelibacter. Next base: position 8,106 of record DKER01000035.1, on the reverse strand, counting down.
GCCAGGGTCTGCTGGTCATATCCCGGATCATCTCTTCAGCCACTAGCCTTGAATCTGTATCATTCCAATATCCGCTCAGATCCGTCTGCGTATCAGCGGCAGTCCGCTGAACAGCTTGTGAACTGCCGCATGATGCGGCAAATAATGCTATGAATACCAAAAGCACAATTTGTCTTAAACGATTGTCAGAAATCATAGCCAACTCCTTTGTTTAATTTTATACGGTAATTTCGTGATTTTTATTCTTTTACATCAAGGAGAATTTGTATGTGTCTTATCAAATTCTTCTTGTCTTTCATAGATGAGAACCGCGTTTCTTTTCGGTTCAAATTCTCTGTATTCCGAATTCCAGTAATTCATTATATGATTAAGGGGCCGATGTTCCTTTAGGAGTAAACCGTAATCCGGGCTTCCCGTCATAAACTGCAATGTATCAAAATTAATGGTAATCTGACCGGGATACAGGATCATCAGAAGTCTTAACGCGGCAGATATTTTGCAGAAAGGTGTCAATTGAACCTGATCCAGGCTTAAAACAGAAAACGTAACCGAGTCTGAATGAACCGATTTAATCCGGATATTTCCGTATTCCGGGTCAATGTCAGAGAGTTTTGCTTTGATAAAAAAAGGGTCGGCCGATGGGGATCCAAACCATAATTGTTCAGGATTTTTATCAACCCAAAGGTTTGTTGCCCTCAAAATGTTCCGTTCAAGAATATGAGCTCCCTGTAACGGATGATATATCACTGTATCAACCGGAGTTTTATAATAATCCGCATCTGCAGAAGAATAGGATCGCTTCCATTGTTTGAGGGGGATAATGGTCAAGCGCAGTCCGGGGAAAAAATGAGTGCCAAAATAGATGCCAAGCTCTCCGTTTGTCATACCATGACGATAGGGTAATTCGAATCCGGGATGCCACGGCCCTTCAAAACCTTCCGAAACCGACATGGGCGGGCGATCGGTTATGATCAGTTCCAGATCATACCGCAAAGCCAGTGATGCGGCGACCTGCAGCATTGACAAACCCGGATCATCCACTGTTCCTGTCAGCTGCATATCGAACAAAAGGGCATCAATGGACAATATGTCGATTGTGCTGAATACCAATTCCGGATAGGTGAGTATTCTCAATGCTGTACTGTCACTGAAAACCATATTGTTCACAAGGGAACTCTTTTTCCATACCGGCGCCTCCATGTAGTAGACAAACGGGATGCGGGCAACAGGGGACGCATTTATCAGATCGAGAATATGTTTTCCTTCGGCATTGACGCTTGTTTGATTGCACATGACAGCGGTTCGTTTCCACTCAAGCGGCTCGAACCCCGCATCTTTGAGGACATCAATACCAAAACGAATATGATAATCCCGGTTATCACGGGCATAAAGAGGCAATGATCCAATGATCAATAAAACAAGCAGAACAAGCACTGTCGGATTTCTATGTTTGGACATCAGAATTAGGATACTCATTTCAGCTTGGATTATCAATAGAAAAATCAGTAGCCAGTAGCCAGTAGCCGGTAGCCGGTAGCGATCAG